>NZ_JASJUT010000001.1:453564-1005767 GCF_030135505.1 Pseudoalteromonas obscura
GCGTGCGACGTGAGTTCATTTGCTTTGCGCAAGTTGAAATGGGTAGTTTTGACAGTTGATGAGGTCATCACCTTCATTGCTAAGTTCACTTTAAAAACATAGATCCTGAATCAAGTTCAGGATGACAGCGTGCGACGTGAGTTCATTTGCTTTGCGCAAGGTGAAATGGGGAGTTTTGACAGTTGATGAGGTCATCACCTCCATTGCTGAGCTCACTTTAAAAACATAGATCCTGAATCAAGTTCAGGATGGCATCGTGCGAAGTGAGTTCAGGATGACAGCGTGCGACGTGAGTTCATTTGCTTTGCGCAAGTTGAAATGGGTAGTTTTGACAGTTGATGAGGTCATCACCTTCATTGCTAAGTTCACTTTAAAAACATAGATCCTGAATCAAGTTCAGGATGACATCGTGCGACGTGAGTTCATTTGCTTTGCGCAAGGTGAAATGGGTAATTTTGACAGTTGATGATGTCATCACCTTCATTGCTAAGTTCACTTTAAAAACATAGATCCTGAATCAAGTTCAGGATGACAGCGAGCGAAGTGAGCTCAGGATCACATCGTGCTATTTAGGACGGGTCATATTATACAAAAAAGGCTCCCTAAGGAGCCTTTTACCTGAGTGGTAATGTAATTACCAACCAGCTTTTTCTTTAAGTGCAGAACCGATCTCAGCTAGAGAACGAACAGTCTTAACGCCTGCTTCTTCTAGAGCTGCGAACTTCTCATCAGCAGTACCTTTACCACCTGAGATGATTGCACCTGCGTGACCCATACGCTTGCCCGGAGGAGCAGTAACACCAGCGATGTATGAAACAACTGGCTTAGTCACGTTGTGTTTGATGTACTCTGCAGCTTCTTCTTCTGCTGTACCACCGATCTCACCAATCATTACGATTGCTTCAGTCTTAGGATCGTTCTGGAACATTTCTAGTACGTCGATGAAGTTAGTACCTGGGATTGGATCACCACCGATACCAACACAAGTAGACTGACCGAAACCAGCATCAGTAGTTTGCTTAACTGCTTCGTAAGTAAGAGTACCCGAACGAGATACGATACCTACTTTACCTGGTAAGTGGATGTGACCAGGCATGATACCAATTTTACACTCACCCGGAGTGATAACACCTGGGCAGTTAGGACCGATCATGCGAACGCCAGTTTCTTCTAGCTTCACTTTAACATCAACCATATCAAGTGTAGGGATGCCTTCAGTGATACAAACGATTAGCTTAATGCCACCGTCGATAGCTTCTAAGATAGCGTCTTTACAGAATGCTGCTGGAACGTAGATTACTGTTGCAGTTGCACCAGTAGCTTCTACAGCTTCACGTACAGTGTTGAATACTGGAAGACCTAGGTGAGTTTGGCCGCCTTTACCTGGTGATACACCACCAACCATTTGCGTACCGTACTGGATAGCTTGCTCAGAGTGGAAAGTACCCTGACCACCAGTGAAACCCTGACAGATTACTTTAGTATCTTTATTAATTAGTACAGACATTATTTGCCCTCCGCAGCAGCAACTACTTTCTCTGCAGCATCTGTTAGTGATTCAGCAGCGATGATGTCAAGACCAGAGTTAGCTAGTACTTCACGGCCAGCTTCAGCGTTAGTACCTTCAAGACGTACAACTACTGGTACGCTTACACCAACTTCTTTAACTGCACCAATGATACCTTCAGCGATCATGTCACAACGAACGATACCACCGAAGATGTTTACAAGTACTGCTTTCACATTGTCATCTGAAAGGATGATCTTGAATGCTTCAGATACACGCTCTTTAGTCGCGCCGCCACCAACGTCTAGGAAGTTAGCTGGCTTGCCACCGTGTAGGTTTACGATGTCCATTGTACCCATCGCTAGGCCTGCACCGTTAACCATACAACCAACGTTACCGTCTAGAGCAACGTAGTTAAGTTCGAAGCTTGCAGCGTGAGCTTCACGTGCATCTTCTTGTGAAGGATCGTGGAATTCACGGATCTTAGGCTGACGGAATAGCGCGTTGCCATCAACACCAATCTTACCGTCTAGGCAGTGTAGGTTGTTTTCGTCAGTGATTACTAGAGGGTTGATCTCTAGAAGTGCGAAGTCATGATCGATGAACATGT
This sequence comes from Pseudoalteromonas obscura, assembly GCF_030135505.1. Taxonomy (NCBI): domain Bacteria; kingdom Pseudomonadati; phylum Pseudomonadota; class Gammaproteobacteria; order Alteromonadales; family Pseudoalteromonadaceae; genus Pseudoalteromonas; species Pseudoalteromonas obscura. The sequence goes on from NZ_JASJUT010000001.1 coordinate 455,682, forward strand.
TCGCTAGACCTAGGAAGATCTTAGTGAACTGTTTGATCTGAGCTGGGTTAAGACCAAGCTTGAAGCCAAGCTCACGACCTTGGTATGCCTGAGGGCCTACTAGTGGATCGATTTCAGCTTTGTGAATAAGTTCTGGTGTTTCTTCAGCAACTTGCTCGATTTCTACACCACCTTCAGTTGAAGCCATGAACACGATTTTACGTGAAGCACGGTCAACAACAGCACCAAGGTATAGCTCATTTGCAATATCAGTGCAGCTTTCAACAAGGATCTTAGCAACAGGCTGACCTTTTTCGTCAGTCTGGTAAGTCACTAGGTTTTTACCTAACCAGTTTTCAGCAAATGCGCGGATCTCGTCTTTGCTATCAGCTAGCTTAACACCGCCAGCTTTACCACGGCCACCCGCGTGTACTTGACATTTAACGACCCACTTGTCGCCACCAATCTTACCAGCAGCTTCAACTGCTTCCTGAGGAGTGTCACAAGCGTAACCCTCAGATACAGGTAAACCATATTCGGCAAAAAGTTGTTTTGCCTGATACTCATGCAAATTCATGATGCTTTATCCAATTTTTTATACTAAAAATGCTGAATATTTATGCAAATAATCAGCTATCCCAAATTGCGCCCATAGTATAGATCCCAAGGCGTAGTAAGAAAACCCCAGTTAGACCAAAGGCGCAAAAAAAAAGCTGTATGTTGCTTAATTGCACACATACAGCTTAAGATTTAATCTTTCGCTTAAACGTCTAGAAGTAGACGAGTTGGATCTTCTAGTAATTCTTTGATTGTTACTAAGAAACCAACTGATTCTTTACCATCGATTTGACGGTGGTCATAAGAAAGCGCTAGGTACATCATTGGTAGAATTTCTACTTTACCGTTTACAGCCATCGGGCGCTCTTGGATTTTGTGCATACCAAGAATCGAAGACTGAGGTAGGTTGATGATAGGCGTAGAAAGTAATGAACCGAATACACCACCGTTAGTGATAGTGAAGTTACCACCAGTCATGTCATCAACAGTTAACTTACCGTCGCGGCCTTTAAGTGCTAACTCACGAATACCCTTTTCGATTTCAGCAACAGATAACTTGTCACAATCACGAAGTACTGGTGTAACTAGACCACGAGGTGTAGAAACAGCGATGCTGATGTCGAAGTAGTTGTGGTATACGATGTCATCGCCATCGATTGATGCATTTACTTCAGGGAAGCGCTTAAGTGCTTCAGTTACCGCTTTCACGTAGAAAGACATGAAGCCAAGACGGATGCCGTGACGCTCTTCAAATACATCTTTATACTGCTTACGAAGATCCATGATTGGTTTCATGTTTACTTCGTTGAACGTAGTTAACATTGCAGTAGAGTTCTTTGCTTCAAGAAGACGGTTAGCAATTGTCTTACGTAAACGAGTCATAGGAACACGTTTTTGAGTACGATCACCTACTGGTGCCGCTGGAGCTGCCGCTGCTTTAGCAGGAGCTGCAGCAGGTTTTGCTGCAGGAGCTTTCAAGAAGGCATCTACGTCTTCTTTAGTGATACGACCACCTTTACCAGAGCCTTTGATTTGAGAAGCATCAAGACCTTTTTCTGCAATTAGGCGACGAACTGATGGAGTAAGTACGTCAGCGTTTTCATCAGAAGCCGCAGGAGCTGCGTCTGCTGGAGCTGCTGGTGCACCACCCGCTGAAAGTTTACCAATAACCTGCTCGCCAAGAACTGTGTCGCCTTCAGCGTGCAAGTGTTCACCCATTACACCATCTTCAGGTGCAACAACTTCTAAAACAACTTTGTCAGTCTCGATGTCAACTAGGTTTTGGTCACGGCTTACAGCCTCACCTGGTTGTACGTGCCAAGTTGCGATTGTAGCGTCTGCTACTGACTCTGGAAGTACTGGTACTTTAATGTCCACTTCTTTACCTTCTGCTGCTGGCGCCGCTGCTGGCGCTGCTGGTTGTTCATTTGATTGAGCAGGTGCTGCGCCCGCAGCACCGATTTGTGCAATTACTTGCTCACCTAATACAGTTGCGCCTTCTTCTTCAGAAATAGCAACAATTACACCGTCTTCAGGTGCAACAACTTCTAAAACGACTTTGTCAGTTTCGATGTCAACTAGGTTTTGGTCACGGCTAACCGTATCACCAACGCTTACATGCCAAGTTGCGACGGTTGCGTCTGCAACTGACTCAGGAAGAACAGGCACCTTAATTTCGGTTGTCATCTCTTATTCCTTATTTTTTAATTGTTAATGCGTCAGCAATCAACGCGTTTTGTTCTTTAGTATGGGTAGACATATAACCACAAGCAGGTGCTGCTGAAGCCTTACGACCAGCATAAGTTAGGTTTGCACCAGTAGGGATTGCTTCCCAGAAATGGTGTTGAGAGCAGTACCAAGCGCCTTGGTTCTGTGGCTCTTCCTGACACCATACGAAATCTTTAACATGCTGGTAGCGAGCCATAATCTCATCCATCTCTTTGTGAGGGAACGGATATAACTGCTCAACACGTACGATAGCAACATTGTTTAGCTCAAGCTTGCGACGCTCTTGAAGTAGTTCGTAGTAAACTTTACCGCTACAGAATACAACGCGCTCAACATTTTCAGGCTTAATATCATCAATTTCATCGATCATATTATGGAATACGCCGTCAGAAAGCTCTTCCAAACTTGAAACTGCTAAAGGATGACGTAACAATGACTTTGGCGTCATAACAATCAATGGACGACGTAACGGACGAACCGATTGACGACGTAACATTGAATAAACCTGTGCAGGCGTAGTCGGAACACACACTTGCATGTTGTGGTCTGCACAAAGTTGCAAGTATCGCTCAAGACGTGCTGAACTGTGTTCAGGACCTTGACCTTCATAACCATGAGGTAGCAACAGAGTCAAGCCACATAGACGGCCCCACTTTTGCTCACCAGAACTTAAGAACTGGTCAAATACAACCTGAGCACCGTTTGCGAAGTCACCGAACTGAGCTTCCCAAAGAACCAGTGAAGTAGGCTCTGCTGTCGCATAACCATATTCGAATGCAAGTACAGCTTCTTCAGAAAGTACTGAGTCATAAACCTCAAAAGTACCCTGCTCTGGGCTGATGTTTTGCAACGGTAAATAAGTAGATGCATCAATTTGGTTGTGAACAACAGCGTGACGGTGGAAGAAAGTACCACGGCCAGAATCTTGACCTGTTAAACGAATGTCAGTGCCTTGGTCAACCATTGTCGCGTATGCCAGTGTTTCAGCCATACCCCAATCAAGTGGTTTGTCACCTGTAGCCATCGCTTTACGATCATCATAGATTTTCTTAACACGAGACTGCGCTTTGTGCTCTTCAGGATAGCTAGCAACCTTTTCACCAAGCTCTTTGAGCTTGTCTACAGATACTTCAGTCTCGTATGGTGTATCCCAATCGTGACCTACGTATTTAGACCATTCTGAAGAATGCTTAGTTTCAGGCTGAATTTCAGCAACTACACACTCGCCATTGTCTAAACCGTTGCGGTAGTCGTCAGCTAGTTGCTTAGCTTCTTGTGCAGAAAGTACACCTTCAGCTACTAACTTGTCAGAATATAATTGACGAGGTACTGGGTGCTTTTTGATCTTTTGATACATTAGAGGCTGAGTAGCATTTGGCTCATCAGCTTCGTTGTGACCGTGACGACGGTAACACACTAAATCAATGACAACATCACGCTTAAACTTGTTACGGAAATCAAGCGCAACTTGTGTTACGAATGCAACCGCTTCAGGATCATCAGAGTTAACGTGGAAGATTGGAGCCTGAACCATCTTAGCAATATCAGTACAGTACTCTGTTGAGCGTGTATCTTCTGCCTTAGATGTTGTAAAACCAACTTGGTTGTTTACAACGATACGTACTGTACCACCTACACCATAAGCGCGAGTCTTAGATAAGTTAAAGGTCTCTTGTACAACACCTTGTCCAGCGATTGCTGAGTCACCATGAATGGTAATTGGCAATGCTTTAGAGCCACTTGCACAGTTTAAACGGTCTAGACGTGCTCTTACTGAGCCCATGACCACTGGGTTTACGATTTCTAAGTGAGACGGGTTAAAAGCCAATGCCATATGAACATCGCCACCCTGAGTTGAGAAATCAGAAGAGAAACCCATGTGGTATTTAACATCACCAGAACCCGCCGACTCACCGTATTTACCAGCGAATTCGTCAAATAATTCCTGTGGATTCTTACCTAAAACGTTAACTAGTACGTTTAGACGACCACGGTGCGCCATACCAATTACAACTTCTTCTTGGCCGCTTTCACCTGCTCTATGTACAAGCTCTTTAAGCATTGGCACTAGTGCGTCACCACCTTCCAGTGAGAAGCGCTTTGCACCTGGGAATTTAGCACCAAGATACTTTTCAAGACCATCAGCTGCGATTAAGCCTTGCAATAAGCGTAGTTTGTTTTCTTTGCTGAACTGGGGCTTTGAGAAACCGGCTTCTAAGCGTTGTTGTAACCAGCGTTTTTCTTCGGTTGATGTGATGTGCATGTACTCTGCGCCTACAGAACCACAATATGTGGACTTAAGTGCAGCGTATAAATCTTTTAACTTCATTGTCTCTTTGCCACAAGCAAAAGAGCCAATATTGAATTCTTTATCGAGATCCACATCATCTAAATCGTGGTAAGCCAACTCGAGTTCTCTCACTCGGTCACGTTGCCATAGACCCAATGGGTCTAGATTGGCGTTTTGGTGGCCCCTAAATCTAAATGCATTAATAAGCTGCAACACACGCACTTGTTTTGCATCTGCCGCACCTTCTGCAGAAACTACTACTTCTCTGTGTTTGTTCTTAGCAAGCTCAGCAAATTGTGCTCTTACATCGGAATGTTTAATATCAACATCAACACCTTCTACTTTAGGTAGTTGATCAAACACTTCTCGCCATTCTTCTGGCACTGAAGCCGCATCATCTAGATACGCCTCATATAAATCTTCTACATATGCAACGTTGCCGCCGTATAAGTGAGAAGATTCCAGCCATGCTTTCATCACACCTTCGTGCATTTATTAGCCCTTTTCTCTAGCGCAGAAACTTAAACTTAAACGAAAACAAGATGGCATGTCATGCATGCCATCTTAAGATAATACTAAGCTTTAAACCGAACGGTTTAATAGCATAGATTTAATATGTCCAATTGCTTTGGTTGGATTCAAACCTTTCGGACAAACGCTAACACAGTTCATGATACTGTGACAACGGAATACGCTGAACGCGTCATCAAGACCAGCCAAACGCTCTTCAGTTGCCGTGTCGCGGCTATCAGCCAAGAAACGGTACGCATGAAGAAGTCCAGCAGGACCGATAAATTTATCTGGGTTCCACCAGAATGATGGGCATGAAGTTGAACAACATGCACATAAAATACACTCATATAAACCATCAAGCTTTTCACGATCTTCAAGACTTTGAAGACGCTCTTCACCGCCTGTTGGCTTATCATTGATCAAGTAAGGTTTTACTTTTTCGTATTGAGTGTAGAACTGACTCATGTCAATTACCAAGTCACGAATTACTGGAAGACCAGGTAATGGACGAATGATAATTTTACCTTTGCCGTTCTTTTGTAGAGCTGACAGTGGTGTAATACATGCAAGGCCATTTTTACCATTCATGTTTACGCCATCAGAACCACATACACCTTCACGACATGAACGACGGAAAGAAAGTGTTGAGTCTTGCTCTTTCAACATAAGTAGTGCATCAAGCACCATCATGTCACGGCCTTCTTCAACCTCAAGTTTGTATTCCTGCATACGAGGTGCAGTATCAACATCTGGGTTGTAACGATAAACAGATAATTCTAAAGTTGCTGTTGCCATCGTTTAACTCCTAGTACGTACGAGCTTTAGGTGGGAATGCTTCACGCGTAGTCGGCGCAAAGTTAACATCACGCTTTGTCATTGACTCACTTTGTGGGTGATACATTGAGTGGCATAGCCAGTTCTCATCATCACGCTCTGGGAAGTCAAATCTAGAGTGAGCACCACGGCTTTCTGTACGGAAGTTTGCAGCAACGGCTGTCGAATACGCTGTTTCCATAAGGTTATCAAGTTCTAAGCACTCGATACGCTGTGTGTTGAACTCAGTTGACTTGTCGTCAAGGCGTGCATACTGAAGACGGTCACGGATCTCTTTAAGTTCTTTAAGACCGTCAGCCATAGCATCACCTTCACGGAATACTGAGAAGTTAAGCTGCATACACTCTTGCAAATCTTTCTTGATTTGAACTGGGTCTTCGCCTTTGCCAACTTCTGATGATTCCCAACGATTGTAGCGAGCAAACGCTTCATCAACATCGTCTTTAGAAGCTTCACCAGTTGACTCAAAGTCTTTCAAGTAAGTGCCTAAGAAGTTACCCGCAGCACGGCCAAATACAACTAAGTCAAGCAGTGAGTTACCACCCAAACGGTTCGCGCCGTGTACAGATACACAAGCGATTTCACCTACTGCAAATAGACCTTCTACAATACGCTCATTGCCATTGCTATCTACGTCTAGCACCTGACCATTTACGTTAGTAGGTACACCGCCCATCATGTAGTGACATGTAGGGATTACCGGAATTGGCTCTTCAGCAGGATCTACGTGAGCAAATGTCTTAGACAGATCACAAACACCTGGAAGACGTAGGTTAAGCATTTCTTCACCTAAGTGGTCAAGCTTAAGCTTAATGTGAGTACCCCACGGGCCGTCACAACCACGACCTTCACGGATCTCAGTCATCATTGCACGTGCTACAACGTCACGACCAGCAAGGTCTTTTGCGTTAGGCGCATAACGTTCCATGAAACGCTCGCCGTCTTTATTTAGAAGGTAACCACCTTCACCACGACAACCTTCAGTTACAAGCGTACCTGCGCCTGCAATACCTGTTGGGTGGAACTGCCACATCTCCATGTCTTGCATGCCGATGCCTGCACGAACCGCCATACCAACACCGTCACCAGTATTGATGTGTGCATTGGTTGTTGACGCGTAAATACGACCTGCACCGCCTGTCGCTAATACAACAGCTTTAGACTTGAAGTAAACTACTTCACCAGTTTCGATTTCGATCGCAGTAACACCAACTACATCACCCTTGTCATTTTTAACAAGGTCTAATGCATACCACTCAGAGAATACGTTTGTCTTGTTTTTAACATTTTGCTGGTATAGACAGTGAAGTAACGCGTGACCAGTACGGTCAGCAGCTGCCGCTGTACGCGCAGCCTGTTCACCACCAAAGTTTTTAGACTGACCACCGAAAGGACGCTGATAAACACGGCCATTTTCAAAACGTGAAAATGGTAGGCCCATGTTTTCTAATTCAGTAATAGCTTCTGGACCCGTTTTAGTCATGTACTCGATAGCGTCTTGGTCACCGATGTAATCAGAACCTTTGACAGTATCGTACATGTGCCATTCCCAGTTATCTTCATGAGAATTACCAAGTGCTACTGTAATACCACCTTGCGCAGAAACTGTGTGAGAACGAGTTGGGAATACTTTAGAGATAAGAGCACATGTCTTGCCTGACTCAGAAATAGCAAGTGCAGCACGCATACCAGCACCGCCGGCTCCGACAACTACAGCATCAAATTCACGGACATTATATTTCACTTAAACACCCCACAGAACAAACAAACCAACAGCAACATATGCAAGTGCCATTAGATTTAATACAAAGCCTAAAACTGAACGCATTGTTGCACAGTTGACGTAGTCAGTTAAAACCTGCCAAAGACCAATACGAGTATGAACCATAATACAAACGAGTGTAATCATAGTTGCAGCTTTCATGGCTAGGTTGTCAAATAACCCAGTCCACGCTTCATACGTTAATTCAGGAGTTAACGCTAAGTAGCCCACGATAAATACAGCATATGCTGCAATAATTAATGCTGTTGCGCGAAGTGATACATAATCTTGTACACCATCACGTTTCAGAGTTGCTTGATTTAAGACCATATCCACACTCCACCAAGAATCGCAACGATTACCCAAATGGCGATTGCAATTTTAGCACTTGCATTGCCCGACTCTAACTCTTCCCAGTGGCCCATGTCTTGGATCATGTGACGGATACCGCCAATGATGTGGTAAGACAATACAGCCAAGGTGCCCCACGCAATGAATTTCGCAATAAAGCCAGTCATTAGCCCTTTCACAAATTCAAAACCTTCAGGAGAAGAGAGAGATTCAGACCACGCCCAAATGACAAAAGTCAACGCGAAGAACAACGCGACACCAGTGACACGATGTAAGATCGACGCCTTTGCCGTTGCTGGCATAGATATAGTCGTAAGATCTAGATTTACAGGTCTTTGCTTTTTCACAGTTACTTGCCCATCTTTGCTCGATAAGAGCTTCATCTACTTGTTTTTATCAACCCACTTGCACGACATGCACAAATGGCACACTCTAGATAAACCTGTTTAAACACTTAAAAGATCACTTGCCTGTAAAACTTCGATGTAAAAATAGGTTTACCCACAGACGACACGGTATAAAACCGTTGACAGTATATAAGGCTATGCGTGTTTTTACAATTCTTGTTTAGTTTCGTACGCTTGCGAATTAGCCAATGGTATAATATTTAATCTGGTTAGAATACTTATTATACATTTTTGCATAATTCTTAGAAAAATTGACTTTTCACCCCATTTATAAGTTACAATGATCTGAATTTGCTTAACATTAGTATCACAACATAACAATCAGAATGTTGTTATTTCATAGGAGATAAGATAGATGGCAGATAAGAAAGCCACAGTCCATATTGATGGGCACGATCCAATCGAACTACCGATCCACTCTGGCACAGCAGGCCAAGACGTTATCGACGTTCGTACGTTAGGTGCCCACGGCTTCTTCACATACGACCCTGGTTTCATGTCGACTGGCTCTTGTGAATCATCTATTACTTACATTGATGGTGCAAAAGGTGTACTTCTTCACCGCGGCTACCCGATCGAACAACTTGCAGAAAACTCAAACTACATTGAGCTTTGCTATTTACTATTAAACGGTGAACTACCAAACGCAGAGCAGCTAAGTACTTTCTCTGACGAGATCACTCGTAACACTATGATGCACGAGAAGATTGCAGCATTCTTCCAAGGCTTCCGTGTTGATTCTCACCCTATGGCAATGCTATGTGGTGTAGTGGGTGCGCTTTCATCTTTCTATCACGATGATTTGGATATTTCAGACTCAGAGCAGCGTATGCGTTGTGCAACTAAGTTAGTTGCAAAACTTCCAACTATTGCAGCTATGGCATACAAGTACAATGTAGGCCAGCCGTTTGTTTACCCTCGTAACGACCTTAGCTATGCAGAAAACTTCCTACATATGATGTTCTCTGTACCAGCTGAAGAATACAAAGTTAGCCCTGTATTAGCTAAAGCAATGGATCGTATTTTCATGCTTCACGCTGACCATGAGCAAAATGCATCTACGTCAACTGTACGTCTTGCAGGCTCTTCAGGTGCAAACCCATACGCATGTATTGCTGCTGGTATTGCTTCACTATGGGGCCCAGCGCACGGTGGTGCAAACGAAGCATGTCTAACAATGCTTGAAGAAATTGGCTCTGTTGATCGTATCGACGAGTACGTAGCAAAAGCAAAAGACAAGAACGACCCGTTCCGCCTAATGGGCTTTGGTCACCGTGTTTACAAGAACTTTGACCCACGTGCTACAGTAATGCGTCAAACTTGTCATGAAGTACTTAAAGAGCTAAACATTCAAGATCCACTGCTAGACGTTGCAATGAAACTTGAGCAAATTGCGCTTGAAGACCCGTACTTCATCGAGAAGAAACTATACCCGAACGTAGACTTCTACTCAGGTATCATTCTTAAAGCGATTGGTATCCCTACAAGCATGTTCACAGTGATCTTTGCAATGTCTCGTACTGTTGGTTGGATCTCTCACTGGAATGAAATGCTTTCTCAAGCTGGTCACAAAATTGGTCGCCCTCGTCAGCTATACACTGGCTACACAGCGCGCGATTATAAAGGCCAAGGTGAGCGTTAATCGTTCATGATTATTGAAAAAAAGAGGCTAAACAGCCTCTTTTTTTATTTGAAAACTGTATTATTTTTACCCTCCACCTAAAAACGTATAGAATAATGTACAAAGAAAGCACCCCACCGCATCCGAAAAAAATAAATAATATTTAAAATATTTCGAAGTTTTCTGACATTTCCACGTCAATATCTTCTCTCTTCACTGAATCAACCTTTGCCATTGTCGGCCCTTTTTCCAGCCAAGATGCTAGCTCTGAAATTTTTTCAATGTGCCCAGTCGCTATCACTTCAACACTTCTATCCGGTAAATTCTTTGCGTAACCAACTAGCCCTAATGCGGAAGCTTTTATCTTTGTGTGATACCTAAATCCGACTCCTTGCACTACGCCCGTCACTATAAACCTGCTTGAATGCATAATATTTATCTCTTAATGTCTTAGGAGTAAGCATAGGTTTGATGTGAGAATTGTTGAAGAAAAATCACGATAAGATTTTAACTCTGAACTCATTCAATACAGATGCATAGCCGCAAAACACAAAACGCCCGATAAAACTGACAGTTTTACCGGGCGTTTGAGAGATTTAGTTCTATTTAAAACTTATAAGCGAACTTCAAGTAAGCCTGACGGCCCAATATACTATGCGTTTTATTGTCAACCCCCATGGACTCAGAAGGTGCAAATGGTGCTTCTTCATTCGTCAGGTTAGCTGCACCAACAGTCACAGTTAACTGCTCATAACCAATATAAGTAACACTGGTATCTATTGTTGTCCAAGAATCTATCTCAAACTTATTTCCATCGCTATCCGCCAGATCATTGTAAGAGTTGATGTAATTAACACTGAAGTTTGCTACCCAATCATCAAGTGCCCAATCAACACGTGCATTCCAACGCAGATCTGGATGTTGGTATTCACCATTTTCATCTTCGATAACCGAAACCGAATTGCCATTTTCATCCGTTCGAATAAGCTCTTCGTCAAAGTTCAAAACATAAGTTACGTTATATCCAAACTTAAATTCACCCATGTCTTTTGTCGGAAGTCGATATTCTAAATCAACATCGATACCATCTGTCTTTCTGCCACCAATATTGACAAACGTATCGTTGATCAGTCGAATACGCCCAGGCGTACCACCAGTACTCGCTTCACGTACGACTAACTTAGGATCATCGCCACAACAGTCGACAATATCCTGTGCACCAATTTTTTTAATTAGATTGTCCTGATCGTAATTCCAGTAATCAAGACCCACACTAAAGTCATCTGTAGCCTGCCAAACAATACCTAAGTTGTAGTTTGTAGACTCTTCAGGCTGTAGGTTTTTATTACCCGCAACTTCAGCTGTGTATTCAAATGGTTCACAATCCAGTGGATCCTTAGTTATTTTACAGCGCTCTCGGTCAATCACACTTGGTGATTCATCAGTTCTACCTAAGTGGAGCTGTACCAGTGATGGTGCTCTAAATGCGGTGCCCCAAGAACCACGCACAACAATTTCTTCTATTGGTGTCCAACGGAAAGCAACTTTTGGATCTGTTGTGTTACCAAAATCACTGTAATCTTCATAACGAAGTGCCAATTGTAGTTCTAAATTTTCAGTGGCTGGTACGATAAATTCGGCAAATAAAGCGGTATTGTCTCTATCCCCATTTGCTTGCGTTGCTTCAGTACCAAATATTTCACCATTCAAGTACTGACTGTCAGGATTATCCTCGATTTTTTCATAACGATGCTCTAAACCAAATGCTGCGGCCACATAGCCATCACCGAGTTCGAAAAGCTCACCAGAGACTGTCGCGTCAAATGACTGCATTGTTGATGCACCGTAACGCGTTGTGGTTGTTTCAATTCTATCTAAAGTGGCTTGAGAATTTTGGCTTGGCTCAAATGGGTTCCAGTTACCGTTGTCTATTTCAGCCTGTGCTCTTAGCTTATTAGGAAAACCATCAAAGCCTTTTTCAACCGCACTTGAACGGATGGCTGAGTAAGCAAACTCCCACTCCCACTCTTTAAACTCACCACGCATTCCCATTACAGCGCGGTAATACTCTGAATCTACATCCTTTTTACGGTTACCGATATCTACTGTACGTCGTCGCATAGAAATATCTACGCCGTGCAAGAAGTGATCGGGCTGATCTGCCAATGGGTGATTCGGGTTGTCCCCGGCCATATTCAATTCTGTAAAACTTGGACTTGCTGCACCTTGAATAAACGTGGAAGTATGTTGCGCTGAAAACTCAGCAAATCCTTCCACACCGTCCATGATCTCTTGAACGCCATTGTAGTTAAAGCTGATCCGTTCGGTAGACGGAATAAGTGTCATATGAGGCGCATAATCATAACGACAAATATCACCAATTATCATGTTTTCCGGGCATTTATCATTGCCCCACACATCGGCAAAAATAGTCTGTCTTACTTTCGTTCCATCATCTTCGACTCGTGTGACTGGAAGTGCTTCCCATTGTGCATCAGTGAGTTGGCTTCGTACAACTTCGATGCTTCCAGGGATACCAGATGAACTCAGTGCATTATTACCACCACGAAATCTTTGATCTGCCGTAGACGCATAATCTCTATCAGCATAAAAAACATCACCACGCTTAAAATAATCTAGTGAAAAGTTGTGATGTCCCTTATCAGTCGAGCTGCCCCATAGTAACGTGAAATTTTCTTCTTCTGCTCCACCATCAGCTGTATCAGATATTTTGCCGGCAATTTCAAAACCATCAATATCGTCACGTAAAATAATATTGATAACACCTGCAACAGCATCTGAACCATAAGTTGCTGACGCTCCATCTTTTAGTACGTCAATGCGTTTTACTGATGAAACGGGTATTGTGTTTAAATCAACGAAAGACGTTTCAATATCTTTCGCAAAAGGGCTAACCGCTACTCTTCGACCATTGATCAAAACCAACGTTGAAGACGCACCTAAACCTCTTAATGCAACACTTGAGCCGCCATTTGCGGTGTCATCACTGGAGTTGCCCTGTGTACTAAACGTACCAGCACCAGCCACTGGTAATTTTTGTAAAGCCCCTATTAGATCTGTCGAGCCCGTTGCAGCCAAATCTCCTGCCGAGATTGTTTGGATTGGTGAAGGCCCTTCTAAATCAGAACGTTTAATATGTGATCCCGTGATCTCAATACGTTCTACTTCATTGTCGTTTGCAAAACTTGGGCTTGCCCCCCCAAGTAAAGCAATACCGACTGCAGATGCAATTAGCGTAATCCCCTTTCTCATTATCTTTATTCTCCGTAGTGTATTAAAAACATCTTTTTAACCTTTATAACACATAGAAAAAACAATAAAAACACATTTAAGAGAGGTTTAATTTACAAAATGTAAACGAATCGACTAGGTAAAATCGAGAGTTTAGAGTGGAGTTTAGGTATGGAAAACAAAAAGCCCAGCAAGTTTGCTGGGCTTAATCTAAGTATTTTATCTTTATACTTACAGTGCAGTTTTGTTTATTTGCTGAACAAACTGCTTAACTGGTAGATCATTACATTTAAGGCTTCTAGCTTGGCCACGGTATACTTTTAAACTTTCTATACCCTCTTTAGCCGCCTTCATACATAATTCAGTTGCGACTGAAGAATTTTTTGCAACTAATTTTGATTTGCTAGCTTGTTTTTCTGTTTGAACTTCACTTTGAGTTTTAGCAAATGTACGAATATCTTCACCATTACATCTTACGGTTTCAGAAAAGCGAGAAATAAATACACCATGTCGTGCACCTTCTTTACGAGCTGCGCTTAGACCCTGATTTGCCGCTACTTCACACACTCTAGAAATTGTTGATGCGTCATCAGCTTTAAAGCTGTGTGCTTCAGATGCAAAAACTGTCGTTGACGTTAGAGAAATAAGAGCTGCAACAGTGAAAGACTTAAACATAATTTACCTCAAATGAACGAATTGCTGCGCATTATATAACCAGATTTCACCCTGTAAATGATAAAATTAAACTTTTCTGAGTATTTAATGATCAATTAACATATTCATAATCGTCTCGCTTTAACTCTTTAAATAGATCGCAAAATTTAACAATCTATAGACGTGAAACAGTAAACTTTTCACCTATCTGGGCAGCAAAAGTGATACACTCGATTTTATTTATTGACGAATCCTATTTATGAAAATAATCTCCTTCAATATCAATGGCCTCAGAGCTAGACTTCACCAATTACAAGCATTAATAGACAAACACCAGCCAGATGTAATCGGCTTACAGGAAATCAAGGTGCACGATGAAGCATTTCCCGTCGATGACATAGAAGCAATGGGCTATCACGTCTACTTTCATGGCCAGAAGGCCCATTACGGTGTTGCGCTTATGTCGAAAAAGCCAGCCAAATCTATTCAAAAAGGATTTGCGACTGATACAGAAGATGCACAAAAACGTATGATCACTGGTGTATTTGAAAGCGATAATGGTCAGGAAGTGACTGTGATGAATGGCTACTTCCCTCAGGGGGATAATATAAGTCATGAAACAAAATTCCCGTACAAACGCCAATTTTATAAAGATTTAATGACCCACCTCAATACGAATGAATCTCCAGACGCTAACCTTATTGTTATGGGTGACATCAATATCTCCCCGACGGACGATGATATTGGCATTGGCGAGCCCAATATGAAACGTTGGTTGAAAACTGGCAAGTGTTCGTTTCAACCTGAAGAGCGCGAATGGTTAAAAACGCTTATGGATTGGGGTTTAAAAGATACCTTCCGAGAGCTTACACCTGACGCCCAAGATAAATATTCGTGGTTTGACTATCGCTCTAAAGGTTTTAATGATAACCGTGGTTTACGTATAGATGTGGTACTCGCAACTAAAAGTCTGATGTCATCTTGTATTGAAAGCGACATAGACTATGAGCTTAGAGGTATTGAAAAGCCGTCAGATCACGCTCCAATTTGGGCCACTTTTGACGTTTAAGCACATAAGGTAGTTAACCCAGTAAATATAGGTAACAGTTGATGGCAACAACGCTAATTTGTCTGCTCGCATTTGCAGTCAGTTTTGATAAAGCGCAATTTCTCGCGTTGCTCAAAACTCCGCAGAGACAAACAGGCGTTTTATGTTGTGCACTTGTTATGGCTATTTTATGGCAGGTAAAGGCTGGAATTTTACCGTTTTTAGATATCCATATTTTAGCGATTACAGCTGTTACCTTAGTGTTGGGGTGGCGGCTTTCTTTACTCAGTACATTGCTCGCATCACTGCTCCATTACGCATTTGCAGAAAGCTCAATTGAGTTTTTCTCCTTTTGGCTTCTAACGGGGATTATTCCTGTTTATATAAGTTATGCATTGTTTGCTATTTGCTACCACTACCTACCTAGACATTTTTTTATTTATATTTTTGTTTGTGCTTTCATTTGCGCAGGCCTTGTTGCAGCGAGTAAAATAGTGCTGACAAGCTTCTACTATTGGTCTTTAGGCCAGTATGATTGGCAAACACTTCAATATAATTATTTGTTTTACTCGGTGATCATGTGGTTTCCAGAGGCCATGTTAAATGGTATGGCGATCACATTGATGATCACCTATCGGCCCCATTGGGTCAGAACTTTTTACGATCAGGAATACTTAGATAGATGACATTAGATTATCGCTGCCCCATTTGCTCAGAGCAATTAAATCAAACAAACAACACACTGAGCTGCAAAAATCGTCATCAATTCGACTTTGCAAAAGAAGGCTATGTAAACCTTCTTCCAGTGCAATTTAAACGCTCTAAAAACCCAGGTGATAATTTAGATATGGTGCAGGCAAGGCGAGCATTCTTCGCTACAAACCACTATACCTTTTTGCAACAATCACTTGCCGAGTTGATCGCTAAAAAGTCACCCAAAATGGTTGTTGACTTAGGATGTGGAGAAGGCTTCTACACCCAAGCTGTGGCAGCTGCACTTCCTGACTCAACCTCTGTGTACGGGTTAGATATCAGTAAACCAGCAGTAAAATTTGCAGCTAAGCGCTATAGAAAACCGCACTTCAGCGTCGCATCGAGCAAAGATGCCCCTTTCAAAGAGGCACAAACAGACATCGTTTTGAGTATCTTCGCCCCAGTTTTTTCACACGAGTCAAAAAGATTATTACAACCAGACGGTATGCTAGTTGTCGTAGGGCCTGGGCCTAAACACCTCTTCGAGCTAAAGCAAAAGATATATGATGATGTGCGTTTACACGATGCGCCCCCCTGCCCCGAGGGATTTGAAGTGATTGAACAAACATTGGTGGAAGAACGCCAAAGTGTAGCAATAGATGTCGTGGAAAACTTGATAAAGATGACACCATTTGCATGGAAGTTTAAAGCTTCTCACTTTGAAGAATTAGCACAAAATACCACACACCAAATTACGTTTTCTTTTTTGATTACGCAGTATAAAAAGCAATCGTCTTGATGTTGGAGGTTGGATCGTTTTGTGCTAAATAGCGGTCCAATCATTCCTCCCGGGATTAGGTGTTTTCTGCACACCAAAACCCTATCTAATACCTATGGACTCACTTATAGCTCCAACGAGCAGGGCCGTTTTCTGTCGACATTAAACTACTTCGGATATCCGAAAGGGGCGAATAAATCACAATGTAAGCGGAATCACTAGCTAGCCATGGACGTAATGGAATTGAAACCAATGAATACCCTAACCGGTTTCAACAAGCAAAGCAATTAAGTGTTTAAAGTTGAAGTGCGCTACCTTATTACTGATTAAAAGCCTCAACAAGAAGAGCTTCTTTCAGCCGAAGAAGAGGTGTTTTTCGGTGAATACGTTGCCACTATGTAGTGAAAGGCATTTTGGCACTTGTGTGTTGCTACGCACACCTTTTCAGGTGTGCGCAATCAAAACTACAAGTTTTCTTTAGTAAATGCTTTATCCATTTTTTCAAACATATCACTGAGTAGTTTCGCTAACTCTCTGTAAGTTGGTTTTCGGGTGCAGATATTTCCCTGATAACCATTTGCGACCATTTTTTGATACAAATCTCTGTACCATGAAGATAACGCGGGATTCAATGAAGTATCACATCGCTTACCTAACCACAACAAACCTTGCACAGGTAATGTTAAAAAGAATAAAGCAATTGCAATTGACTGAGGTAGATAGTCCATTCCTAGTTGGCTGGTTTGAAAAAACACAGTGAATAACGCAAGTATAGGCATCGTTTGTAACGCCAATTCGGTTGCCTTTATCACCCTAAATTCAGGAAATAAGGGAGCAAGTTCCTTACGCATTGGCCACTCTTTGGCATATTGCCGACCCAGTTGCACTTGTGAAATAAGACTTTTCTGCATCATAACTCCTAGGTGCTAACTTTTCTCAAAAAAATAAGGTAAAATTACGGTCATACATGTCAATTATACCTTAGTATTAAGTGTAATGCTGATTGAACTTCACCATTTAGCTTAATACGCAACTACTCTTATTGTCAAAACGGAAAGTCATTATGTCATCGTCGCATGTTTTGGTCCTCAATTGTGGCAGTTCTAGCCTCAAATTTGCAATCATAGACTCGAGCTCTGCAAAAGAGCATTTATCCGGGTTAGCGGAACGCTTAGGTGAAGCTTCACCTCAAATCAAATACAAAGTTAATGGCCAAAAGCACATTATCTCTTTGTCTAATGGAGACGCACATGAAGTCGCCATTAATAAACTGGTCGAATTAGTAAAATCTCTCAAACTTGACCAGCAGCTTGTTGCTGTAGGGCACCGCGTCGTTCATGGCGGTGAGCACTTTACCAAGTCGGCTTTAATCACCGATACAGTCCTTGAAGCTATCAAGCAAACAGCAAACCTTGCGCCATTGCACAACCCCGCCAATTTACTTGGTATAGAAGCCGCAAGCGCTGCATTTTCAAAACTGCCTCAAATAGCAGTATTTGACACCGCCTTTCACCAGACGATGGAACCAACAGCGTTCCTGTATGCGCTACCTTATGCATTGTATGAAAAGCACGGCATCAGGCGTTACGGCTTTCATGGCACCAGCCACTACTTCGTATCGGCACAAGCCATAGAACAATTAGGCTTAAATGACAAACCATCTAAAATAGTTACTGCCCACCTTGGCAATGGCTGCTCAGTCTGTGCAGTTAAAGATGGTAAATCAGTAGACACCAGCATGGGCTTAACACCTCTTGAGGGGCTTGTAATGGGCACTCGTAGTGGCGATATTGACCCAGGTTTATTTGCGTACTTGGTGAATCAACTAAACTATACGGCAAAGCAAATTGACACTTTATTAAATAAAGAAAGCGGTTTACTCGGTCTCAGTGAGTTATCTAACGACTGCCGTACAATTGAAGAAAGTGCGGCAGAAGGCCACGAAAAAGCCCAGCTAGCGCTAGATATTTTCTGTTTCAGACTAGCAAAGCAAATCGCGAGCTTTGCGGTGCCATTAGGTGGCATTGATGCACTTGTGTTTACTGGAGGGATAGGCGAAAACTCTGATGTAATTCGTGCAAGTGTTTTAGAACAACTTAGCTTCCTAGGCTTTAAACTAAACAACGAGCGAAACTTAGCTGCTCGCTTTGGTAATGAAGGGGTAATCACTGATGGAGTGTCAGTACCAACCGCCCTTGTAACTCCAACCAATGAAGAACTTGTTATCGCGCAAGATGCAGCCATGCTTGCTGGGGAGCAATAACTATGGGTCGTAGGATCATGCTTATCCCAATCTCAACAGGGGTTGGTTTAACATCTGTTTCTGTCGGGTTAGTCCGCGCACTAGAGCAAAAGGCAGTTAAAGTTAATTTTTTCAAACCAATTGCTCAACCACGTAATGCCGATGTAGGCCCTGAAAAGTCGACGTTAATTATCAAACAAGGATCATCAATTGCCCCCCCCACTCCATTTGAGTTGCACTATGCAGAGCAAATGATCGGTGATGGCAAAGGTGACGATTTACTGGAAGAAATCGTTGAACGCTTTGAAAGCAGTGTACAAGACGATGAAGTAGCTATCATAGAAGGTATGGTACCTACTCGGAAACAACCCTACGCGGGCCGAGTAAACCGTGAGATAGCACAAACCTTGGGCGCAGATATCGTATTTGTATTAACACCGGGAAATGACACAAATGATCAGCTTGAAGATCGCTTAGAAATTGCCTCGGGCAACTATGGCGGAATTGACCATGCACGTGTTTTAGGATGTATTTTTAACAAAGTTAATGCCCCTCTTGATGAAGATGGCCGGGCGAGAGCAGACTTGGTCGATCAGCACGAGCCTGACCAACTCGAAAACGAGATGAATCGTTTGGCCTCTCTGCCTATCTTCCGCAAGCATCCGTTTATGTTACTTGGCGCTATCCCCTGGGACTTTGATTTAGTAGCGCCTCGAGTGAGAGATTTAAGTGAATATCTGCAAGCAGAAGTGATTAACGCAGGTGATATGGCGCATAGACGACTGCGCCGAGTGACATTTTGTGCACGTACCGTGTCAAACATTCTGAACCACTTCACACCTGGCGCTTTACTCGTTACACCAGGCGATCGTTCAGATATATTGGTTGCAGCTTGTTTATCAGCAATGAACGGCACAAAGCTTGGCGCGATACTGCTAACTGGTGGCTTTAAGCCTGAACCTCGTATAATGGAACTGTGTGAGCAAGCAATGAACACGGGATTACCGATTCTTGCGACCGAAGCGGACACTTGGCGCACGTCATTACTTTTGCATAACTTCAATATGGAAGTGCCCGCAGATGACGAGCAACGTATCGATAAAGTAAAACAGCACAATGCCGATCATATTGATCCAGACTGGCTTGATAGCCTTTCGCAAGGGATCGCACGTACTCGCAAACTATCTCCACCAGCATTTCGGTTTATGTTGACCGATCAAGCTCGTCGAGCCAACAAGACGATTGTATTACCAGAAGGCAATGAGCCACGCACCATCAAAGCTGCTGCAATTTGTGGTGAGCGAGGAATAGCAAAAACAGTTTTACTAGGTGATCATGACGAAATTCAGCGTATTGCAGCACAGCAAGGCGTGATTCTGAATGAAAACGTCACGATACTTGACCCACAAAAAGCGGTTGATAACTACATCGCGCCAATGGTTGAGCTTCGCAAAAATAAAGGTCTCACAGAAGTAGTCGCCGCTGAGCAACTGCAAGACAACGTGGTCTTAGGCACTATGATGTTAGCTGAAGATGAGGTTGACGGTCTGGTATCGGGTGCCGTCAATACAACTGCAAACACCATACGTCCTCCGTTACAGCTAATCAAAACGGCGCCTGACTCATCGTTAGTCAGCTCAGTATTCTTCATGCTATTACCCGACCAAGTGCTAGTTTATGGTGACTGCGCCATTAACCCAGACCCCACAGCTGAGCAACTTGCTGATATTGCGATCCAATCGGCAGACTCTGCGGCGGCATTTGGTATCGAACCAAAAGTGGCAATGATTAGTTATAGTACAGGTACTTCTGGCCAAGGCGCTGATGTTGACAAAGTGCGTGAAGCAACCAAGTTAGCTCAGCAAAAACGCCCTGATCTTGATATTGACGGCCCTCTTCAATACGATGCCGCTATTATGGAAAATGTTGCTCGGAAAAAAGCGCCAAACAGCAAAGTGGCGGGCAAAGCAACTGTATTCGTATTCCCTGATTTGAATACTGGTAATACAACCTATAAAGCTGTGCAGCGAAGTGCCGATTTGATCAGTATAGGTCCAATGCTCCAAGGTATGCGAAAGCCTGTCAACGACCTGAGCCGAGGAGCTCTAGTTGATGACATCGTATACACAATTGCATTAACGGCGATTCAAGCAGCCCAGCGCCCATAATAGGCCTTTCTTAAGGGTATCAAGGGAGTAGAAACGGTCTACTCCCTAAATAAAAGGGTTTCTTTTCACTTTACTTGCCTATACTATGAATGAGTCGATGCAGTTAGAGCGCAAGTATGTCAAAACAAACGCTACAAGTACTACAACAAGACTTTACGATCCACAGCCTAGATAGCGATGCTGGCATCCCTACTAATGTGCTTAAATCAGACATATTCTTCATTGCCAAAACCAGTGAAGAGCTATCAATTGTGTGCCCATCCGACATCGACATCGAAAGTTTTGCAGCTGAGCCGTACTGGCGAGCGATTGAAATTATCGGCCCTTTGGGCTTTTCTCTTACTGGTATTATGTCTAACATTTCCGGTGTATTGGCCAGTGCAAATGTTTCTATTTTTTCTATCTCAACTTACGATACAGACTATATTCTGGTTAAAGAGCAACAGCTCAATAATGCAATTCAAGCACTCAGAAAAGACGGTTACCTTTTTGTTTAATGATTTTTTCTAAACCAATCAACTATGCGCCAATTACGCAAATAGCAAACCCACTACTACATATTGCAAGCCCTTTTACTGGTAAAGTATTCCCATTAACCCAGCATCCACTCTCACTTTTCTCATCAGGTATGATTGGCAGTGGCGTGTGTGTTAAAATGAATCAAGCACTTATGATATCTCCTTGCAACGGAAACATTGTAAAAGTTAGCCAACAAGGGGGGGAGTTTGTGATCCGAGCAGACTCTGGATTACATTTGCTTTTGCATCTAAACATTCCAAGCGAATATCAGAAAATGGAAAACCTGCTAAAACACAGCATTGGTAAAAAACACATAAAGTCTGGAGACATTCTCTGTTATTACGATATACCTCAAGATCTGCTTATTACTGGCACCTTAGTAATTCTAAATGCAGATAAATTGGGGCCATGTTATTATCCATTGAATCAAGTCAATGCGGGCAAAGATCCGCTCATAACATTATCAAGAGCTAGTAAATTATGAGTATAGTTTTATACGGCATTCCAAATTGTGACACTATCAAAAAAGCCAAAAAGTTTCTCCAAGACAACAACGTAGAATTCGCTTTTCACGATTACCGGAAAGATGGCTTAACCCCAGAGCTATTAGACAGCTTTGTTGCACAACTGGGTTGGGAAACTGTGTTAAACAAGCGCGGCACTACATATCGTGCACTGAGTGAAGAGCAAAAACAGAATTTAGATGAAACATCAGCAAAGCAGTATATGCTGGAATCTCCAGCGATGATCAAGCGCCCTATTTTGCAGCGTAATTCTGAACTTCATATTGGCTTCAAAGCAGCACAGTATCAAGAGATATTTAAATGAGCCAACAACCTCTAAGTGATGTTATAGAACTCGCTTCGGCGCTGATCCAGCGCCCTTCCGTCACCCCCGAAGATGCAGGTTGCCAAAACCTGATCAACAGCCGTCTTGAAAAACTAGGCTTCAACATTGAAGAGCACTTTTTCATTGATACGCTCAACACTTGGGCGCGAAGAGGAACCGAAGGCCCGCACTTTTGTTTTGCTGGCCACACTGATGTTGTACCAGTCGGTAACGAAAAAGACTGGCGACATCCCCCTTTTGCAGGGCTGGTTGAGAATGGGGTTTTGCATGGTCGAGGAGCGGCCGATATGAAAGGCTCCCTCGCAGCCATGGTGGTTGCTACCGAACGTTTTGTTGCAAAGTACCCTAATCACACAGGTTCAATTAGTTTTTTAATTACCTCTGATGAAGAAGGTCCTTTTATCAATGGCACCACAAAAGTGGTTGATTTACTCGAAGCACGTAATGAAAAAATAGATATGTGTTTGGTTGGAGAACCGTCTTCAAGAGATACGCTTGGTGACGTTGTAAAGAATGGTCGGCGTGGTTCGTTAACGGGTCACCTAACGGTGAAAGGCATTCAAGGTCATGTTGCCTACCCTCACTTAGCGAAAAATCCAATTCATGATGTTGCACCAGCTTTGGCCGAACTGAGTAGCAAAGTTTGGGATACAGGTAACGCATACTTTCCTGCAACCAGCTTTCAGATTTCAAATATTCATGGTGGTACTGGCGCAGGAAATGTTATTCCAGGTACGGTTGAGGTTCAATTTAACTTTAGATTTAGCACAGAATTGAGCGTAGAAGACTTACAAAATGGCGTCAATGACATACTCAAAGCACACCAGCTAGACTATGAACTTAACTGGACGGTTAACGGGCTGCCGTTTTTAACTGAACCTGGCGAGTTACTCAATGTTACGCTCGATGCAATTAAAGAAGTCACTGGCGTAACAGCCAATGCCGAGACAACAGGCGGAACCTCAGATGGACGATTTATTGCACAAACAGGCTGCAAAGTAATTGAGCTTGGTCCAATCAATAAAACAATCCATCAAGTAGATGAACACGTGTGTGCCAAGTCTCTCGATGACCTTGCACTCATTTACGAGTCGATACTAGAAAAGTTATTGGCAAACCCTAAATGAAAACTGCGCAGCTTCAAGCACTCGGGTTAGATCAAACACACCTAGTAGATTATCAAGGGCAGCTTGTACATGCGCAGGTTGTTGAGAGTTTAGACGCACTAAACGCAGCGGCTAAATCAGCTGGTTTCGATTTTACCATTGCTTCGTCTTATCGAGACTTTCATCGCCAAAGTATGATTTGGAACGCTAAGTTTAGTGGGCAACGTCCTGTTCTCGACCAAAATAACGACACCGTCGACATTTCAGCCTTAAGCGAAGCAAAAGTTGTCGAAGCGATTATGCTCTTTTCAGCACTCCCGGGAACCAGTCGTCATCACTTTGGCAGCGACTTCGATGTTTACGCTAGCAACTACCTACAGCCGGAGCAGTCTCTGCAGCTGGAACCGTGGGAATATCAATTTGACGGCCCATTTTATGACTTCGCATGTTGGCTTGACAGCTCTTTACAGAAATTTGGCTTTTTCAGGCCTTATGACAAATTTAGAGGTGGTGTCGCTGAAGAGCCTTGGCATATCAGTCATATAGAAACATCTAAAACCATGATGGATCAGGTTTCACTGAGCGCAATTTACAAAGCAATAGAAACACACGATGTGTTAGGAAAAGCAGCAATACTAGAAAACTTGCCAAGGCTGTATAGTCAGTTTGTAACTAACATTGCCAATAGTTAAGCATCATGGCCCTTTTGTAAGGGCCTGTTTCACGCCTACTGACGGTAATGGTCGAAAAAGCGTTGCATGGACTGCAAAGCGGGTTCTAATTCATCTTTATGCGGTAAAAAAACCAACCTGAAATGATCTGGTGATGGCCAATTAAATGCGCGACCATGAACCAACAAGATTTTTTCTTCCCGCAATAAATCTAATATCATGAGTTCATCATTTTTGACGTTGAAATGCTTAGTGTCGAATTTGGCAAAGGCATATAGAGCCCCTTTCGGCTTTACACAGGATATGCCCTGAATATCATTCAAGCCTTGCCATGCGATATTACGTTGTTCGTACAACCTTCCCCCAGGCAGCAACAGGTCATCGATAGACTGCACACCACCAAGCGCCTGCTGAATAGCAAACTGAGCTGGGACGTTGGCACAAAGTCGCATTGAGGCGAGCATATTTAAACCTTCAAGCAAATCTGTCATGGCCGAGATTTTCCCGCTCGCAACCATCCACCCCATTCTGAGCCCAGCTGCACGATATGTTTTGGCCAAGCCATTAAAAGTAATAATTGGTAAATCATCACATAGCGAACCGACTGAAAAGTGCTCTACATCATCAAATAGAATTTTCTCGTAGATCTCGTCACTTAACACAAGTAATTTATGCTCTCTGGCAACGTCCAACAGCTGCTCTAATAGCGCCTTGCTATAAACTGCTCCGGTCGGGTTGTTCGGATTTATTAATACTAATGCTTTTGTTTTGCTTGTAATTTTTTCTCGAATATCCGCAATATCTGGAAACCAGTCTGCACATTCATCACACATATAATGCACAGGCACGCCGCCTGATAATTTCACTGACGCTGTCCACAGTGGATAATCAGGAGCGGGGATCAAGACTTCATCGCCGTCATTCAGCAACGCCTGCGTGACCATTTGGATAAGCTCGCTGACACCATTGCCGATAAACGTATTATCGACACTGATATTCGGAAAGCTCTTTTGCTGATAATATTGGTATACCGCAACTCTTGCTGAATACAAACCTTTTGAGTCACAGTAGCCCTGTCCTTGGCGTAAATTTCGAATGATGTCTCTATGCATATCTTCAGGCATATCAAAACCAAATGCGGCGGGATTCCCAACATTTAATTTGAGCACTTTAACACCTTCATCTTCCATTTTTTGAGCTTGAGATAATACAGGCCCTCGAATGTCGTAACACACCCCATTTAATTTATTGCTTTTATTAATTTTATGCATAATTTCCCCCTCATTTCAGGAGTAGCATAACCAGAGATTGGAAAATTGGAAAGGGTCAAATGTTGTATAATTTAATGACAAACAGACGAATAGGAAAACTCGGCTGTACTGAGTGACAATACAGCCTATTACAAGGGAAAAAAGTGCTTATTTACCCAAGCCTTTATACACTTGAAGTCAACCATTGTTGTAGTAGCGCTTTTGATGACACGACTTCATCACACAAGACACTCACCTGTGATTTTGCATGTTCAGTATTATTTTCTATCAGCGCCATTTCTATGCTGCGGGCGACATCAGCTAAACTCATCGCTCCAAACTGTGCCGCATTTGATTTTAAACTGTGCGCATTTCTGGTAGCTGCTTCCAAGTCATTATCAATCGTGGCTTTTACATCATTAGCCAGTCTATCGAATTCACTTAGACAAAACTCCAAAGTATCGTTGAACTGCTCCCCCAACAAAGACTGCATGTTTTCCAAGCAAGTTTCATCAATTCTAGTGTCCATAAAAGTCCTTTATTGTCTATTACCCGCCACTTTGCCATAACTATATGCTAGTTAAGAGTCGCAACAAGAGCAAAGCCAACTATAAATTATGTTAAGATATAGCACACTGTAACCTGTTAAAAGCCTTTATGAAAAGAAGTACCTGTAATATTTGTCACTTTTCCATAAAAACATGTGTTTGCGACTATGTTTGTCCAAAACTGCAAAATAAAACCAAAATTATCGTTTTGCAGCATCCAAGCGAAGTATCCGTGGCGAAAAATACGGTTCGTTTGCTCAAGCTACAACTGGCAAATATTGAGGTTTTTCAAGGTGAGTCTCCAGAGGACTTTTTAGCAGCACAAGAGATTGCCCGAATAAGTAACTGCGCCTTGTTATATCCAGACCAAAACGCAGACACCGTAGAAACTATTAACAGACACCAACAGACGATTGAATATCTTTTTGTATTGGATGGTACTTGGAAAAAAACACATAAAATCGCCATGCTCAATCCTTGGTTAACGCGTTTAAAAAAGATATCTTTTTCATCAATACCGGAAAATAAATACACCATTAGAAAAGCAGAGCAGTTACATAGCCTTTCTACTTTGGAAGCATGCGCTTATTTTTTAAGTCACTATGAATCATTGCCTGTTGGTTCTCTATATGATCTGCTTGCGGGCATGATACATGAGCAAACAAAGTTTATGCCTGAAGACGTAAAGCAGCGATATCTCAGTGAGTAACAGTAGACTTCATAGGCACTATAAACGTAACGGCCCAGATTACCGCTACGGAGATCAAGTCTGTTTTGATGAATTAAAGTCAACCTTTGGATTTAAAACCATCGTGCTCGGAAATTGGGTCAGTAGAGAAGAGCAGCATATTGCCGCAAACCTACTTTATGATGCATTTGCTGATTTGGCTCAAATATTATCCTTGCCACCGACCGCTATTGGCCTTCGCGGAACACTTAATTTGGCATTTGGCAGCGGCGGGCAAAAGGGCGTACAAGCTCATTACGCCCCTTCCAAAAGAACTTTGGCGCTGGCCAAAAATGCTGGTGGAGGCGCACTTGCTCATGAGTGGTGGCATGCCTTTGATCACTACATCTGTAAACATTTTTTTGAGCATTGCACGGCTGGTGATTTCGCCTCCGCAAAATGGCTAACATCTCACCCAAGTACTTCTCACCCGCTCAATCAGTTACTCAATGAAATATATAAACGTATTCTGCTTAACAGCGAAGGTAACAAGCCCAGTGCATTTTTCACACGCGGTATTGCTTTAGATCAACACGCCCAGCAACTCTATTACAGTTTGCCGCAGGAACTAACAGCACGTGCCTTTGAGTCTGTCATAGCCCAGCACTTCGAATTTCAAAACGAGTTTCTCGTTTCAGATGTGCTTAATTCCAAATTGGAATTAGCTGGCGGTTTTCTTATCGGTGACGAAATTGACTTAATCACTGCGGCAATAAAAAACTACTTTAGCGCACTAGGCAACGCCCTTCATAGCACAGCGTCGTAGATTTTTGGCATTGGCTTCTTTTGCATCATTTAGAATTAATAAAATACCACATTGCGCTAAACTACTTTTAATATATTATATCAACCCCAGTCTAGGGGCTGACTTATCCAACGATGCTTTGTAGCTTATTAAGAAAAAAGAAGGATTTAACCTGTGAGCTTTTTAAGACAATTCCATAACATCGTATCAAAACAAAGCCTAAATACCGATGAGAAAATACAGGCCCTTCTAAAGTTTGGTTTAGAGGTATTCGACCTTGAAATTGCAATCGTGAGCGAGGTATTAGATTCTCAATATACCATTTTATATGTTGAATCAGAGAACCCTGATCTCGCCCCTCACTGCCAATTTGACCTCACTGGAACCTATTGTGTGCATACACTCAATGCAGACAAAGCGCTGTCTTTTCATCACGCCGGAAACAGTGAAATCTCCACACACCCTTGTTATCAAGACTTCCAATTAGAATCCTATATTGGCGCACCGATTCGAATTGCCGATCGCATATTTGGGACGATTAACTTTTCCGCAGCCAAAATCAGCCCTCCTTTCACAACAGAGCATATTGATTATGTAGAGTTATTTGCTCAATGGCTAGGGTTCGAACTAGCTCGAAGAGAGTCCGAAAGCAAGCTAAAAAGTAATTACAAGACGTTAGAAAAAATGGAGCAAGTTGCTTCAATTGGCAGTTGGCGAATAGATCTACCTTCGCAACAAGTATTTTGGAGCAACGAAACTAAACGGATCCATAACTTGAGCTTAGAAGAGAGCCCTACACTTTCACAGTGGATGCGATTTTTCAGTGAAGGCATACACAGAGATGCATTTTCGAAGGCAATATCTGACGCAATCAACTATGACCTACCTTGGGCCCTCGAATTAAGAGCCACTACCAAGCAAAATAGAACTATTTGGGTTTCTTGCCATGGTGAAGCTGAATTTCATAATGGTGAATGCATCAGCTTGATTGGCTCCTTACAGGATATCACCGCAGACGTTGAACTAAGAGAAAAGCTTAAACTGCAAAAACATGAAGCTGAGCGGTTATTGAGTGAACGCAGCTTATTGTTAGCCAAAATTAGTCACGAAATGAGAACCCCGCTGAACGGTATAAATGGACTATTACTAAATGCTATGGATGAGAACGACTACACAAAAAAAACCGAGGACATTCAGCTAGCGCTTCGAAGCACTGAAATTTTGACAGGCTTAGTCAATGAGATTTTAGACTTTTCAAAGATATCTCAAGAGGGGCTGTCCCTCGCCTGCCAACCTTGCGATATCGTGCCGCTCATCGACGATCTCGTCGAATTATCTAAACAACTAGTTAGTAAAAAAGACATCCAGTTTTCACATAATATAAAGCTTTCCGAGTCTTGCTGGGTAAATTGTGACTCGACCCGATTAAACCAAATTATTACAAATTTGATCAGCAACGCCGTAAAATTCACCGATACTGGTGCAGTAGAACTAAACGTGCACAGTGATGAGTGTTCTTCTAGTCTGTATTTATTCATTGAAGTCCGTGACACTGGCATTGGGATGTCTTCTTCAAGCATCAGTAACTTATTTGAACCATTTAAACAGGGAGAAAACGAAGTCGGCAGCCACTTTGGAGGCACGGGTCTTGGAATGTCGATTGTAAAAGAATTAATTGAGTTAATGCAGGGCGAGATCAAAGTTACCAGTAACTTGGGTGAAGGTAGTCACTTCTTTGTAAACTTACCTCTTCAAAAGGCCAAAATGCCAGCGCCAAAAAAGCCTCTTACCCACGTCCAATTCGATGCGTCCAAACTACGTGTGCTCTTGGTAGAAGACAACCTCATCAATCAAAAAGTGATGACGTCATTTTTAAAGAAATTCAATATCGAACCTGATATCGCTAGCAACGGTCAAATAGCAATACATAATTGTGAACAAACATGTTACGACATTATATTTATGGATAGTATCATGCCCATAATGGATGGGCTTACCGCTACAAAAATCATTGCTAAGCAAAATCTTAAAGCCGAGCATACTCATATTATCGCAATGACGGCCAATATTGACGAACTAAGCAAACAGCACTTAGCAGAAGTTGGTATGGTAGATATTCTGCCAAAGCCCATTGATTTTATGGCCTTGGCACGCATTCTGTCCAACTGTTTAGAGCAGCTTTCTTTGGGTTGCAACGAATATACAAAGTTATAAGTGACGATTTGACTAAGATGTTAGGTAATGTATAACATCTTCAACATCGATCATTCGCTGCAACCAGGCTTTATACTCTTCAAATGGCAGCGGCCTTGAAATAAAATAGCCTTGTCCTATTTCACATTGGTACGATTGAAGCTGCCTGTAGCTCCCCTCGCTTTCTATTCCCTCCGCAACAACCACAGAGCCCAAACTATGTGCCATGTCGCAAGTTGCTTTACAGATAGTTTGATTGGTCTTTGAACTTTCGAGGTCCATAACAAAACGTTTATCTATTTTTAATTTGTCAAACCCTAGCTGGCTGAGATAAGCCAAAGACGAGTATCCGGTTCCAAAGTCGTCAATAGCCACTCTAAGTCCAATTTTTCGATAATCGGCTAAGGTATCATAAAGAGTTCTCTCATTGTCAACTGTCGCTGATTCAGTGACCTCTAGTACTATTTGAATAGGCGACAAAGCATATTGATTGATCAGCTCAATCAATTGAACAGAAAGCTCTTTTCGACCAACGTCTTTACCAGAAATATTCAGCGAAAGTGTATGTGATGCAAGCAGCTCCACAAGCTCCGCCTGTTGCTTGAGCCCTGTTTCGACTACCCACTCTGTCAATTCAAACACAATCCCTGAAGACTCCGCAATCGGAATAAACTCACTGGGAGGTACAACACCTAGCTCAGGATGATGCCACCTAAGCAATGCCTCCGCACCGTATACTCTGCCAGAATCTAAGTGTAATTGAGGTTGAAGATACAAACTTAACTGCTCACGTTCGATAGCTACCTTTAACGCCGAGGCAATTTTGATGCGGCGTTGAGACACAATGGAATTACCAAAATCAAAAAGCTGCCATTTATGCGTCCCAGCAGGTTTGGCGGCAAGAGCCTGCATCGCACATTGGATCAATGAATCTGCACTGGCTGCGTGAATAGGGTTGCTCGCTACCCCTATTTCCAGTTGATCGACCAGCAAATCTCCGCAAAAATCAATTCCATCTTCGAAGCTCGCTGACAAAATGCAAACAAATTGCTCCACTTGGCTCAACTCAAATTTACCAAGCAAGACAATTGCAAAAAGTGAATCATCCAATCGATATATTGCTGTGTGCGAGTTTGTTTTCTCAGCGGTAACGGCATTGCCATAGGTATTCAATTGCTCGCTTACTTTACTCAACAGCTTTTTAAGGTGTGTATTTGCAAAGCTCCACCCCATGTTCAATCGAATAGTCTGCAATACCAGTGGTCTAAATAATAGTAAAGTATGCTCTTTTCCTTTTTTTTCGAGTGACTCTAAACTTTGCTGCAACATATAGCGGTTAGGTGCGCCAGTATCTTTATCATGCGTCGCATAAAACAGAAGCTGCTTTTTTTTGTTTTTATCGTGCCAATATAAATAAAAAGCCAGTAATACAATATGTGAGGTGATCAGGAAATGGCTTACGATCGGGTCATCTATCGGTAAGTAGATTCCAAATTGATTAACAAATATATACGCTTTTAACGCAAAAATTGGTAGCCAAGTCAGGACCAGTGCCAACACCTCATCTCGGTGTTCTACCAAATGGCTTTTCAGAACGACAAAATATAACAAACAGCAAATTAGGCTACCGATCAAATGAAAAACTAACGAGTCCTGAGCATTTAGTGGTGCGACTAACAGTGTCAATGCAGCAATAAGCCAAATCGAAATATTCACCAAGCGAATATATCTGGGTTCGGCCCGTTTCAAAACCATAAAGTAATGTAAAAATAGCACTGCAAAAACTAGAGACAGCAAGTAAATTTGGCTTTGATATGTCGCAAAATAGCTGGCAGCCTCACTCGGAAAAACTAAGTTATTGGCACCACTATAGACACCAGTTTGAATACTGATGCAAACAAAATAGGCAGTTAACACCGCCAATCCTTTTCTCAATTGAAACAGCGCCATTAGGGCTACGAAAAAAGCAATAAAATAGTGAATGCCGCTACTTACACCTATTGCAAATAGGCGTGAATTCAGTGCTTTTCTGTATTCACTCTCTGACAACACATCTAACGAAAGCACACCGCCATACTTTGCTTTAACTTTTATATAAACATCATATTGCCTCTGCCCATCTGACAGCGACATAGAAGGTAAAATATGTAGATTGGGAGCTAGGTGAGCAACCTCAGGGGAAACTAATTTATATGCAACAATTTTACCGCTTAAAACCTGATACAGCTTTACAGTGCCCTCAATTGTGCTCATTATCGCAACCAGATCGTTGGAATATTGCGTGCCGCTCACTTTAACCCAAAGAGTTTCACCTTTGACGAATTTAGCTTCGCCACCTACGGGTATAAAGCTCGCACTGCGATCTATGACATTGTCTACCGACAATTCATTAGACGTATCTGTAAATTGCGCAATGGCATACCCTTGAGACGCAAAGGCACACTGCCCACTCACAAGCAGAAACAAATAGAATACGATGTGTTTCATATACAACCACATACCCACCTCCTTGAGTAAGTGATTTAGACTTTCGGCTTAATTGGATTATTACAATTATGCCCATCAAACTATGAAAAAATAAGCCGCCCCAAAATCACATAGGTAAGTATGATGACTACACAAACAATTGCCAGTGAGTATACGAAATAAACTCTCAAATCGATGTTTTAGGAGCACCTAATCGTCTGAAAAAACGACCTCAACACCTGTGGTATCAGAAGATTGAAGATTGAGCATGCTACCCAAAAGTTGCGCACAATAGGTATAGTGCTCAGCCACTTTAGTGTTCTGAGTGATGATATTGTGTCCTTTTTCAGACTCTTCACGAATTTGAATATCCAAAGGAATTTCTGCAAGTAGTGGAACGCCATGTCGCGCCGCCAATTCACTCCCGCCATCTTGACCAAACAACGCATTTTTTCCGCCGCAATGCTGGCAATTAAAATAACTCATGTTTTCTATTAGGCCGATAATAGGAAGGTTCACCTGTGAAAACATAGCTATGCCTTTTTGTGCATCGGCCAAGGCTAGATCTTGCGGTGTTGTAATAATCACAGCCCCGCTGGCGGGCAGCTTTTGTGTCATAGTTAATTGAATATCACCAGTTCCTGGAGGCATATCTACAATTAAATAATCGAGTTCGCCCCAATCCGTTTCATTCAAAAGCTGGTTTAATGCTTGAGAAGCCATCGGCCCTCGCCATACAGTGGCCTTCTCGGCTGGCACCAAATAACCAATCGACATCGTATTCAAGTCATATTTTTGCATAGGGTTAAGAGTTTTATCATCTTTTGCGGAAGGTTGTTGCCCTTCCAGACCTAATAATGACGGAATAGAAGGTCCGTAAATGTCTGCATCCAGCAAACCCACTTTTGCTCCTTCAGCTTGCAATGCCAATGCAAGATTTACTGCTGTCGTGGATTTCCCCACTCCACCTTTTCCTGATGCGATTAGCACAATATGTTTGATCTTTTTGAATTTATACGCGGACGGAATAGCTGTTTCAATCTTGATGCTGACGTCAATAGAGTTGTCTTTGCGTAAGTACTGCTCTAGTTCAAGTTGTTGCGAACGCGCAGCAAAAGGAAGTGTTAAGGTGATTTGATAAACTGACTTTTGTTTTTCTATCGACGAGATCCATTCATTTTGAATTCCCATTGGAAAAATGGCGCTACGATAGCCATTTAACAAATTCATAATTTCAGTTTGTCTTGGATCTTCTTTACTAAAAAACTTCTTGATGCCAAACATACAAATAAAACGCCATCAGGTGGTGAAAAGAACGCAGGAATTATGTAACATTCGATAAATTAAGACCAGTCAAAATCGCGTTATTAGGGCATAATCCAGTTGGACTAAAAAATTGCGCTCAATTTCATCACCAAATTGAGTCAAAGTTACACTGGCGTTAGCCAAAGCGGCTAATTAACCATGGGAAAACTATGACAAAGAGAAAAATTCTCATTACAAGTGCATTACCATATGCAAATGGCCCAACTCATTTAGGGCATTTACTTGAATACATTCAGACTGATATTTGGTCTCGCTTCCAAAAAATGCGCGGTCACGAAGCGTACTATGTTTGTGCTGATGATGCACACGGCACGCCAATCATGCTAAATGCGCAAAAGCAAGGGATCACCCCTGAAGAAATGGTCAAGAATGTAAGCATTGAAAGACAACGTGACTTTGCTGATTTCAATATCGTTTTTGACAACTACCACAGTACACACAGCGATGAAAACAAAGCATTAAGTGAGCTTATTTATACACGTCTAAATGACAAAGGCCACATTAAAAAACGTACGATTTCACAGTTGTTTGATCCCGAGAAAAACATCTTCTTGCCAGATCGTTTTGTTACAGGAACTTGCCCTACATGTGACGCTACCGATCAGAACGGTGACAGCTGTGACGCCTGTGGCGCAACATACAGCCCTACAGAGTTAAAAGAGCCTCGCTCTGCGATGTCTGGCGCAACACCTGTATTAAAAGACTCTGAGCATTTCTTCTTTGATCTGCCAGCATTTGAAGGCATGCTAAAAGAGTGGCTACATTCAGGAAGCTTACAAGCTGAAATGGCAAACAAGCTTGAAGAATGGTTTGCTGAAGGCCTCCAGCAGTGGGATATCAGCCGCGATGCACCTTATTTTGGATTCGAAATACCTGGCGCTCCTGGTAAATACTTTTACGTATGGTTAGATGCGCCAATTGGCTACATGGCTAGCTTTAAAAACCTGTGTGATAAAAGCGGTATTGATTTTGACGCTTTCTGGGGCAAAGACTCAGACGCAGAGCTGTATCACTTTATCG
This sequence comes from Pseudoalteromonas obscura, assembly GCF_030135505.1. NCBI lineage: Bacteria > Pseudomonadati > Pseudomonadota > Gammaproteobacteria > Alteromonadales > Pseudoalteromonadaceae > Pseudoalteromonas > Pseudoalteromonas obscura. The sequence goes on from NZ_JASJUT010000001.1 coordinate 489,980, forward strand.
GCAAAGACATCATTTACTTCCACAGCTTGTTCTGGCCTGCAATGCTTGAAGGTGCTGAATTTAGAAAACCAACCAATGTATTCGCACATGGTTTTGTAACAGTTAACGGCGCAAAAATGTCAAAGTCGAAAGGTACGTTTATTAAAGCTCGTACTTACCTTGAACATTTGGATCCAGAGTATCTTCGCTATTATTATGCAGCGAAGCTAAACAGTGGTATCACTGACTTAGACTTAAACCTTGAGGATTTTGCCCAACGCGTAAACTCAGATCTTGTGGGTAAAGTTGTAAACATTGCGAGCCGCTGCGCAGGTTTCATTACTAAAAAGTTTGCTGGCAAGCTTAGCAACGAAATCATGGATGAAGCATTATTAGCTGAATTTAGCGCTGTGTCCGATACCATTGCAACGCATTATGAAAACCGCGAGTATAGCCGCGCTATCCGTGAGATCATGACACTTGCCGACAAAGCAAACCAATTCATCGATGCTGAAGCACCATGGGTACTTATTAAAGATGAAGCTACGCAAGAACGCGCGCACCAGGTTTGCTCTCTTGGATTAAACATGTTCAAGATCATCTTGACTTACCTTAAGCCTGTACTGCCAGGAATGAGTGCGAATGTTGAGCAGTTTTTAGCAACAGAGTTAAGCTGGGAAACCGTAGCTGAGCCATTGGTTAGTCATGACATCAATAAATTTAAAGCACTGATGCAACGCGTCGATTTAGATAAGGTTAACGCCATGGTGGATGCTTCGAAAGAAAGCTTAGAACCTGCAAAACCAACTTTGGATCCAAACAGTCCACTTGCTAAAGAGCCTATTGCAGATGAAATCGAATTTAATGATTTTGCAAAAGTGGATTTACGCGTGGCTAAAATCGCTAAAGCAGAACATGTTGAAGGCGCTGAAAAGTTACTTAAACTAACACTTGATTTAGGCGGAGAAACTCGACAAGTATTTGCCGGCATTAAGTCTGCGTACGCGCCTGAAGACATCGAAGGCAAGCTTACAGTTATGGTTGCGAATTTAAAACCTCGCAAGATGCGCTTTGGCATGTCAGAAGGCATGGTTCTAGCGGCAGGCCCTGGTGGTAAAGAAATTTATATTCTGAACCCAGATGAAGGTTCTGAGCCAGGCATGCGAGTAATGTAACAGCTTACACACTTTTTAGGACATGACACATCGCTCATGTCCTTGTTTTCTTATCACGTCAACTAGCTGCCAAAACCATCTTTCAACTGCAATTGTTTGAGCATGCCTTGTGTTCGATTACCTAGCAATTTCAGCAACTTTAAAGCGTGTTCTGGTGAATTCATAAAGCGGTGCAAAAATACTTCTTTATTGATAACCATAACAACAACATCCTGTTTAGCAATCACATCTGCCGATCTGGGTTCATCAGTAATGAGAGCTAACTCCCCGAGCATACCTCCCTCTTCTACTGTCGCTACGACAGTATCGGTGTTAGGCAGTTTTACTTGCGCAACGCCTTCAATAATGACAAATGCAGCATCGCCTTTGGTTCCTGAGGAAATGATTGTTTCACCTGCTTTATAAAACCACCTCTGATAATCACAAAGAAAGTCATGTAACTCGTTTTGCCTTATAAAGTTAAGAAAAAAGTCTTTTACTTCAGAGACATCTAAAATAAGCGGCAAAACTGAAATATTGACTTGCGGATCCATAAACTCGTCAGCAACTTGCTTAAAACCTATACGCTTAAGCATATTACCGATTGCAGGGTTAATTGGCGCCACAACATGGGTTACACCTTTTGTCATTGCTAGGTAGCTGGCCATTAGAATAAGCCCCATGGCCATACCGCTGGAGCGATGCTCTCGATCAATGCAAAACATCCCGCCATGCATCAACACCGAGCCAATAGGAATATGCTGCCTAAAGTCATAATAACTATCCGCAGGTAAGCCTTGGCTGCTATCAATAGCTAACCTAAAAGCGCCCACTGCCACATTATCAAGCATGGAGACCAAATTAAATGTGGTTGGAAACGCATCGAAACGATCAAATACGCGCCGTTGCGAATTGGGCTCAATGTAACCTTCCTGCTCAACAAAAACTTTATACCTCAGCCTGAAAGATTCATCTATCAGGCTTGTGGTGTCTGCAATCTTGATTTTTATTGGCATGCATTTTCCCCTTTAATGTCTGACTGACAGCTGTTATGGCATACTCACCTTGGTGCATAGCGCCAAGATAATTCACAATGTAACTACGCTAGGAATAGCTGCTGTCCGCAATTTGCTCTATTTCGAATGAACTGTTTGAAAAAAACTCTAGTTAAGCTTTTGGACAATTCCAATTTAGCGGCTCTGATAAAACCTAAGATACACCTGCAAAAATGGACGCAGCCCTTGTACTTTGAACTGGTGCGAATATCTTCTGCTATTTGCTAGTAGCGCTCACTGGTGTGCATAAAAAGTCAGGGGGTTTGCTTCTGGCTCTTTCATCTTGCATCAGCGGCAAATTTAAGGACACCTCTAACTGTAGTTCAAAAGGGGGTTGTTTGAAAAATATAAACAACAGATATTAATAAATAGATTTTATATTACATTAAAACACTTCAATTAAAATAAATAATAAAACCATTAAAATATCGCTTCACATCTAATTATACTCAAGGTAAGGTTGTTATTAACAACATGTAAAAGGAATGAAAAATGAAACCTAGTGTGATAATACCACTCTCTATTTTATTAAGTGCAAAAGCTTTAGCAGGAACCCTGTTCTACGATACTGACGGTAATGCAGGTCGGGTAACCTTCTATGAACATGGGCCAATTGATGCCATGGTAACTCAGTCAAGTTCCGCGTATACCATACGTATCTATACACCGCATTATCTAAATAACACACCTTGTCAAAAAGCTGCTATCTATGATGAAAATACCGATAAACTCTTGTCTCACATGGAAGTCAATGGAAAAACACTTACTGCTGAACTTCCCAAGGGGCATGAATATAGTGCTAAATATGTTGAAGCAGAATGTGCAGGTAATACCGACATTGTTTCTATTTATAGGCACAAATTAGCACCCGCTCCAAAAGTAAACCTAAAAAGTAACATAGATGCAGCTCAGTGGTCAGAGGGTGATCACCTCTATCCAGGGTTTTATCAAGATGTAAACTACAAAGCGATATTAAATATTGATAATAGTGAGCCAGATGGTTTTTGCTTTGCTTCTAGTATTGAAAGTAACTCCCCTATTGCTTTGGCACGAAGACACAACAATGGGTTTTATAGTGATGTCTTATCTTTCGATGAAGCTGTCCAATATGATGCAAGAACTGGATTAATAGCGGCTCAAATTGTTTGTCGAAATACAGGGGGAACTACCCGAGTTACTGAAATTTGGAAAATTGAAAAAGACGATATTAATTTAGATATTTCGACCAATATAAATTAGTTAAAATAACCTCTATATCCTCCCAATATTAATTAGGGAGGATTATACTTAAACAACGCTATCGGAGGTAATTGGCACTTTTAGTTTTATTTCTAATCCTTTACTTGGCTTCGACCAAGCAGATATCTCCCCTTTAAGTAACTGAGTAACTAAGTTATAAACAATGTGCATTCCTAACCCACAGCCACCTTGGTTTCGTTTTGTAGTCACAAAGGGATCAAATAGTGTATTTAAATTTCGCTCGTTCATACCTATGCCATCATCTTTATATGTCAAAGACCAACAGCCTTCCAACTGCTGAATATTGACGCTCACCTCTCCCTCATCTTTGCCTTCGAAACCATGTAAAATAGTATTGTTATACAAATTGGTTAGTATTTGATAAAGCGCACCTGGGTAGGTGTTTACATTTATCTCAGTATCCCCCTCAATTGCCAATGTTATTTGCTTACCATTTGCCAAGGGGCTGAGTGAAATGAAGACATCTTCAACATACTCTTTGACATTAATCTCCCTTTGGACCTCGCTCGAGTGGTCAACCGCAACTTGTTTAAAATTACTAATTAACTCTTTGGCGCGATCTAAATTGCGACTCATAAGCAAATAGCCCTCTTGTTGCTCCTGAATCGACAGTTCTAGTTCAGACTGTTTTAATGTCTGATTTTCTAGTTTGGTCGCAACCGTTTTAAGGCTTTCCTGATTGTACGAAATCGCTGTTATTGATATTCCCAATGGGGTATTAATTTCATGGGCAATGCCTGCTACAACGTTGCCCAACGATGCCATTTTTTCGCTTTCAATTAACTCTTGTTGAGTTCGTTTTAGCTCAATCATCGCCTGTTCTAGCTTTTGGTTTTTTTGATAAAGCTCATCAGTTCTAACAGCAACTTTAATCTCTAAACCTTCATTTAACGACTGCAATGCATTTTGGTGTGCTTTGAGTTCAGCAATATCCTTTAGCGCGCCAGCAAGACGTTCCACCTTTCCATGGCAATCTCTACTCACCACTTTCCCGCGCTCGAGTACCCATGTCCAATCATCATCTACGGTTTTTACTCGAATCGCTATTTCATACGTATCCTGCTCCCCGTCTAAGCAAGATTCGAGTTTTTCCTCCCAACTTATATAGTCTTTTGGGTGAATAAACTGAACCGCATCATGGACCGACATAGTAGACTTGCATTGCCCATAGTCGATGCGAGGTTTAACGCTGTGACGATAAATTTTGTTGGAATTTATATGCCAATCCCACATCTCATCTTGACTAGCCCAAAGGGAAAGCTCTAAACGCTCTTGCAATTCATTCATAATTTTATTGTCATTAACTACTTGCTGGAAGCGTTTTTGACGCTGCCTGAACCACATTAAGAGCAACAATGTCGACAATAAGAAGTAGCCCGCTTTTGTATAATCATTCCACCACCAAGGCGCATTAATTCTTATGTCAAAATGATGTACGGGTGAAATTTGGTTAAAGCGATTAATTGTATAGGCCTGTACTTGATACTTTCCAGGTGCTAACTTAAGCAAGTTGATCTGTCTAACCCCATCAGCCAATTTAAGCCACTGTTCGCTAAGCCCAATTATACGATAGTAAAACCTCAGCCCTTCTGAACCATAATCTAAACTGGAGTAATGCAGTGAAACAATATCTTGGTCATATTCAAGTTCAAGATGGGTAGTCAACTCAGGAGCCAATTTGAGTTCTTTGTTGTTAGATGGGTGCAGTGTACGACCTAACAATTCAATATTAGAAATTAATAGCGGCCTTATAATCGGAGATATCTTGATCTCCTCTGGATGAAATTGATTAAATCCATTGGACCCACCCATAAAGACGCGGCCGTCCGGAGCGAGCCAACTTGCGTTGTAATTAAATTCGTTGCCTTGTACGCCATCTACTGGAAAAAAGTTATCAATCTTAAAGTCATGAATATTAACTCGCGACAAACCGCCACTGGTGCCAAACCAAATATGATTTTGTTTATCATACAAAAGCGCCCAAATAGCGCTATTTGCCAAACCATCAGATCGTTTTATCGCCTTAACAACAGAAAAATTATTATCTACAATTGAAATGCCCGTTTCACTCCCGGCCCAGATACGACCAAAACTATCTTCTTGCAACATAAACACAATATTTGACGCCAGTGAATTCGCAATGGTTAGCTGTAAAAGTACATCGTCTTCATATTTAAATAAACCATCTCCAATGCTGCCAAAAATAAGCGCATCTCCCTGTTTTAATAACGAGGAAACATGGCTGGGAGCCTTGTCTTCAAAAGGCAAAAAGGGTTCAAGTTTGTTGGTTTTTTCATTGAAGTAAAGCAGTCCCATAGAACGAGAGCTCATTAATATTTTGCCCTCAAATTCAATAATATCGTTAAAACTCAGCTCAGGGCCTTTACCTATATCTGGGATGATATTAATTAAATCCCCGTTAGCTATATTCAGCCGGTACATACCCAACCCTCGGGTCGCGATCCACATATGCTCGCCTTGGATATGCAATTTAGTAATAAACGCATTTTCCATCACCGAGACTTTTGGAAATACTTGCTGAGCTTGCTCAAACCCCGCGCCATCAAAAAAATATAAACCGGAGGATGTCGCTAACCATAATCTGTCGTACCGATCCAATGCAAAATTTCTGATATCAGGCTCAGGAAGAGACCTGTCGGGGTAGTTAAATGCACTTACGTGCCCAAAGTTTTCACTTAACTGACTAATAAAGTGTAAGCCACTGGTTTCCGTTCCAAACCACAAATCTTGGTTGCTATCTACAAGGACGGACAATATGCTGTTATCTTGTAAGCCGAGCCCTTGGCCTTCATGTTTAAACCAGTGCTTTTTAAACTGACCTTTTAAGTCGTATAGGTATACCCCAAAGTTACTTCCTACAAACAATCTATCTGTCGATATGTGTAGTGTATTTAGCTCCAAACCTGCTTGGCTACCGACTTCTATTTCCCACAAGATACGCTCGTACAGAGTGTCGTAGCTAACCAGTCTATTGTCTTTTGTGATCAAAAAAACTCGCTCGCCCCGCAAAGCTAAGTACTTGAAGTCGCCAGCAAGTAACAGCGCACTTTTACTTGATTGCATACTTAACGTCATAAAGCCACGCTCAGATATATAGTAAATCTGACCGTTATAGGTGATTGCATGGCTGGCAAAACGACCTTGTAACTTTATAGATTGAGGTTCAAGTGAGACTTTATCTATCACATAAAAATCGTGGTTTTCAGTCGAAACAGATATGTAGTTTCCATTACAATTTAGGTTTTTTACCCGATCAGAGCTGATCGCTAGATAATTTTCTTTCAAAAAGCTTTGAAATCGACCCGTTACCGTGTGGTAGGCGCTCAAACCTGTGCTTGTGGCAATCCATACTGTTTCTCCACTGTGACACAATCCCGTGACAAATGCGCCGGCTAGTGCGTTGGGGTCTTGTTGTTTACTGGTAAATTGCTTGAATTCATGACCGTCAAAGCGATTGAGCCCTGCTTGAGTTCCAATCCAAATATAGCCTAATTGATCCTCTGTCAGCGCCATTATGGTGACTTGACTCAACCCAGATTCATAATCAAAACGGCGCATAATCTGCGACGTGTCTGTAAAAATGGGATTGGCTCCGGCTTGACACGCAGTCGACAGCAGACATACAGAAAGTACTCGTTTGCTCTGGTTACGGCTTAATAACCAGCAAAGACATATCATACAAAAGCGCAGTATCAATAGCATAAATGCCACTTAAGTCACTATACTTACAGGTAACTATAGCAAAAGTTATGTTTAGCGCTTCTATACTTACGTGATTAGTTGAGTTCGAATTGTGTCACTTCGCCTGTGCCATGCAGTAAGGTGTAGTGCTTCAGCTTACCTTCTTCCATGCGCACCAAGCTTATCGCCGAGTCAGACACCAAGTAACGCCCATTGCCGTAATCAGATTTATGTTTTGACACAGCCAGCTGCCAGCGTTTGGTAAATATATTGAATGGGCTCCAAGTCGAGAATAGCGCAATATCTAATTTCTCCAGAATTGCCAATAGCCCCTTTGGAAACTCATTTTTAATGCCTGATGCAGTCAGTTGCCAAATACGATTGTGGTGGCGACCAAATCTAGCCTGTACAGAAAAACAAAACGAATAATGCACGTCCCCAGAGAGAATAATTGTCTCTTTGGGCGTGTCTTCACGCTTAAAAATGTCGATAAGCTTTCTTGCTGCACCTTCGTGAGCCATCCAATTCTCTACATCAACAACTAATGGCTCACCACAGGTGTTAAAAATTGCTTGAATGGTTTCAATAATCTTCACACCAAAAACAGGCGCTGGGCTCACTAATAACACACTTTCGTGATGGATTAATACATCCTGTAAATCCATTAAACTTTCCCAGTCCATCAAACCACTCGGTTCATCAAAGTCCTGCTCACTACGCCACCTATGCGTGCGAGTGTCTATCACCACGACTTTTGGTGTCGTATCCAAGCAGTAATGCCATTGACCAAATCGATTTATAGCTCTGTCAAACTTGTCAAATTGCCACGTATCATTTTGAAAAGATTTTAAAAAGCCAGGTAGCAAGTCGCCTGAGATACTCTGTGCGTCATTGCCTAGCCCTTGAAATAACCAATATGCAATCAAACCATTATTAATGATGCGCTTACTAACAGAAGAGTTGGCGACGTTTTGCTCCCATCTCGGTGTCAAATTCCAATCATCGGTGACGTCATGATCATCAAACATCATTAATGTAGAAATATTCGCCATTAACCTTTCTACTTTAGGGAGGGTAGCAATGTAGTCTGTTAATGCTCTTGATTCAGCCTCAAATAGAGTTTGATGTTTCGTATTTAGTGTGTCAATTTTAAAATTAAACGGTTCAACTAACTTCCAAGCCTCAGAACTAAAGTTCAATATATAAAAAGCGACAAACTCTTCAAAAGAAATTAGATGATTACCTGCTTTGACGCTTGAAAAATGTGGCTCATCTTTACGGGTCCAGTAGCCTAGCGTTAGTTTACTTCGATTTTGCCAAGGCTCCTTAGGCAAGTGCCCATCACGGATATATAATTGCGACTCTAACTCGTTGGGCAAAGACAGCTCCAAGGGCCGCTCTTTGTATATCCCAAGCACACTTATTAATTGACGCACAGCCACAAGCATGGGGCCTGCGACATCATCCGCGTAAACTTGATCGCCAGATAGAATCAACAGGCTCGGACGTTCATCACTGTTTATATAACTTTTCGCAACGTAGGCATCTGCTTCTGCCAAACTATCCTTGCTAGGGTGATGGGGGTTTCGGCAAGAACCATGCAGAACATTAGTTAGTACCTTAGGGACAATTAATGTCGGTGACGCCTTATAACTGAATCGAGAAAGGTCAACAGCAACTGTGTTGTTATATACCTCATACGGCAATTCTATATCGGTTGAAAACGCATCACCTTGCGGGCGTACGTTCAGAAATATGAGATATAACGCTTCCCCAAGCTGTATATTCGTTTGTTCAACAGTGGTTGTATACCCAGCGAACTCAACAACAAGATTAACCAGTTTGGTCGTAACAAACTGAAAACTAACAAGGTGAGGTTCAGCTCTTCGGACCATTGGCCCGCAGAGGAATAGAGGCAGATTAGCTTGATTCACTGATTTGGTTACGACTTGCTAGGCTAAATAACTGATAGAAGTTCTGGGTAGTCGCATGAGCAAGCTCTTTGAACGACAAACCTTTAAGGTCGGCGATAAAATAAGCAACATCTTGCACATAGGCTGGCTGATTAGTTTTACCACGGTGTGGAACAGGCGCTAAATAAGGAGAATCAGTTTCAATTAACAGCCTATCTAGAGGCAGCTTTTTAACAACCTCTTGTAGTTCTACTGCATTTTTAAACGTCACTATACCTGATATTGAAATATAAAAGCCCATGTCTATCGCTTTTTTTGCCATATCCCAGTCTTCAGTAAAGCAATGTAAAACCCCGCCGCAGTTTTGTGCATTGTGAGCTTTCATAATATCAATGGTGTCCTGACGGGCATCACGTGTGTGAATTATGAGTGGCTTTTTGAGTTCATTGGCAACATCAATGTGCCCGGCAAAGCTGTCTTGTTGAACTTTATGAGTGTCCTTAGCGTAGTAGTAATCTAATCCCGTCTCACCAATTGCAACCACGCGATCGTGCTGTGCCAAAGACAACAGCTGAGCTTTATCTAAAGCTTCCTCTTGATTTAGAGGATGAACGCCACATGAGGCAGACACATCATCAAATGGCTCAATTACTCGTAACATATTTGGAAACTGATCTAACGTGACGCTCACACACAAAAAGTGCTCTACCTGCTTGTCGCGGGCTGCCTGTAATATCTCTGGTAACTCGCTCTTTAATTTATCAAAATCTAAGCGGTCAAGGTGACAATGTGAATCTACTATCATTACTACTTTCTTACATCGTATAGGTTGGTTTATCAAGATTGAGCGCAGTACCCAACATTTTTACTATTTTATCATTTAACAGCTCAAACTCGGCATCAAAGCACACACCAACACCTGGCGGATTCGAGTTTTGCGCACCTTGCGGTGTGATCCAAACAACCTTGCCTGTTACTTCCTCTTCTTCAAGCGCGTCAGGCAACATTATTCTCATTGAGATCGGCGTCCCCATATCGAAACGGCTATTGGTTTTAACAAATATTCCGCCATTTTTCAAATAAGGCATGTAGCTTCGATAAAGCTCGTCGTTGTCTTCGATATCGACTAATAGTTCTTGCACTGCATTCAATCCTGTTTTAATACTCGCTGGAGTCCAAACACCAAATTAGACAGACTCAAAGTTTTATTAATGCCCAAAATCCGATGATGATCGGACATGTATTTTTCGATTTGCACGGTGCAATTATGAAATTGAACAAATCCAATGTGTTGTACTGTGAGTTGCTGTTTAATTACCTGCATTAGAAAACGCGCAAACACCGACAATAAGTATGCGTCCTTCGCAAGCGCAGTTTCTAGTGCGTTTATATCAGAAATGCTAGCAATATCATGAGAAACTTTCCACAGATAATCCACTTCAGAAATGACTTCCTGTTGCGCCCACTTGCTCAGCAATAGGGGTTGCTCTGAGAAGATATCAACCCACGGGTATGCGCTACTGGAGATCCCCTGCTCCGCTAACCAATGTTGTGAAACTCGTTTGTCCGTTATAGCCACTTGGACTTGATTACAACGACTCAATACCGTTGCTTTCACTTTTGAAACATCATTACACGTCATCAAGATATATCGTTTTGCAGCTGGTTCTTCGAGCGTTTTTAGAAGTGCATTAGCAGCTGATTCTGTCATTTTTTCGATTTGCTCGATTACAACTACCTTATTCCCACCTTGCTGTGCAGAATGAAAAACAAACTCGTTAAGCGTTCTGATTTCATCGACCCCAATACTACTCGAGTCAGCTGAAAGGTAGAGCAAATCAGGGTGATTTTGCGCCTTTATTAACATGCAGCTTTTACACCCACCGCAGCTCGAAAGCGTCTCGGTACTATTTACACATAATAACCCTTCGCTTAATACACGAGACAGTTCTCTCTTGCCAACCCCTTCCAAACCATGGAGCAGCTGCGCATGATGAAAGCGACTTCTGGCAAAGTTTTCTTGCATTCTATGTTGCACTGGTTCAAGCCAAGGGTACATTATGCTACGCCTTTTTTACAAACATACGTCATTACTTTTGTGCCATGCGGGCATCGACTGCCTGTAAACATTGCGCGAGTACGTCTTTTGCTGAATAGCTAGCATCTATCACAGTAAAAGAATCCGGTGCCGCCTTTGCCTGCATAAGGTAACCATCACGTGCTCGTTTTAAAAAGTCGAGTTTTTCAACTTCCAAACGATCGAGGCCTTCGCCTCTTTGCTGGACACGCTGCAAACCAATTTCAGGATCAAGATCTAAGATAATATTGAGATCAGGTTTAAAACCGTTTAATGCTAAGTCATTTATGGTTTTTATGACTGACAGGTCAATGCCTCTTGCATAATGCTGAAAACTAAAAGTAGCGGCATCAAAGCGATCAGATATTACGATTTTACCCGCTTCAAGCGCCGGCTTTATTTTTTCTTCTATATGTTGTGCTCGAGCAGCACCAAACAGCATCAGCTCTGCTAAATCTGTCATTTGAGGTGTGTTCGGGTCTAAAATGACTTCTCTAATTTTCTCCCCAATTTCAGTTCCACCAGGCTCCCGAGTCAAAACGACTTCATACCCTTTTGAAATTAGATGCGCCTCAATACCCTTAATAACCGTTGTTTTGCCAGCACCATTACTGCCATCACAAACGAACATGAACCCTTTGCTCATCTTTGTACTCAAATAATCTTTTTATAGTCTGTATAGCGCTATACTACCGTTTTTTTAGCGCTTTATCAGTATGTAGAAAACCTTTTGCTTACTTCTCAACCAGGCATGCCACCATCAATCACCAACTCATACACCAAGCTCTCATTCTAAACAGCCAGAACAGAGTAAAAAACTCCCCACTATTTATGAGCAATTAAGAGCAATTCGAAAATGACAACGCAATCAAATTGATTTAAGTCTTTATTTTGCTGATTTGTCATTGAATTGTGTACAGTTAGACCTTAGTATTGTTCAAAATAATAATACGAAATATTTAGTTTTGAGCACATTAAGCCGATTTTTCTTACTTGAAGAAGAACATAAACCACGTGTAAACGTCCCAACATGGCGTCTTAGTGCCCTTCGTATTATCTTGGCTACCGGATTAGTTCTCTGTTTTGGCATTTTCCTCAACAGTTTACCTACCGCAATTGACTACAACTTAGACTATGTTATCGCACTGACCACGGGCTTTACGCTCACTCTTGGTGCTCTGTTGTTTTTAAGTAGTCATACATTTTTCATTACCGCACATTTGCTGCTCATCTGCATTGTGGTTGCAGGCGTAATGATCAAACTTTTTATTCCTAGCCTCGAACTTGCGCATTTGGGCTCCATCTTTGTCTACATTACGCCTATCATCGCATTAATACTTGTTGGCAAGAGAACAGCAATCTTTTACGCTGTCCTCAATATTATCCCATTTATTTTGATACTAAAAAATATCGATATATCCATCGTGCCAACGGGGCAAAGAATGTATGTCGATGCAATATTGCATATCCAATTGTTATTGTTTTTCTTCTTGAATTGCTGCATCCCACTCGCGGTTTGGCGAACCAGCCTAGCGGCCAATCGCTTAAATAAGCATATGCATGAAAACAACACATTGTTAAAATCGCAAAAGCAAATTTACCAGCGCTTTTTTCAAAAATCGTTTAACGCCATTATATTGGTCGACAATCAGCTAAACGTTGTAGAAGCGAACGATAAAGCAAAGCGCCTGCTAAGTATTCAAACACAACCTCTACCTCTGCCACTAAACAGAATAACACCAGATAATGTAGAGTATCTAACCTATGACAACGACCTTATAGAGGCTTTGCCCAAGACATTTGAAGTAGATGACAAATGTATCGAAATTGCGGCTCAGGAACAGCACTCCAATGATATTAAAGCTTGGTACCTTCAGGATGTTTCTGACCAACAACAGTTACAACAAGACTTATTAACGCTAGATGTTGCGCATCAGCAAGCAAAATATTTTGACAAAGCCACCAATTTGCCAAATAAAACCTGGTTATTAGAACAACTACAGGCACATATAGACAGAGGCAAACCATTCGCGCTTTTAATTGCTGACAACCTAAATAAACACGTACTAGATTACATGATAGACGGTGAGCAACACCGTACTTTGTACGCACGCATTAACCAATTGGTTGAACAAGACGCTGAGTTATTAGATCAAATTGCATATATTGGCGCTGGACGAATTGCTATTTTGGTTGAAGCAAAAGGCCCTCTTAAAGACATTGCAAATCGCTGGCACAAGCAATTAGATTTTTGGATTAAACTGGGACAGCATCAATTCCATTCGAAATATGCAATTGGTATCGCCACCTACCCTGAGCATGGCTACATCGCGGAGAGACTATTAAAAAGTGCCCTTCAAGCTTGTGAGCTCCGTGCCCCCAATCAAATGATTACGGTATTTGACCAGCTGACACGTAGGCAAACCCTTGCTAGGCATGAAATGGCACTACTGCTAGAAAAATCAATAGAGCTGGGAGAATTGCAGCTACATTTGCAAAGCAAACACGATATTCAGAAAAATATTACCGGCTACGAAGCACTGGCAAGATGGCACAACAGTTTACTAGGCTGGGTACCTCCGTCACAGTTCATCCCTATCGCTGAAGAGTTCGGTCTGGTTAGCCACGTTACACGCACAATGCTCGACAAAGTTTGTCAGTTCATAACGGCCAACCCTGAAATAAACGTGCCTGTTGCCATTAATATTAGCTCAAGAGACATTGAGGACCCTCATTTTATTACACAAATACAAAATATTACCAGTAAGTATGGTGTCGCGCCTCAATCCATTGAACTGGAGTTAACAGAGTATAGTTTTGCCGACGACCACAATCATGTCATGGATAAACTCAATGAGCTCGGTTTCATGTTAAGCATTGATGATTTTGGTACTGGGTATTCCAATATCGCACGTGTCTTAGAGTGTCCAATACAACGCTTAAAATTAGATAGAAGCCTATTAACAGATATCACTGATCTCAAAAAGCAGCGCTCACTTTTACTGGGATTGAAGACTATTTGCGAAAATATGCAAATTGCATTACTTGCCGAAGGTGTAGAGACGCTAGAGGATTTCGAGAGGCTATCGAAACTCGGCATTACAGAGTTCCAAGGCTATTGGTTTAGCAAACCCTGTAGTGCAAATATGATAGATCTCAGTCTATTAAAATCAAACAACAAAGCCTTGTCATAATTCAGTCATACAAATATTGTTAAATGTGCGTGTCGAATAATACCTGTTTGGCATTTGACCCCCCTTGGATTTACTTACGCTCGAGCCTCAGGCGTAATTTTTTGCTCATAGCGGCTTTCGCCTGTAATGAAACAAAAAACCCAGTCACACAGTAACTGGGTTTTGCTTTTTCGATTAATCTAAAATATTAACCAAGTAGCTCGCCAAGTTGCTGGCTTACAGCATCAACCGCTTGAGTACCATCTAACTTGTGGTATTTAGTATTACCAGCGTCTGCCTCTTTATTGTAGTAATCAACAAGTGGTCTTGTCTGGTCATGGTAGATACCTAAACGCTTACGAACAGTCTCTTCAGTATCGTCTGCACGGATAATTAAGTCTTCACCTGTTTCATCATCTTTGCCTTCAACCTTAGGTGGGTTGTATACAACATGATAAACACGTCCAGAACCTGGGTGTACGCGACGGCCGCCCATACGCTCAACAATGATCTCATCTGCAACATCAAACTCAATTACATGGTCGATGTTAATTGCATTTTCTTTCATTGCGTCAGCTTGAGGAATTGTGCGTGGGAAACCATCAAGAAGGAAACCTTTCTCACAGTCAGGCTTTGCAATACGCTCTTTTACCAGACCAATGATAATTTCATCAGAAACTAGCTGGCCAGCATCCATCACTTTTTTTGCCTCTAGACCTAGTGGTGTGCCTTCGCTGATAGCAGCGCGAAGCATATCGCCAGTCGAGATTTGAGGGATACCAAATTTTTCCATAAGAAATTGAGCTTGAGTGCCTTTACCAGCACCAGGCGCGCCTAAAAGGATAATGCGCATATTATGTTCCTCGATTCTGAGTTAACTGTATTTTAATTGTTTGGAATTTTTTCATATTGCGCGTTGATTCTCAAGTCACTTATACCAATTGATTAGAGGTTTTGTCCCTGTGTGGGGATAGATCTATAATCTACCTGCCTATTGCTTAAAAACCATGCAAATATCGATAAGTTTTGAATGCAATTTACTATCTTTTGTTTCTTAACAATACTACCTTGAGCTGCTGGTACGCAATTGCCAGACTCTGATTATCGCTCTCAACACTGGACAAAAGATAGATACAAAAAACCCCGCAAACTCGCGGGGTTTTAAATCTATTGCGTTATTGAGCGTTATAAAAAAGCACCCAGAGCTTTAACTTGGTCAAGCATGCGGTTTGAGAAGCCCCACTCGTTGTCATACCAAGCCATAACTTTAACCAATTTGCCCTCTACCTTGGTTTGTGTCGCATCAAATACAGAAGATGCCGGGTTATGATTAAAGTCGATAGAAACAAGCGGTAGCGTGTTGTATTCAAGTACACCAGCCATTGCGCCTTCAGAAGCAGCTTTAACAATTTCATTTACTTCGTCTGCAGTTGTTTCACGTTTCGCTACAAAAGTAAGGTCAACAAGGGAAACATTGACCGTTGGTACACGTACAGCCATACCATCCAGCTTACCAGCAAGTTCAGGAAGTACTAGGCCAACTGCTTTTGCTGCTCCAGTTTTAGTTGGGATCATTGATTGTGTTGCACTGCGAGCACGATATAAATCTTTGTGATATACATCACACAAGTTTTGGTCATTTGTAAATGCATGAATTGTAGTCATACTACCTTGCTCAATACCAACTACATCGTTCAATGCTTTGGCAACAGGCGCAAGACAGTTTGTTGTACACGATGCATTCGAAATAATATTGCTGTTTTCATTTAAAACATCGCTGTTTACACCATGAACTACTGTCGCATCCAGATCCGTACCCGGAGCTGATACGATTACTTTCTTAGCACCCGCTTCAATATGCTTAGCAGCAGCATCGCGAGAAGTAAAAATACCCGTACATTCTAGAACGATATCAACGTTCAATGCTTTCCACGGCAAATTCGCAGGGTCACGCTCTTGCGTCAATGCGATTTCATCGTTTCCGATAACCAATGTATTTCCAGCAAGCGTCAGTTTTTCATTAAAGCGACCGTGAACAGAATCAAACTGTGTCAAGTGTGCGTTGGTCTCTGCTGGTGCTAAGTCGTTTATTGCAACAATTCTAATTTGGTCGTTCTGACCTGATTCGTAAAGTGCACGTAGTACGTTGCGACCGATGCGGCCATAGCCATTAATTGCGATGTTGATCATGATTACATTCCCCTAATTATTTAACTTCACTTGCTTGTTTTGCAAGCGCTTCGATGGCTTGCCAGTCTTTATTTGCAATTAGCGATTTATCCAACATCCAAGTACCGCCAACACAAACTACATTATTTAATGCCAGATATTTAGGCGCGCTTTCTAGCGTAATTCCACCTGTAGGACAAAATGTCACTTGCGGTAGAGGTCCACCAATCGACTTAAGCATTGGCGCACCACCAGCAGCTTCTGCTGGGAAAAACTTCAAGAATTTAAAACCGTGGGCCGCAAGCTCCATTGCTTCGCTTGGTGTTGCAGCACCTGGTAAAAATGGGATATCCGTACTTTTTGCCAGCTCCAATAGTTCAGAGCTCACACCAGGGCTCACCATGAAATCCGCGCCAGCATTTACTGATGCCTCAAAAGATGCTTTATCGACTACAGTACCAGTTCCAACATAGGCTTCTGGTATCGCTTCTTTGATTTGCTTAACCGCTTCTGCAGCGATCGGCGTTCTCAAAGTCACTTCAAGTGCACGTAAACCACCATTGTATAGAGCGCGTGCCAGAGGAATTGCATCTTCTAATTCTTCTATAACAATTACCGGAACCACGGGTGCTGCCGATAAGATTTCTTGTATTTTCATATTTACCTCATCCCCAATGTTGTTATTCGTCGATACCAAAGGCGCTTGCGCCCATATCTGCGCTGCTTACCATGTTTCTAAAGCCTGTGAATAGCTCACGGCCAGTACCAAAAGTAAGCTCTGGTTGCGTAAGTTCTAATTCACGTTTTTCAATTTCTTCATCAGAAACGTGTAAAACAAGGTCACCATTTGGTGCATCAAGTGTGATCATGTCACCTTCGCGAATTTTCGCGATAATGCCACCTTCTACAGCTTCCGGCGCAAGATGGATAGCAGCTGGTACTTTACCTGAAGCACCCGACATACGGCCGTCCGTTACAATTGCCACTTTGTAGCCTTGATCTTGCAGTGTGGCCATAACAGGCGTTAACTTGTGCAATTCAGGCATGCCCTTGGCTTTTGGACCTTGCTCTTTAATTACAGCAATGAAATCTTGATTCAGTTCACCCTTAGCAAAAGCGTCTTGAAGTGCCGCCTGAGAGCTAAATACTTTTGCCGGAGCAGAAACAAATTGATGTTTCTCGTCTACAGCAGATACTTTGATCACAGCTTTACCCAAATTACCTGTCAGTAGCTGCAAACCACCTTGCTTATTAAATGGATTAGAGACTGGTCTTAATACTTCCTCATCAAGTGAGTTTTCTGGACAAGGAACCCATTTAACTTTTGTCGGGCCTTCGCTGTTGGTCATTATCACGTTAGTATCGATGTCCAAAACAGGCTCTTTGGTATAATCATCTAAGCCTTCACCAACAATGGTTTTCACATCATTGTGTAAGTAACCTGCATCACGCAGCTCACGCATTAAGAAGCCCATACCACCAGCAGCTTGGAAATGGTTAACATCTGCGGAGCCATTTGGATAAATACGTGTAAGCAGAGGCACAACTTCAGATAAGTCTGCCATGTCTTTCCAAGTAATTTGTACACCCGCAGCTTTTGCCATCGCGACCAAGTGAATAGCGTGGTTTGTAGAGCCACCAGTTGCCAATAATCCAACTAAACCGTTGAT
The DNA here is from genome assembly GCF_030135505.1 of Pseudoalteromonas obscura. Lineage (NCBI taxonomy): Bacteria > Pseudomonadati > Pseudomonadota > Gammaproteobacteria > Alteromonadales > Pseudoalteromonadaceae > Pseudoalteromonas > Pseudoalteromonas obscura. The sequence goes on from NZ_JASJUT010000001.1 coordinate 508,132, forward strand.
CACTGTTCTTTCGTCAACGATTTCACCGATTGGGTTAGCTGATTTTGTTTTAATTAGCTGCTCAAGCATCATTTTTACAGCACTTGCCGTTAGGCCATCACGTAACTCTGTGTAAGGGTTGATGAATGAGCTTCCTGGTAAGTGAAGGCCCATAATTTCCATCAGCATTTGATTTGAGTTGGCTGTGCCGTAGAAAGTACAAGTACCAGCACTGTGGTATGACGCGCTTTCAGCTTCCAGCAACTCTTCACGGCTCACCAACCCTTGTGCAAAGCTCTGACGAACACGGGCTTTTTCTTTATTTGGAATACCTGATTCCATTGGGCCAGCTGGTAAGAAATAGATAGGCAAATGACCGAAAGACAAAGAACCAATCAGCAACCCTGGAACAATCTTGTCACATACACCTAAACAGAAAACACCGTCAAATACGTCATGAGATAGTGCAACTGCGGTCGACATTGCGATTACATCACGTGAGAATAAAGACAGCTCCATACCATCACGACCCTGTGTAACCCCGTCACACATTGCCGGCACGCCACCTGCTACCTGAGCAGTTGCATCGTATTGCGTTGCTATCTTTTTAATTAAATCTGGATATTCGATATAAGGAACATGAGCAGAAAGCATATCATTGTATGAGTTAATGATGGCTAGGTTTGGCTGGTCATCGGCCTTCAATCGCGCCTTGTCACTGCTTGAACAAGCAGCCATTACGTGTGCTAAGTTACCGCAACCTAACCCAGCCCTAACGCGTGTTTGTTTTTTTGCTTCTTGTATACGCTTAAGGTAGGCACTACGAGTTGTCTGGCTGCGTTTAACGACTCTTTCAGTAACTTCTTGAATTCGAGGATGCAACATAATCCGCCTCTCTGCATGTTTAGAGGAAAAAGGCTCAGTACAACTAGCTGTGTACTGAGCAGCTTTGATTTACCCGTTCAAAGGTACGCTATCAGGTTGTCTCTCACCTCAACCTGACACCGGTGTCACTGTATTAACTCACATTCATGACACCGGTGTCAACCTATTGAACATTAAATTTAGATTAAATTCGGTCCATATCTAAATTATGGACAAAAAAAGCCCAATCGCTAGGGATTGGGCTTTTGACAAGTAGATGTAATTAATCTTTTCTATTTTGCAGCAGTGGACTCTCTGGTGATGAGTTTTGCTTCCAAAACTTTTTGATAAACTTCTATCGATGGATCAGATATTTGCAGTATCAACTGCTCTACAGCTTGACGGGTCATTTCCTCCACAGGCTGCGCTATGGTTGTCAAACCAGGCCAAATATGGCGTGCAATTGGAGCATTATCAAAACCGGCAATAGAAATATCTTCCGGCACTCTGATGCGCCTTTGCGTGGCAAGCTTAAGCACAGCTGCGGCCATGTAATCGTTTGAAGCAAACACGGCTGTTGGCATTGGCTCTAAATCCAAAATTTCTTTTGCGCTGTCAGCACCTGAGTGATAACTAAAGTTACCTTCTGCTACAAGCTTTTCTTCGTATTCAATACCGTGTTTGAGCAAAGCATTTTGGTAGCCACTAAAACGTTTTTCCGTTGCGCTGTGGTCTGGGTGACCTTTAATAAAAGCAATTTCTTTGTGACCAAGCGATATCAAATGCTCGGTAAGTTCATAAGCGCCCTGCTCGTCGTTACTTCTAACTGAAATAGAGGTGTCATCTTCTAAAGCTGAGGCTACTCGAGCAAAAGGAATATTTTGGGTCTTTAAGAAATCAATTAATTCTTGTGAGTCTGAAAAAGGTGGTGTCAGTACTAACCCGTCTAACCTTGACGTAGTCAACAACTGATCAACATTTTCAATTAGTTCATCACCACGCAGCTCACAGGGGTGTATCAGCAAATTATAATTAAACTTGTGACATGCCTCTAATGCACCACTTTGCACTCGAGTGATGTAACTCTTACTGGGGTTGTCATACAAACAACCAATAATAAAGCTTTTATTGCGCGCGAGCCCCCGCGCAATTGGGTTTGGCTTATAATCAAGCTCTTTAAAAACTTTGAGTACCTTCTCACGTGTGGCTGGACTTACATTGGGCTCATTATTGAGTACTCTGGAGACCGTTTTTTTTGATACTCCAGCGTACTCTGCCACGCTGTTAATGGTTACTTTTTTCATATTTATTCCAATCTACGAAAATTGGTTGCGGCTATGTAAACACGCTGCCGCACCAATTAAAGGAATATTATCCTGCACAACTAAAGTTACTGGAATTTGCCCTGCATATTGAGACATTATCCCCTTTTCTGTAAACCTTTCAACAAATCGACTAGAAATCAGTCGTTCAGTCATGCGGGGTAAGATTCCACCGCCAATAAACACGCCACCCAACGCCCCGAAGGTTAACGCAAGATCACCTGCTACACTGCCAATCCAGTCACAAAATTGATTAAGTGTCGCATCACATACTTCACATTCACCCGCTCTCGCGCTGATCTGTGCTGCATTTAAGTCTTCTGATGGTAGTCCTTTAACTTGTGCCATTGCTTTATACAGTCTTGCCAACCCTGGTCCCGAAAACACAGTTTCAACCGACACATGACCGATACTTTCTTTAAGCACTTGTAACAACTGTTTGTCTAACTCAGTGACAGCCGCCAAACTAATATGACCCGCCTCACAACTTAGCACCGCACTGCTATGTATATCGCTTACATGACATGCTGAACCAAATCCTGTGCCCGGACCCATCACCGCAATATTTGCCCCAGGAGCCGCTTGACCTGCTTTTATTTGAATATTGTCTTCTTTTTTCAAGTACGGCGCAGCGTATGCAAACGCTGCAAAATCATTGATCACAGCGAGTTGCTCAAAGCCAAATTGTGTTTGCACATCTTGTGAATTGAAGTTCCAGCCAAGGTTTGTCAGAAAAACCTGTTGACCTTTTATAGGCCCGGCGACAGCAAAACAAGCTCGGGAAGGTTTAGAAATCGTGAGTTTATCAAGGAAAGCGGAAAGAGCAGATTCAAAGGACTGAAACTCTGCACTAGGAAAAGTGAACTGATGGTCAATTGTAAACTGATTAGAGTCTAAATCGTATTTTGTCACGACGGCAAATCGAGCATTAGTACCCCCGATATCGGCAACGATAATCGGCTCGAACGCAAGGTCATGACCATTAAAACTATTCTGTGTTGTCTGGCTCATGATGTTTTTCTCTGTTGTTGCGGTGTTCCAAACACCTTTGGGGCTTTCGCCCACTTGTTATCCCAAATATATAGTCAGCCGAAACTTTGCACGCAGGCTGAAAAAAGAGCTGCCCCAAAAGAGGGCAGCTAAATACGTTTTGACAACAAAATGATAAAACACCGACATTATGACACCGGTGTCAAACTTCATCAACAGAAATTTACAGCTTTTGTGAAATTGGTTGCAAAAAAAAAATAATCAAAGACAATACTCACGACTCCACTAAAATAGTTTTGACCATGAAAACGAAAGGAAAAGCAACTTCATTTGACATCGCACATTTCGCAGGTGTTTCTCAATCAACAGTGTCGCGAGCACTACGAAATAGCCCGCTTGTCAACGAAGAAACTCGCAGAAAAGTGTGGGAAATTGCTAAAAAACTCAATTACAAAGTAGATAAAAATGCCAGTAATTTGCGTACCCAGCAAAGTGCAACATTAGCAATTTTGCTATTTGAAGACCCTACCGGCGATGAGTCTCAGATCAACCCTTTCTTTTTAAATATGCTGGGCAGTATTACCCGGGCATGTGCAAAAGAAGGATATGATTTGCTGGTTTCCTTTCAATCAATCAGTCAAGATTGGCGTGCAGAATATGAAGACAGCCACCGCGCTGATGGGATCATATTGCTCGGCTATGGCGACTATATGGATTACCAGTCAAGACTACAGAATTTATTGGCGCAAGATACAAAGTTTGTTTGCTGGGGAGCAAAAGTTGAAGGACGACCAGATTTAACGGTGAGCTGCGACAATTACGGCGGTGGTGAATTGGCTGCTCAACACTTTATTTCAACTGGTAAAAAGCAGTGTGTGTTTATTGGTGATGCATCGGAGCACAGCCCTGAGTTTTTAATGCGATTTAAAGGCTTTAAGGATACCTTAGAGCAACAATCAATTTCATTGAGCGAAAGAAATATTGCCAATGCTATTTCCACCGAGGAGTCAGGGTATCACGCGACTCATTCACTTTTAGCAAATAATGTTAAGTTCGACTCCTTATTTGCCGCCAGCGATTTGATTGCAATTGGCGCAATAAAAGCATTAAAGGAAGCCGGGCTTAGGATCCCTGAAGATGTCAGTGTGATCGGCTTTGACAACATCGCTGCTGCAAATTACATTACGCCCTCATTGAGCACAGTCCAACAAAACACGACCTTGGCAGGTCAAATGCTTGTTTCAAACTTGCTAGCGCTGATAAAAGGTGAACAAATAACCGAAACCTTGCTACCACCTAAGCTAATTATTCGCCAATCAACATCGTAATCAAAACAGGTAATCAGATCCCACCAATAGCCCATTGTTTTATATGGGTTTTAGTGTAAAATCCCGCTTTTTTTTTCACTATCAAGATAGTAATGAAACGATTAGCACTCCTTGCGCTTTTATGCAGTACCCAAGCTGCAGCCTTCAAAATAGATACACACGTCTGGGTCGGACAACAAGTCATTGAAGATTTGAAAGATGGTAAATTGGATTTTGATGTCGATGGTAAAACTATATCAATTCCGGTCAATGACGATACCAAGGCTCTTATCGTCTATAATCAAAACTTCTATAGAGCGGGTAATATTGGTCCAGATATGTCGCCAGACGTATTTGTCGGACAATCTCAAATCCACACTGAAAACAAGCTCGACAATACCATGTGGAATACAAACTCATGGCTAAATTTTATAGACCGCGTCGCTGAATCTGACACTGAACGTGCTTTTGCATTAGGGTTTAAAGCCCACGCTGCCGCTGATATTTTTGCACATACTTATGTAAACAGATATGCCGGTGGTGCCTTTGACTTAGCTGATGGGGAAACGGATGTCGAGCTTCGTCATATATTAATAGAGAGCCTCATCTCAAAGTACACACCAAAAGGCAGCTACAGCAGCCATATTAGTGTGCCATCTACTTTTATACGTGACAAAATAGTCTATCATCCTGAAACACAAGCACAGTGGAATTCGCCATCCGGTGCGCATTTATACGCTATTAATAACCTTCGTGAAAATGTTGAAAAACTTGCTAATTCAAAATTATGGCACGACCTCAAAGTAGAAGCGGTTAAAGCCATAGCTCAAGCTCAGCTCAACATAAAGTTGAATGATGCCACCGCTGAAAAAGTCGTTAAGCTTGGAGAAGAAGTCAATAAAGCTGGTAACTGGAGTATCGACCGTGCACAAGACGTCAAAGACTCTGTTTCAAGTTTGAAAAAAGAATTAAGCCGGGGTCACGAAAAACTAATTAATGAGCAACTGAATGCCATTAACAATGCATCAGATGCTATCGTCAAATTACACGGAGACATTTCGTCAGCGCAGCTAAAAATTTTAGAATTGCAAAACGAACTGGCTAGTATTCCAGAGAAGCTATACAGAAAGGTTAAGGACGAAGTCTGTAGTGGAGGTCTCGTGGGTTTGATGACATGTAATACCGTGTGGGTCGACGAATTTATTGGTATTAACCCAACTTATACATTGCAAAAAAAGCTCATTAAAGAGCAACAAAACTTAGTTGAGAGCTTTGGCAGCTCAGTGTCAAAGCAGGTATCCGATGCCAAGAAAGCATCTAAAGACTTGCACGATATTATTAATTCCACCATTGAACTTGAGAATCAGCTTTCAAATAACCTGATTGATACTTTACAACAGTACAATTCAGCCTCAATTAGTCCAGTCGAAGCCTTCCTAAAAGCTTGGGTAGAGAACATTGATTTAGCCACATCAAGATATATCCATAACCTAAACTTCGCCGTCGTCTACTCTGTCAGCGATAAAGAGTGGTCGCAACGACTCATTACCCAATGGGTACAATGTAATTCTAGTGCGCTACTGGGTGCACCATTCTACTTAACCGATACACAGTGCATAGTTAAGGATTTTTTGGACGAAGTGCTCAATAAACTAGGGGATATCGCCCCTGTTGTGAGCCCTGCCGCTGCTATTCACAAAAAAATAGGGGAACTAAAACGCAAAGCAACGAAAGAAGTTGTTGAAGTACTCATTAAAAAGCTCACAAGCGATGAAATGCATCAATTGTTTAAGCAATTGCAATCTGACATGGGGGAAGTTGCCCTGCAAAATGCCTTTAAGGTCGACAATTCAGGCAAAGGGTTGATGATCACACATGACATTGTGACCCGTATTAAAGCCGATATGCATGTAAACGGCGGGAATCAATTTGATGTCAATCGATTCGCAGCAATCCGCAACGCTGTAACCCTTGCGAAATTAAGCGTCCTTAACCATAGTGAACTAAATGCACTCATTGCAAAGTTTGGTCTGTCCTCGAGTTCACATTATGGTAGAAACTTTTACTATGCAGGTGAAAACATCTTAACCTCAGCCGTTCGTTCACTAGATGGTAATCATCAATGGCAGGAAACAGCACCGCAATATGTGCGCCGAGACGGCTATCAAGGCGTACCAACCACTGAGCGTATTTTTGGCTATGCGCATAACCACGGTAGAGAGGGGTTTAAATTATGGGAAGACGATAATGCTCGCCGCTCTATATTTAAACGCCTGTTTGTTGGCCCGCTCGTTCCAGGCATTGATGCCCCACATGAAGTCGGTCTATCACCGCTCAAAGGTATTCAGCACAAATTAGACACATGCAGCTTTGCGCCATTTCCTACTGATGAAAATGACAAAACCTGTACGGCAATTCGATTAATACCTGCGATTAGTATGTTGTTTTAGAATTAAATTTCAATTAGCTTGCAAATAAGCCGAGCAGATAGCCTCGGCTTATTTTTTAAATTAGCTATTGCTTGCACTTGTTGAAGATAGCGTGCCAACGCGCTCTGTTCTCAATTACCCAACTTTGTGCAACTTGCTTGGGAGTTTGCTTTTCGACATCCACTTTAGCAGACAAAGACTCTATTTCATCGTTTGTTAGGTCAAATTGCCGTAGCCCGTTAGCCAAACAAGGAAATAACTCAACGAACCGATTACTAGACACTTTTTTCAACCACCCTGATCTTGGATTACCGCAATCATAAGGTAGCTCAGCATTTATTCCCCATTTAGCATCCTCTTCACACGCTTTGGAATGGACAGGAAACTCAACAAACTCTCCGGAGTAAACACTTCCAACCCAGTTAGGTGTCCAATTAAATATCAAAATTGCTTGCTGTTGAGCCGTCGCGTTTGCTAACTCCCGCCATAAAGCTTGATCATCTTCGACTTGCTTGACAACAAAATTGAGCCCCAGCGCTTTAATTCTTGCTCTATCTGGCTTCTCCCATGGGCCCGCGACATACACCCCTTTGCCTCTCGAGTCGGATCTTACAAAAATATCATGGCACTTTCTCAGAGCGCGCCAGTCAGGTAATCCAGGACACGCATCTTTAACATACATGGGATACCACCAATCTTCACGAGTCGCCACCGAGTATGTACCTAAATCAACTAGCCCTCCGCTATTTAGCAATTGGGTGTATTTCTCTTCCATTGTGCCCTGCCATACCTCTAATTGCAGATCGGCCTTATTGGATTTGAGTAAGTACCACTGAGCGTCCACTTCAACATTGATAAACTCGACTTCATAGCCAAGCCTTATGAAAACCTGTTCGGCAATATTGGCCAATATTTGCTGACTGCTCCAGTCATTTACCAATACCCTAACAGGTGTAGCGAAAAGGGAACTATGAAAAATCAATAATAATAAACAAAGTTTACGCATAGTCATTGCCATACTTGGATCAGCAAATACATTCTTCTCGTCGTGCAATTCGGTTGTTACTGTTACCTAATCGCTTCAGGTCACTTGGTATGAACAAGACTACTTAGCTAAAGTGTAAATATACGCTTTACAATACTTTGCATTTTCCATTTTCACTTCACACACTTGCCTCGAATACTCTTCACCTTCGAAAGCATCAAGCATAGACAAGTGGTCACACAGCCGTTGTGACAAAAATACATAGCCCTCTACCCATTCAGCTTGTGAATTAAGTACGATACCAGGATACCCCATATCAGCACCCCAACCCTGCTCACAAAGCTGCCCACGCACCCACCCTTTTTTAAACTCGCCGCGTAAAGGTTCTAAAATATGTGCATTTACGCAATTGGGTGCCAAAGAACCATAGACAAATAAACAATTTATTTCCTCACTCATAGTAACTCCGCAACTCCACCTTACTATTACTATAGATTAATACGCTTTTTTAGCCGCCAATAAAGCCTGCCGCCTTGCTTTTCATGCAAAAACCAGAACGTTTGCTAAGCTTTTAAGTACGTTCTGAGTTGAAACATACGCCCAATCTCTCTGAGCTACAATCAATAACACTAAAAAAGGACAATACTCTAAGTGCAAGTTCATGACTTAACTTTGATGCTTTCACTTTTTATAGCATCCATAACCGGGGCAATTGTCCTAAGCGCAGTCACCAAAATGAGTCAAACGATTGAAGGAGCTCGGTTTTGGGCTATAGCACTCGGTATTTTATCTATTGCTTACCTATCCCAGTTAACGTTGCAAAGTGCGCCAAGGCAACTAACAGTTGCAATCTTTAACACCTGTTTAGTTTTTGGCCATGCTCTGTGGCTAATTGGTGCTTGGCACTTTGTTCACACCCCTCCTTCCACAAAAAAAATACTAATCCTAATAGCACCAGTGCTAGTAATGTCTTTGTTTTTCACTTTCATACTGCCAGATCGTCCCAGCCGTTTGCTGGTGATCGGCATTTGGTTGTTATTGGTAAGAGCGCATTACGGGTGGGTCCTGTGGCAACATGCGAAGCACGATAAAAATGAGTATATAGCAGTAAAAATAACCGTCGCTGTCGTATTACTTGAACTTGTACTTACTAGTATTTATACACTGTATGGTGCCTTTGGCGCACTTCCTAGTATTGGAGAGCAATTCAGTTGGGTGGGAGGGTACACTTGGTTAGTCGCACTCATTGGCATTGTTGCGGGTATTCCATTGCTTATGTTACTCAGCGCAGGGCGATTTGTTCGCAAACTGGAGTATGCAGCACATCACGACGAGTTAACTGATTTACTGAACAGACGTGGCCTATCCCGTTATTTGGGAAACATTATGCCGCTGTCACAAAGAAAGTGCCATTCTCTCAGTGTGATCATGATAGATGTCGACCATTTCAAGAAGATTAACGATCAGTTTGGCCATCAAACCGGTGACATAATACTTACGCATATTGGTAACGAACTGAAAGCGACTATGCGTGCCTCTGATCTGGTCGTTCGTTGGGGAGGAGAAGAATTCTGCATCGTCTTATTTGATACGCCCCCGGCGCACACTCTACAGTTAAGTGAAAAAATAAGAAGTAGCTTTTCACAGAGTATCGAAAAGATTAAACCAGAAATTGGCGAAGTGACTTTGAGTGCGGGTATCGCCTACACTGATTCTGTGTCTCAACAAGCCTTTGAGGCTTCGCAAATTCATGCCGATAAAGCTCTATATCAAGCCAAGAATAATGGCCGTAATAGAAGTGAGGTTTACCACATTGAAGATACATAAACACAGAGAATATATTTTTGATACATAGTAGTAAGTACATTATTGTCAGTAAATTCGTATTCCTTTATCGATCGAGAACCAAATGAAGTACTGTGCAAGCTGTAAATGTGGAAATGTAGAGGTGTCGGTGAACTTTCCTCATCCAATTGAAAAATACCAACCCCGCGAGTGTAATTGTGACTTTTGCCTCGCCAACGGCCTCGCCTATTTATCAGATCCGAATGGTACACTGTCATTGACCGCTAAAGATCCAATGAAGCGACTCAAACAAGGGTCACTACAAGCGACATTTTGGCAATGTCCCCATTGCATGGATATTGTTGCTGTCACACACGCAAATAACAATAAAACAAGAGGTGCTGTGTCCAAACAGCTATTCGAAGCCAAGTATCGGATCCCGCCTTCTATTCGTGTTAGCCCCAAAAAACTATCTCCAACGGAAAAGCTCATACGCTGGAACACTGCGTGGTCAACTGTCATCGACACCTAATTGTTCTGCTATTTTGTGGTCTCGCAATAAGGTTGGAGCCAGTCGTGTCTAACTTACTCACTTGAATTTGAGATGTTAATGCTGGCAGATAAACGTTGTTGTCTCTTTGCAAAGTATTGAGCTTTGTCTAGCTCACCCCGTTGCCGATAAAATTTAGCGGCGAGGCCATAACAATCCCGAACTCTATTGGTTAACTCTAATTCGGAAAAGTGCACAATAGCTTGTTCAATTGCCTGCTTTGCTTGGGGAGCTTGATGGTCTACACGCCACAGAGCATTGTAGTAAACAGCAAAAGACAATACTTCGATGTTATTTAAATCTCCTTTACTTTTTAGCAGTTCCAACTGAGTAAGGTCTTGGTTCATTTGCTCCCAGGGCAACAAACTGTTCTTTACATACATCCAACTTAACCAACGATAGTAAATCTGTTTTTCAATATTCCCTTCGTAAGCGGCACTTAGTTCATTTGCATAAGCAGAAGCCCTTCGAGTTTCACCTTGTTCAAACGCTTGTTTAGCTTCCAACGCCTTGATAGGCAAAGACAGCTCAGCCCCCTCAAACTCTTGCAATTGACGAGCATGCCCTATGAATTGTGATGCATTATCAGGTTTATCTAAAAGAATATACACCATCGCTTTTTTAAGTTGCAAAATGCCCATTAATTCCACATCATTTCTCAAGTGCGCATACTTATAAGCCGTATTGTAATTGCTTAGGGCTATATCTAACTTTTGCTCTTGTCGCTTTCGATCCCCTCTTGCAGCCCAAGTATTGGCCAAATCTAGGTATCTCGTGACGCGATATTGCTTTTCTGGTGCACTAGAGCACCCCGAATTGAGGAAGAATAACACCATGATCAACACTGCCGCTGCATACTTAATCATGCATTTCCACTCCTGAGGAACTAGGCTTTTGTTCTATACCATCTTTTAGAATTGGGTGATTATTTAGCGCCTGTAACGTTTTATCCATTTTATCCAGCACCTGCTGCATGCTGTGAATCGCTATCGCAAACTGCTCTCTTTCACTATGCACTTCTTTAAGCATAAGCTGCATCACAGTCAGGCTTTCATTTAAATTGCTAAGCACTATAGGCAGCTGTCTATTTGTGACCTCACCTATTATATCTGCGGGTTGAGCATAATTATCTAGTGTTGTTTCTGCTTGCCCCATAAGTCTCTCTGTCGTCAGTAAAGTGGTATTTAACTGCTCTAATACTTGAGGCATTTTCTCTAATAGCTGCTGACTCTGGGCCAATGTACGTTCGGCATCAGGCAATAAGTCACTGCTTTTAACTTCTTCACTAACTACCATTAGGTTATCACTGATCTTGGCAACTCTATCTAACACCCTGAATATGGCACCCGCTTCAGGGTTATCCTCTTTTTGAAAATTCTGCAGTAATTGATTAATACTGGCTAAAATTGACTCGATATCATCGCCTTTTTGGGCGATAAAACCCTGCTCTATGTAACTTTTTCCAAGAGCACTACTGATATGTGGAATAAAACTATTCGGTGCAAGTTGAGCGAACTGGTTAGCTCGATTTAGCTCAGGTAAAATAAGCTCAAAAGTCGTCACATCATCAAAAATGGGATGTTGCTCCCCTGCCAGGACTGCATATTGCACTACTTTATTTTGGTACTCGCGAAATACCCAAAGTTCGACTTCTATCAAGTTGGTTTCATGATTCAATTTAAACCCGTCTATTCTGCCTATTTTTAACCCTTTAAAATAGATAGCTGGCAGCGCGCTTAGCCCACTCGCATCTTGTAAAATGGTTTTATAATACGTTTTATCAGCAAAGGTGTGATTATTTACGAGGATCATAGAAGTTAAAACAACGAGCATTACAATGCCAGCTACGCCAAAAGCGAGTACTATATTATTTGTTTTTTTGGGGCTATGCTGCATAGGCTAAAGCTCCGAATAACAAAGCATCTCATTGAGCTCTAACTGCTCATCCGCTAGCTGGTTGATAACCTCTTTACGATTAGAGCATAAAATAAGCGTTGTCCCCTGTTCTTTTAAGCGTACCAATAGGTTGAGAACATACAGCCCCCACTGCTCATCAATTTCTGTCATTGGGGCGTCCCAGATAACTGCTTTAGGTTTTAACAAAAGTGCCCGAGCTAACCCCGCAAGAGATGCTTGCCCTGATGACAACATCTCTGTTCTTTGTGCGAGATAATGTTGCAGTGAAAACTCCTTAGCTAACGAGTTTACACGTCGTAATTTCTCACCTTTATCCAACTCTTTAAAATGCCTATTGAGGGGCAGCATAAGGTTTTCTTCCAAAGTTAAATTCGAGATTAAACCTGATAACTGAAATACCACACCTAAGTTCCGTCTAAATTCAGCATAGTCTTGGGCGTGCATTTGATTCACAGCACTGCCATTGATAACTACTTGGCCGCTATCAGGTCTAATAATGTCACTCGCTATACTGAAAAATAGTGTTTTCCCACATCCTGAACGCCCAGAAACCACTAAACACTTACCAGTTCCAACCTGAGCATTTAAGTCACTAAAGATCGCTCTATTCTTTACGCTGTGTGAGATATTTTTGAACTCAATATGCATAGTTAACGCCCCATCAAAATCACGTATAACAATGTCAATGCGACATGAATCAAACAGACCGAAATTAACCCTCGCCCCACAGCTTTAATATTTCGCTGTGGTACTTCTGTGATTGCTCTATTTACCGTTAATCCGTGATAACTAGATATTAAACTGATGAACAAACCAGATAGTGCGACTTTGGCTAACATAACCACAATATCGAGCCAATGTAGTTCCCCAATTAGTTTTGCAAAAAAAGTACTTACAGGAATTGATTGAAAGGCATTGCTAACCAAATATCCACCGAAAATACCACAGGCCACGAAATAGCTCATCAGTAACACCAAAGATATAATCATCCCGAGTACTCGCGGTGCGACTAAATAAGAGATAGGTGAAACCCCCATAGAGACCAAAGCATCTATTTCTTTACTAACAACCATGTTACCTAACTCAGTAGTTATTGCGGTTCCAGAACGTGCCAATACAATAAAACACACAATAAAAGGTCCAAGATCCCGGACAATTGTCGAGATCAAAATGTCATAAATCCAATTACCTTGCCCGATTGCTGCCAGTAGAGGGTAACCTTGAACAATAATCAAAGCCCCTATGAGCATAGCGATAAGTACCACTAATCCAAGCGCTTCAACACCGGTGAATCGGACCTGACGTACTAGCACGTCAAAGCTAATGGAGCGATTGCGATGGAAAAAAATAAAATCAGAGATAACGTATGCAGAAAAAGGCAAAAATCCATATGCAATCATAACTGTACCTCGTTATCAAAGTTCAGTAGATCAAGCATGAATAGTCGTCTTAACAATGAGTCATACCATTAAGGTTAGCAGAACAATCCAAATATTGGCCCCGTAGTCAGAAAAAATCCCTCTCGTCTCGTCATCGTTATCAACCATCGCTTGATAATAAAAATCTTACCCTTATATTCAATAATAACCCTGAGTAAACCTTGACCTACATATAATCAAAAGGTGATGTGTGAACTATCTAGCTCATTTGTATTTAGCTAAGAAAAATGCAGATTCCTACTATGGCAATTTGTTAGGCGACTTTCAGCGTGGTATCGACACTCGCTCACTTCCTGCAACTATTCAAAATGGCCTAGCCAACCACATCTTAGTAGATAAGTTCACAGACCAACATAAATTAGTTAAGCAATCTCAAACTATGTTTAGTGCCAAACGTAGGCGGTTTTCGGGTATTGCCCTAGATGTTTTCTACGACCACTTATTGATCAAAAATTGGAGTGCATTTAGCACAACTCCCTTTGAAGCATTTAAAACTCAAAGCTACAATTTACTTAGACAGCATTTGCCATCCATGCACCAGCCTATGCAGCAAGTAGTCGAGAAATTAATTACTGGCGACTGGTTTTCTCACTATCAAACCCTAGATGGAACCACTCAAGCCATAGATAATATTGCCAATAGAATCAGATTTAAAAATGAGTTTAAAGGCGTAGGCAAAGAGCTTACCCAACACTACTGCGAGTTAGAACAGCTATTCCTCATGTACTTTCCTGAACTTATAAATCATGTCGCGGATCACAGCCCGGAAAACCAAAATTAATGTGCATATACAAGCGTTTTGGTTTACAAACTAGACTAGGTTTGAAAGTATGAAGCAATCCTCTTTCTAAACAACGAAAAGAAAAACCATGAATTTGAATCAAATTACTTTACCTGTAAAAAATATGCCAGAAGCCGTAGCCTTTTATCAATTACTGGGTTTTACACTTATTGTAGATACGCCTCACTACGCACGTTTTGAATGTCCAGAAGGCGGCAGTACCTTTTCACTGTCTTTAGAAAGTGAGCCATTTACCAACGGTGCGGTGATTTATTTTGAGCATCAAGAATTAGACAACTGGGTCGATGGATTAATTTCAAAAGGCATTGAGTTTGAACAATTACCCACCATGGAAAGATACCTTTGGAAAGAAGCCGTTTTAAAGGACCCGTCCAATAATAAAATTAAACTCTATTGGGCAGGTGAAAACCGCCTAAATCCGCCATGGCGAGTAAATTAAGTTTAATTACTCATCAAGGCTTTGAATAACCCGGAATGTTGGCGACGTCTATATCATCAATTTGCTCTGGTTTTAAATATTGGTGTGCATAATCAAGATAAACACCAGAGCTCACAAAAACATCAAATAAATCCGGATCAATATGATCTCCGAGTTTCATTTTACCCATAATAAACAGGCATTCACTCAGTGGTTTTGCATCTTTATAGGGTCGGTCCGCAGCAGTTAAGGCTTCAAATATATCAGCGATTGCCATGATCCGTGCTGGCACCGACATTTGATCTCTAGTCAGCCCTTTAGGGTATCCGGTGCCATCCATTTTTTCATGGTGACCACCTGCAAACTCCGGTACCCTGCGTAAATGTTTAGGAAATGGCAATGCCTCTAACATCTCCAATGTAATATCCATATGCTTATTGATCACAAGCCGCTCTTCTTGAGTCAAAGTACCCCTAGCTATACTCAGATTGTAAACCTCTTCTTCCGTCAATAAAGGTTGTCCAACACCACCAATAGAAACATCATAGTTACTCGCTAAATCTTGAACCCGTTGCTGGTCCGACTCTTTCATAAATTCACCGCCAATATTAGCTCGGGACAAGAACGCACTTTCTTCATCAAGTTTATCTAATGCCAATTGCAACTCTGCTTTGAGATTTTCAGCTTCTTGTTGTTGATCCAGCACCTCAGCTTCAACAATTTGCCTGCTAAACTTTAATTCGATATCCCTTTTGGCTATTTCTATTTTCGCTACGACTAGCTCTATTCGATCGTAAACTGAATGCAATTTGGTTGCTTTATCCATGACATATTCTGGAATAGCGATTTTACCGCAATCATGCAACCAACCCGCCAAAGAGAGCTCATGTCTATCTGCCGCAGTCATTTGAAACTCAGCCATTGGACCCGAAGACGCATTATGCACTGCATCAGCAATCATCATGGTTAACTCAGGTACCCTTCTACAGTGCCCCCCTGTATAAGGTGACTTTTCATCAATGGCTTTTGCAATTAGCCGTGTAAAAGCTTGAAATAAAGTTTCCATATCATCAATAAGCTGACGGTTTGTCAGTGCAACAGCAGCCAGTGAACTGATCGAGCAGATCAGTTCAACCAAATCGGCGGAAAATCTCACAACTTTATCTTTGCTTCTTGGATTAATGAGTTGCAGTACACCATTGAGATCTCTCTCGTGATTTGCCATTGGCACAGTTAGGACTGACTGGGTGTGATAACCGGTTTTTTTATCCATGGCTCTTGCAGCTGACAAATCATAATCGGTGCAATCATATACATCATCAATCCGAATCACGTCTTTTTTGGCTGCTGCAAGGGCGACAAGTGCACTTTCATTAGGTGAGCCGTCTTCTAAATAGATAGGTATGGCAGGAAACGGGATTTCTTTACCGGATGTACCGCCCATATGAAGGCCTAGCGGCTCATTGATTAGAGTTGCAAACTTAAGCTGAGCATCCTCAGATACCGAGTATATTGTCCCGCCCTCTGCATTACTCAGAGCAATAGCAGACTCTAAAATATGCTCAAGAAGTCGATCTGTATCATGTTCTGATGACAGCTCAATAGCCAGCTTAAGCAAGTGCTTAAGTGCCACTTGGCTTTCTATGCTCTCTTCTTCAGCTACTGTGCTACGAATTGACAAATCCATGGCCCATTACACCTTTACTATTTCGACTTGTGCGTATAGCTGCCATCCCAATTTTCACCAGGAGGGTTTAATTGCATATCTCGCACTCTTTCGCAAAGAAGTTGATAAATTTTTCTTTGCGGCTGTAACTCTATTAGTTTAGTAAAAGCTGACAAAGCTTCCTGCCAAGATTGCGATAAATACAACTGCCATGCAAATTCATGTGCTTTAAGCTCTTCTAATTGCTCATCAGAGATTTCTGTTTTTAGTGCAATCGGCTCAAAAATTGTCACAGCCAAGTTTTTCCCTTTTACTTTTACCTTATCAATCGGCCTAAAAACGATATTGGGACATAATTCATGTGTCATTTCACTGATCAAGACACCCACACCATAAAATTTGGTCAACCCTTCCAAGCGTGACCCTAGATTGACTGCATCTCCCAAAACCGTGTACGCTCTTCGATATTCAGACCCCATATCGCCAACATTCATATCGCCAGTATTTAATCCGATGCCAATTGCAAATGGAGGAAAGCCTTGCTCTAACATTTGTGCCTGTAGGTCTTCCACTTGTCGCTGCATATGCATAGCGCATTTCACTGCAAGTTCAGGATGATCATCGACCAATAGCGGGGCATTCCAAAAAGCCATCACCATATCACCAACATACTTATCAATGGTCCCTTGATACTCAAAAATAATTTTGGTGATTGGTGAAAAGTATTGATTCAAATACGCTTTTAATCGCCCTGCATCAAGTGACTCGGAAATACTGGTAAACTCCCGAATATCGGCAAACAACACCGTCATTACGCGCTTTTCACCTTCCATTGATGCCTGATCGGGCTGTTCTAGCATCGAAGCAATATGGGCTGGAGGAACATACTGATCGAAAATAGACTTAATTTGTACACGCTCTTTATGCTCTCGCACAAACCCTAAACTGCCAAGGACAGTCGTTTGCGATACAGTTAGCCCAAGCACTGCAATTTGAGGAAAGTCTAAGCGCCAAACGACCCAAGCGTAAAAACTAAAGAAAATAAAACAAGCGGTGATAACCGTCGCCAATATCGTCATTCCCAAGACCCCCAACAACGGGAGCACTAAAGACATTACGACACCCAAAAAAACCAATAACACCACCACAGCACCATCGATCCAATCGGGCCTTGAGGGCAGCAACTCCGGAAACACAAGCCCTTCTAACACATTTGCATGTACTTCAACACCTGGATATTGCACCCCGACAGGAGTTGTTCTTAAATCTGCATGCCCTACCGCTGATGTACCAACAAAAACAATTGCTTGGTCAAACAATTCTTTGTCAATCTCTCCGTTAATCACATCTATAGCGGATATATAGGGAAAGCTAAAAGCAGGGCCTCTGAAGGGGATAGCAACACGGCCATAGTCGTCCGTAGGAATAAGCGTAGTACCTAGCTTGATCCCCTGTACACTGTGACCATCACCAAAAGGTTTTGAGATGATTTCAACACTGTCAGCTAAGGTATATAGCCGTGCAGCTTCCAGCGCTAGGGCTGGATAAGCATGCTCTTTATGCTTGATCATCAACATTGAATATCTTACAAAACCGTCTCCATCTGGCGCACTGTTGATAAACCCGGTACCGGGGCTATTTTGTTGCAATACTTTGACATTCGCGACGTGACCCGCAAAATCAGGGATCGGTAATTCCGTTGGCGCTATGTCACCTGCAAATATAGGTTCGGGCAACTTGCCAACCAAGATATCTTGCTGATGCTCAAATAACATACCTAGTACTGTATCTGTTGCATCCAGAGTTTTTGAAAATGCGATATCTGCATCTATGTCTGGCGCAACTGAGCGCAAAATATCAATTGTGTCTAACTCATTGCTCCCCAAATGCTTCGCCACCTGAATCGCGGGGTTTAATTCTGGTTCTGAAAACAGTACATCATAAGCAACAACAGAAGCGCCAGCTGCTACTAACTGATCCTGCAACTTTCCCATAACGTGTCTACTCCAAGGAAAGCGCCCAACTTCAATTAAGCTTTGCTCATCGATATCAACGATAACAATGGGTAAAAACGACCGCTGCTGCCAAGGCAGCGTTTCTTTCAGCCTAACGTCATAGGCTAGCCCCTCAAACCGCTTCATAACTTGGCCATAAGGCGCTGCCGGTGACAAGGCAAATAAGTGCAGCAGAATAAAAGAAAAAGTAATAATGCAACCGGTAGCCCACTGAAGCCGATAAAGCTTGAAGCGTTTAGCTAGGCTCATTTAATTACTAACCCTTCTCTGGCAATAATTGTTTTAAACTCATAGCCTTGCTGCTTTATATCAACGGCAATTTTATCAAGATCCCTATCAGTCCTTGCTGGATCATGACTGATTATCACTAAGTTTTTGACCTGACCTTGTACAGCCAGTGATACCGCATCTTTGATTTGAGAATGTCCCCACCCCATTTTCAGAGGATAGTCACTGGGAATAAACTGCCCATCGTGGATTAAATAGTCAACACCACGTACAAACTCAATCCATTGATCAAAGCTGGTCACCGGATCATTGGGCGGATAGAGTTCATTATCAATGGCATAAACTATTTTTATTCCATCAACGGTCAAACGATAAGCGCTACCACCTCCGGGGTGATTCATCGCTTTTCGCTCTATTAAGATATCTTTGTACCACCAAGAATCATTTGCTTGTTTACTAACTTGCACTTTTGCAGGTAAGTCATCAGCCTGGACAGGGAAATAACTCCCCCCCATTTGCTGTAAAATTGCATCAGGTGCATTTGCCTCAGTTACACCCGGTACAATGGTGATATCGCGATTGGGCATATAAGCTGGCACAAAAAATGGAAAACCCTGAATATGGTCCCAGTGATTGTGGCTCAGCAAGATGTAAATCTCCCTAGTATCTTTAATTAACTCATCACCTAGTAGTCGGATCCCAGTACCTGAGTCCAATATAATATGTGTGTCAGCTAGGCTTTGCAGTGACACACAAACTGTATTTCCACCATATTCGACAGTATCTGGTCCCGGTGTGGGGATTGAGCCCCGCACACCGTAGAATTTTAACCTCATTCTATGTAAACCTCGCTAACTGCTAATCAGCAATTTCGATTTTACCAGCTTGCAACACAATAACTTTCGGCTCATCCTGTTGTAAAACAAGTACAAAGTTATCGCCGTTATTCAAACTAATAGCAGAAGAAAGCTGACCTGTCATGGCGGTAGCAAAGTTTTGATAACCCACAGAGTTAAACGTCGCATCGAATGTACCCGCATCATCTGCTAGCTTAACTCTCGCAATATACACATTCAGCCCGCCTGTTTCTTGAAGGAATAACACAAGCTCCCCTGTACTTTGAACCCAACCTTGTTTAATACTCACAGCAGTTGAGCCCAGCTGTTCAAACGTCAGTACGCCAGCCGAACCAAAATTACTATCTATAGAGCCATTAGCATTTACTCTCAGAACAAAGTTTTTACTTCCAGCAGTACCAAAGATGACAAACCGCCCCTCTGAATCAACCAAGGAACCTTGCAAATCAATTGTTTCACCTGACGTCAAACCGATATCCAACTCTGCTACACCCATGTTGCCAAAGGTTGGATCAAGCGCTCCGGTTACTGTTGCTTTAGCGAGGATCACTCTTGGTTCTGGGAATACTTGCTCATCAGTCCCTATCCCTACTAAAAATGTCGACACAGGATGCACAAAATCAATGCTTCTTGCCGATGTATTACAGGCAGGCGTACCCGGCACTGGGTATTGAAAATTGCCAGTTAATACACCTAGGCTTGAGAACACAAAGCCGTAGCTTTGATTTATGCAGCCATCATAAATTTTTGCAAATGCAAGGAAATCGCCAGTAGCAAGCCCATACAACCTTTTGATTGTAATAGACTCACCTGAGTATGTACTTGCAGATATTTGTACAATTCCTTGATTTACACCACCTGCAAAGCTCATATCTTGAATGCCACCAGTAGCAAAGCTGGCAATGTATGCATCCGTGTTGGAGGTTACCCCGCTAAAGGCCATAAGGACATTTCCAGAGATTACTTGAGCAGATGCTGTGGCAATCGCATTAATGCCTGTTGATAATTGTGATATTCCCAAATTACCGAAATCTGCTGAACCTTTACCTGTCGAATCCAACTTGTAGATATATGGCACATCATTGTTTTGAGATGTCTTAGCATCCCCTACTAGGAAAAACTTATCACTTTGTAAGAGAGATAAGAGGCCAAACTCAAAGCGCTCATCAGCATCTCCAACTGTGACGTTTGCCACTCCATTACTTCCAAATGTCGAATTGGGTACTCCCGCTAAAGTGAACTCACCAAACCAGTATGATCTGAAGAAGTTATTGCCGATCAGATTGTATTTATCCCCAGGGATTAAAAGCCCCTGTGCAGTACGTAACATCCCTCCCGGGTTTAACCCTAACGAATTAAATGCTGTAGGACCACCTAAGTCCGGTACCCAATCAGAGTCAGCGACACCGACATGGGAGGTTCTAAAGATTTGCGCAACGCTATAGGAAGATGTTGATTGGCCTCTACCAACACCTATGTAGTAATGAGTTTCATCTGCAAACAAACCTTTTCCAGAAGCATGCCAGCTACTCAAGTCGAGCCCACTAATCGACGATGAAGGCAGCTCATTTAAGTCGTATACTTTAAAACCGTCGGTATCGAATGTAATGTCGAGTGTACCGTCATTGGCTAGTCGCATTACAAACGTCGATTTTATTGTCCCGCCAGGCAAGTAGGTATCACCTGTAACCAAGAGCTTATTATCTGACAGTTGAGCAACATCATTTACGCGGTCGTCAAATGATAACGACGCAATGTCTAACTGTAACATGCCTGAAGAGCCAAACGCTGAATCTAAACTCAATGTTGAATCATTGAAGCGCGTCATTAACACATCTTTGTTACCCGCTTCAGATGTTGTTTCACCATAAACTAAAATGGTTCCACCTAAACCAACGGCCCCATTTGCAAACTGAGATGAGTTCGGTGCAATATCTAATGATCCACTTATCTCTCCTGTGCTGCCAATACGGCGAACCATAATGGTCGTCTGAGTGCTCACTGTCACATTTGAAACGACAGTGACAACTTGTGCATCATCAACAAAAATTGCCACCGGTTCAACACGCGCGTTGGATGTTAACGGCAATTGTGTATATCCAGAGCCTGCGCCATAGCTGGTATCATGAGCACCATCTGCCGTGAGTCTAAATAATAGAAGCTCTTGGGTTGCACCGAAATCGGCATAACCTGCAACATAGATTCTATTTTCACTGTCAATGGCAACTGCGCTGGCCACTATATTTTGTGGTTGCCCGGCAACTTCGATGCCAAAATGACTGGTGAATACGCCATTGGTTGCAAAAGTCCTGTCAAAGAATCCATCAGAATTCAGCTTACTAACCGCCGCTCGATGAATATTTCTACTAATACTCGCTTCAAACTGTCCAACCCCACCAACGGTCAACAACTTACCATCAGATAAAACGATAGTTTGCCCATATTCATGGTATTCCATGCTGGCCCTTAAACGAACAACCTGCTGGCCATCTGTACCAAATGAAGTGAGCTTATTCGCGACATAGGTTTGTACTGCCACACTGACGTTGATGGTAATTGAAGCACTCGCACATAAGGGTGGTGATATGTTATCACACACTTCAACGGTCAAGTTGTACACAGCTTCACCGTTACTGCTTATTTGACTCGCATTTGCCACAGTTACATTACCATTTTGAGCAATTGAGAATAGGCTTGAATTGGTACCCGTCAAGGTATAACTAATATCATCCCCATCAGGGTCTGACGCCATAACTTGTAACACAAGAGTGCCATCAGCAACGTCCGTTTCTATGTTTGCCGAATTGGCCGCGACAGTTGGCGGGTAATTTCTCGGTGCAACAGTTATTGTTACCGTTGCTGTATTCGAGGTTTCACCTAGTGTATTTTGAACTTGATAGGTAAAACTGTCAGTGCCCACAAAGTTTGTCATTGGAATATAACTAATAGAACCTGTGGATGTATCAATGAAAGTTGAGCCGTGCTGGACCGCACTAACAATCTCAATACTTGATAGATTTAAAGTTTGTCCTTTGGCATCATCATTACTCAGAACATCTATCATCACAGAGGTATTTTTATCAAGGGTTGCAACATCAGCAACTGCAACTGGTGTGGTATCAGGTTCTACAATAGTAATAGTCACAATCGCGATATTAGATTGCAAGCCATCATTATCACTCACTTGATATGAAAAACTATCTGTACCCACTGCCGTTCCAGTATGAACATACAAGATACTACCCATTGACTCTATCGTCACGTTACCTTTGCTGGGGCTAGACACAAGTTCAAGTGAACTATATTCAATTGTTCCGTCTGGGTCTGAGTCATTATTTAACACCTCAATGACGACTGAACGGCCAATCTCAACTTGCGCACTATCATTATTTGCAATAGGACTTTGATTTACCGCTTGCACAGTCACAGTAACGGAGGCAATGTTTGAGAGAGCACCTTCGTTGTCTTGTACACGATACTGAAATGAATCTGTTCCAGAAAAGTCGGATTGTGGCACGTAAATTAATACGTTATCGCTACTATTTTTACTCACTTGACCATGAGACGGTGCTGTGGTGATTTCTATTGAATCAAACACCAGCGTACCATCTGGATCTGAGTCATTGGCCAAAACGTTAATATCTACTTGAAAACCCTGCGATGTGCTCGCCGAGTCATTCACAGCAACAGGTGCCACATTATCACCTGTGACAAAAATTCTGACCAATGCCTCGTTAGATCTTGCGCCTTCGTTATCACTCACAACATAGATGAAATAATCTTCCCCTCTGAAGTCCGCATTGCTTTGATAAACAAATTGCCCTGTACCTGAATTAACCGATACGGAGCCATGCATAGGTGGCATTATTATTTCAAGTGTCGTTAAATCTAATTGCCCATCAATGTCTTCATCGTTGTTAGTAGCACTTATCGATACGGCTTGCCCTTGCGCAACTTCAACTGAGTCATCGTTAGCAATTGGTGGATCATTCACAGCAACGACCGTAATGACGCCGTGAGCACTGGCACTTAATCCCGCTTCATCAGTAATACTGTAAATAAAGACATCTTGCCCAGCAAAGTTTGCATTTGGAATGTACCTAAAGCCACCTTCTTCTGTTAACTCCAGTGTGCCACTACTCGTTGCACTTTCAATACCGAGAGAAACGCCACTGAGTGCTTCATCAGAATCATTCTCTAACACCCCAGGTGCCGCAACTGACAGAATAAAATCTTCGCTAGTTTCAAATAGATCATTGACGGCCACAGGTGGTTGATTAGTAACTTCCTCTTCAACAATAATAGTGACTTCTGCTGTTTGAACTTCACCATCATTACTGCGCACGTTGTAAGTAAATGAGTCTTCTCCAACAAACTCAGCATTAGGTGTATATACAAAAGTACCATCTGAGTTGAGCACTAAAGTGCCGTTGGACACGTCTCGCTCAGGCTGTGTTTCAACTTGTAATTCCTGATTACCCAAGTGTATATCGTTTACTAGTACACCATTGCTTGAAACTGAAAGTTCAGCATTTTTCTCTACTTTATAGGTATTGTTCAGTGTCAATATGAAGACTTGAACAGCCTCAATATTAATCGTTACGGTCGCCTGTGCGGTTGCTCCCTGAGCATTTTCTACCTGATAGACAAAACTGTCGGTACCAAAAAAGCTATTTGTTGGAACATAATTAAAAGCGCCGTTACTTGATATGCTTACAGCTCCGTTTTGAGGCGGGCTGACAAGCTCACTAGAAACTAGCAAAGGGCCAAAGCCTAGGTCTAGATCGTTGCTTAAAACATTTCCTGAAATTGACTCAAACTGTAAACCGGAAAAAGTATCATTATTAGCAATTGGCGGAGTAAACTCAGTAGCCGGTAATAAAATAGACTCGCTAAATGCACTTTCGCCACTACCATCAATACCCGTGATCAAAGCATAATAATGTTTTTTAGGGTCTAACCCAGTAAAGGACTGACTAGTATTTGACAGCGCGACAAAGCGATTTCCTTCAGGTAGCGTTCTGATTTGATTCAGATTTTCAATTGGTGTCTCTGATACGTATGCGTTGTATCTAAGTGCACTATCTAAAGCCTGCCAATTTAATTGGACGGTTCCATCCTCTTCGCGTTGAACAGGTTCAACCACGATGGTTCGCGGTTGCCAATTGACTTGTTTGATAGCAACAACACTCAAGTTACCATTTAAGTCCTCAACCCAGACCTGTAGGCTAATACTGCCCGCTTGCTGACCAAAATTAAATGGATTAACACCTGTTTGGGTAAATGAAAAAGGAGATACACAACTCTCATCACACAGCACAATTACTTGCTCAGCATTTTCACCAAAACCTAATAAAACACGGCCAATACCATCTGGGTCTTCGATGTTACCGACCGAAACTGTAATATTCCCCCGTTCAGTGAACTCACCTTGTGGATGAGTAAGATCACCTGTTCCATTGATCATCAGTTCGTCAACTATTTGGGTTTCTAGTAATCGTGCATGCCTAAATCTTGGTTGATAGGAAAAATCGACGACCACTGGGGAGTTTGAATAACTATCAGGCACCTCACTGTTGGTTTGGTTATCAGGCTGAACGATGGTGTTATTACCGCTCTGTTGAAGTGGTTTGCTGTCATCTCCACCACCACAACTGCTAACCAATAAAATCAGCGATACTGCTGTCAATATTCGAATAAATGCACTTAGGTTCATAGCGACTCTCCTAAGGCTGACTCAGAATAAAAGCACCCTGAGCAAATACGCTGGGGTCTTCTATTTCTTGCAAATTAAACGAACCGGTTAGCTTATCAAGGCCTTGTGTGAATTGGCTTTGAATCGTACCGTTTGCTAAGTTATTGCCATGTGAGGCAAAGTTTACACCTAAGGTCATACCCTGCGAGTTAATGAGCCCGTTAAATGCTGCAAACCACTGCCCTCCTGAATCTTGAAAGGACAGCGCCCCTTGCTCTACAGTTCCGCGGTCAAAGTTGACTGTCATTTGCATATCAATGGCACTCACTGCTCCAAGGCTGGACGTCGCATCAACCCTATCTATTACAGAGTAAGCCGCAGTGCCTGAACGCTGCTCAATCAACTCTTCCAATGGCTCCGTGCCTATACTATCCAGCTCTTGTTCGTTAATAAATTCGTTCTGAGACACATCCTGTACAATTTGTGAGAAGCTACCTGTAACCAGTGGTGTTGATTGCTCTGCGGTGGTTATTTCAACGTTAGCAATTGTGCTCCCCTGCTCGTCCGCTTCTGTAGATTGTGCTGATTTACTTGGCGTTGATGATAATGACGACAGCTCTGAAGGTGGTTTAAGCAACGATGTTACAGTGCCGCTTTCACTTACTTTAGCAAATGAGAAGTCCCCACCCTTTCCAAGTAAAACAGGCCCTTCTCCCCCAGTTGCATTGCTCATATCCAACTCTATCGTGCCATCCCAAACAGCCAAAAATAGCTCGTTGTTTTTCCATTCTACTTCATAATGAGTGCCGCGGATCCCAATACTACCAACCGGCGTTTTTAGTTTATAATTGCTTTTGTCTCCTTTTATTTCTCCGGTGATAGTCCGCAGCCCCCCAGATATAAGCTCCATAACAACCGAACCACCGTCACCACTTCCCAATGTATACTCGTCAATCTTCAATTGGGTTTGCGCCTTTAAAGCGATTAAAGCACCATCTTGCATTCTTAACTGCGCTTGACTCGATGTTCCAGTGTTGACGACGTCGACATCATAAACCGGACTTCGACGCTTCAATGGCCTCTGTGACTCAGTACTGCTATCTGAGGCTATAACATCGCCTCGAGACATTATGGTCTTTCCTGCTTGCTCAGCTGAGACAGATATGGGTAATACACAAGCTATAAGCGCAACCCTTGCAGCCAGTTTACTTTTAGCAATTAACTCAAAGTTAGAATTCATAACGGACTCCCGTGAACCATTCGGTTCTGTCATAGCTATACAAGGTAATTGAACTGTGTTTGTCGTAGTATGAGGCAGATAAATCAATACTTAGCGCTTGGCTCCACTGATATCGCCAATTCAAGTTGAGAATGACCAGTTCCTCATTTCTGGTGGTCAAAAAGAACGGGTGTGCAGCACGGTGTTCTATATCTCTGTATTGCACCTTGAAACCAAGTAAACTGTTTTCACTCGTTTTGTGGCTTATAGAGCCAGAGACAAAGTCATAGTCACGTCCATAGTGTTCGCCTTCGTCATATCGAGCTGGCTGCCATGTGTAACCGACATCCGCCCTGAGTAACCAACCAGCAGAGGAATATCCAAAAGAACCTTGCACGGTATAAACACGGCTGTCTAAGTTTCGTTCTTGAACATTGTTTTGCGAAAATACAAAAGCACTAAGCGCAGTAAAGTAGTGGTTGCTGAGGAAGTACTGGGCAGAGCCGTATAGACCAATATCTTGCTGATAAGTGCTATTATCAAGCGTTAAAACACCAAACTGCCCACCTGTTGATAGCGTCAGTGCTTCTTGTTTATGTTCGTATCCAAACCGGATAGTGCCTTGATACCTATCAAACTCGTCGGTGTCTTGATGACGTTGATCCGAGTAATCGACATCTAGCTTCCAGCTTTGGTATTGGGTCTGCTGCCAAACGCCGCGGAAGTTATACTTAAAGCGCATAAAGCTATCAGCCGTTTTTCGGCTCGTTTGATCAAGTAAAAATGGCACACCGCCAATCACTATACGATCATCTAACGCACCGCTGTTGACGTTAGAGTCATGACCTAAAGCCAAAGCGATTGCGTGACTAAAGGACTGCTCTAGTTTTTGAGACTTTCTTTCTATTGATTCAAGCGCTTGATCTACGCGCGAACGCATCGAAGGGCTTAATTGGGAGCCCTGAAGCCCCTTAAATACACTGCTAGCCTGCGCCAAATTATTTTGCTTTGCATAGGTCAGACCCAATAAGTAATGACTGGGAATATGGTCAGGCCAGCTTGCAAGCGTACGCTCAAGGGCAAAGATAGCTTCATCATATTTTGCCTGTTCCAAAGCAGCTTGCGCATATAAAAAATCAAAATTAGGTTCACCTGCCCATTCATCTATAGCCGCTTCGGCTTGTCGAAAGGCAGATTGATAATCTTTTGCTGTCAGTTTAGATTTGATCTCAGTGAGCGTTTTTTTTAGCTCATCGCTTGGCTGCGACATCTCGCTTTGCGCCAAACTCAATAAACTTACTCCACTGGCCATTATAATAAGAGCATACCGTACGCATCGAAGTACTAGTGACATAGCTAATCACCCATTATTGGTTATCGTATGTTCATCACTATCTACTTCAAGCAAGACCACTTTACATGACCTACGACTCGCCACTGACTAGAACACTTAAAACATGCCTAGATAGGATAAGCAAAGTATAATCAAGGACGTTAAAAATTCACTTGTGATTTCAGGTACATTTTATAAAAAGCAAGAAAACAGGCTTACTTAATCATAAAATTTACATATTTTTAGCCGCTCACAACCAAAATATTTGTGGCTCGTAAGGAAAAACGATAACTGACTTAGATAAGCAAGGTGATCAGCCGCTGGCTCTGGGCGTAATTAGTTCCAATACCGCCACCCATCAAGATACAAGTACAACACGTTAGGCCTGTCGAGGGTACTCACTACTTCTTTATCGACTTTTTGATCACCTGCTAAAACTTGCATAGCGCTATCCAACTCATGGTGATAAAAACGTGTTGAAATATGCTCGAATTTTAATGGTTTCTGGCAATTTGACTGGCACCCCATCACAAACCCCCATTCTCCAAATGAAGGAACGTTAGCAAAAAAAGTTTTTACATCCTTCATACCACTGGCTGCAACGGTATTTCTTATGGACCAAAAAGCTTCTTTGGCAAAAAACGGGCTCGTCGCTTGTGTCACGAATATACCATTTGGAGTTAATGCCCTACCGATAAGGCGATAAAACTGTAAGGAATATAAACGTGCCAAACTCACCGTTTTAGGATCTGGTAGGTCAACGATTACCAAATCAAACTTACGCTTAATTTGTTGCAAAAACACCATTGCATCACCATGCCAGACCGACACTTTTTCTGAATTTAGGGCATTGGCATTTAAATCTTTTAAATAGTGGTTTTCACGAGCAAGGCGTGCAACCGCTGGATCTAGGTCGACCAAAGTTACATGTTCCACACCGGCGTACTTGAGTACTTCTCTAACAGCCAGCCCATCTCCCCCACCCAGCACTAGGACATTTTTAATATTATCCCTGCGCTGCATCGCTGGGTGAACCAATACTTCATGGTATCGGTACTCATCGATCGAGGAAAATTGTAGACCTCCATTGAGGTAGAGCCGAACATCATTTTTATGTCTGGTCATGACGATTTGTTGATACTGTGTTTGCTCACTATGTACGACAGGATCGTCAAACACATGCCCATTCCAAGCTTTATTTAAACGAGCACTCGATGCCATAGTGCCAATCAAAATGACCGATACTAAAATCAGCGCCATTCGTAATTGATATTTTGGCTTGTCCAGTATCTGAGAAGAGAAATACCACAACAATGACAATGCGATAGACAAGTTGATCAGGCCGAACATGAGCGAAGTTTTGAATATGCCCAACCAAGGAAGAAATATAAATGGGAACAATAAGGTCGCTAATAAGGCACCGAAGTAATCAATAGACAAAACGTTAGAGAGATTCGCTTTAAGACTATAGTGCTTTTCCATCAAGCGACTCAGTAGTGGGATCTCAAGCCCGATTAGCGTACCAATCACAGCTGTCAGCGTAACGGACATTGCCTGAACCGAAATATCTAACGCATAGGCCAAATACAAAAGCGGCACACTCAAGCCCCCACACAGAGCGAGTAATAATTCAAACCCAATGAACTGTGCGAGTAGCTTGTCATCTTTTACAAACCGTGAAAGATAAGATCCCACTCCCATAAATGCCATATAAACACCTATGGTCAAAGAAAACTGCGTTATGCTGTCACCCAAGAAGTACGAACCAGTTGTGGCAATGAGTAACTCATAAACAATTGAGCACAGCCCCGCAATGAAAATACTAAAAAGCAGGATATGGCTTTCGCGCAACATTACTTGCCTCCAACCCCACTGCGAGTGCGATACCCTGCACTTGATAAACTATGTTCACGCATATGTCTGTCAACCGCCAAGTGCTTTTTATAAGCTGCTTTTCGGTGATAATCAATATCGGCGTCTGAATCATTTTGGGCAAGAAAATATGCAAAGATAAGGGCCACTGAATATAACGCTAATAACCACCCAACAGGCTTAAAGTCTAAATCGTAACTGTCTTCGCTTGAACCGTACTTGTTATGCATCTCAATATGCTTAAAAACAATAACGCCACACAACAAAGCAATAGGGACAAGTATAAAGAGTAAAACCAAAAACGCCGCCGCATCACCTCTTAGTTCAGTGACCTTAAACCTGAAATCTTTTTTCTTCGAAGGCGCATAACTATGTGGTCCATTGCTTTCATGTAACACCACACTATAAATACCCGCTTCTGCTAAGCGAATCTCAAAATCAAGGTTACCTTGCGATTCCCTCCAAAACCCCTCTGAGTCCCTGCCTGTTTCTGTCCAAAGCTCTCTGCTCAATGTAAATAAATACTGTTCATTGGGGTCAAAAACCTCAAACTCAACACTCTTCCAGGTGTTATCAGGCATCATGCCATAGACTTCGAAGCGTACCAGTGCACCGTCTTCAGAAACGCGGAACTCATACGGTTTTGACTTATAAGCCTTGCCAAGAACGGTCCTTACCTCCCGTACACTTTCATTGAAGTAAGCATTGAAATAGGCTGCAATAACTATCGCCAATATTGTTGTAACTAAAACGCGACTTACCATCATTCTAAAGCACAACCACAATCACGCTGGCAACAGATAAAGCGACACCACCTTCGACCAAGGCCACTGACATATTATGCTCTTCACCAACTGCCTTATCTATACACACAGATGGGAATAACACTTTATCAATGAACAAACGAGCCAACGGGAGTACGACAAAGCCGATAACCGCATCTTGAGCAAATAAAGTAATACTTGACTGCCAGTTTTCGAATTCACCAACTAAAGCGTGCAATAACACCATGCCCAAGGCAACTAATGTTGCTGAAAATGTTGCCGCTACGGCATTGTTGCCCGACTCCAATTGCGTCATCAAATTATAATCAGTCAACAAATCGTATACGCGCGCGAACACAACCAAGGTTATCTGACCCAAGACATAAAATACCATTGCAGACATCCACCCACCTTCCCCATGTAAGGAGGCGCCAATTAAAAGCGCACTGGCAATATAACTCGCAGCTTGTACAGCACCCGTCGAAACATTCTGCTTTTCGATTAACTGCTTTTTATTACAAAATGCGTGCAAAATTAGCTTATCGTTGATAACTCTTGAGATAAGCAGCATTACCATGCCGACAAAACAGTAACCAGCTACAGCCAATAAATCATTGACCAATCCAGCACTTGGGCCCATTAACACAGCGCAAAATATAATAGCAACGGCGACAATATAGCCAGCGACTGATGTCGCAAGCGCACTATTTTTCTTAATCAATATTTCATGAAAGGTATCGTAAGGTGTTGTGAAGTTATATAACCATTTGGCTAAAAACATCATAACCAGTAATAAGCCAACAAAGCTTAAACTTTGCAAAGTCATTAGAAGTGAATCGTACATAATGAATAACTACTTTTTTATTAGAATGGTCGTACTTAGCGTTTAGCCCAGTACAGCTGCAAACTTTTAGAGTTCTTTTCGAAAGCTATAACTTGCCCATAATAACATCAGTGTAGTTATTCAGTCTTTATAATTATCAGGTTTTATCCGATTTTTATAAACAATATAGTTGAGCGCACCGTATGTGCGCTGTCTCCTTCAGTTAAGCACTAAACTCTTTGAAAATCATAAACAGAGCCCAGAGCTAAAATTTGGCTGAGTTCGTCTAAAGCAGTGTAGCTTTCTGTAAGTAATTGAGGATCTGCCAAGTCATACTCAGATAATTGGTCTCTGTAATGTTTCTCAACCCATAGACAGAGTGTGTGATACAGGGTTTCATCTAGCAAGCAAGACTGGTTGCTTGCTTTAAGTTCCTGCTCAGACAAAACTACCCTCAACCGCAAACATGCAGGGCCCCCGCCATTTTGCATGCTTTGTTTGACGTCCAAATAAATGACTTCATTGATTGGGGTGCTCGCTTGCTTTAGTGCGCTCAAGTATGACTCTACACTATCAACCTTTTGACATTCGCTTGGTGCAATTATGGCCATTCCACCATTTGGTAAGCTAACTAACTGACTATTAAAGATGTAACTTTGAACAGCGTCTTCCACGCTAACATCAGCCTCAGATACTTCAATTAAGTGCAATGGGCGACTTCCCTTATACGCATCTCGAATGTGTTTAACGGCAGCTTGTTGCTCATAAAAAGCTTGTTCATGAAACAAGAAAACGTTTTCATTTCCTATTGCTATCACATCGTTATGAAATACTCCTTGATCTATCACGTTTGGATTTTGCTGAATAAAAAGGCAATTATCTGGGTTTAACATGTGACTGCGCGCGACAGCTTCGCTGGCTTGACGAGTTTGCCTTGCTGGAAATTTAGTGGGCCGGACTTCACTACGATTATCTTGACCATACACAAACACAGCTAAGCCGGCGTGGTTGTATGAGTCTGCCAGTCTAGTATGGTTTGCCGCCCCCTCGTCACCAAAAAGAGGGTGCTGAGGTAATGGACTGTGGTGAACAAAAAAAGCCTCATCGTGGAACACTGACTGTAGAATGCGCGCCGTCGTATCAGCTTCAATGGCTCGGTGCAGCTTATTGCTAAGGTTTGCTGGTGTAAAATGCACTTTATTGTCTTGTGTATCGCAACTTGGGGAGATCGTCGCAGCATTGGCTGTCCACATAGAAGACGCCGAATAACAGGCTTTCAACAATTGCGGCTCTACTTGAGCGGCTTTTACAATGACTTGCTTATCACTTCCTGCAAATCCTAGAGAGCGCAAAGTCTTTAGGTCAGGCCGTGCATTTGGTGCTAGCACCCCTTGATGCAGTCCAAGTTGTGATAGTGCAAACATCTTGCCCAACCCTTGCAAAGCAGCTTGCTTCGGATTTGAAAATTTTTTTGCGTTCGCTTTTGAAGCAACATTTCCATACGAAAGACCTGCATAGTTGTGTGTAGGCCCCACGAGTCCATCGAAATTAACTTCATAATAGTTCATTATTGCCCCCTTTTAGTGCGTGCTGCACCGTTTTGGTAAGATTCACACAGGTTGTAGGTCAAACCCCATTTAAAAACCTGTTTAAATACAGCTTTACGCTGGCCAGTAAAGCCAGCACAACGAAGCATCAAGTTTAGTGCCAAATCTCAATATAGGCGGTAATTGTGGATACACGCGGAAGGTAGGAGATAATTAAAGGGTAAATGAACCTTTTCATACATTGACAAATATAAACCTAGCTTTTTACTGGTTGTTTTTGAAGGATCCACCCACCCTATGCGTAGCTCACCCCCATAAGTAAACATAGTGCTGAACTAACAAGCCAAAATGTCAATGAGTTACTTGGAAATATAGGCATGATTACAGGGAATGCAATACCGCGACCGATAAGCATAATTGCAACCAAAAATATGACTGTCTTTAAAAGTGGTAAGCGACGGGTAACACCCGCTCCTGACAATGCAAAAATTCCCCATATAAAAAGCACACCAGCAATAAATGACGTCATTACTACTGGCTCAACTCTGCCCGCTTCGGCCATGCTCTCCAGCACCCAAAAAGCGATACCAAGGTGCGCCAAATATAATACAACCGATATGAAGTAACGCAGCTATAAAACTTGACGATGCCGCAAGAACCAAGGGTTTATTATTCAAGAGTAACGCCCTATTTAATAACTAAAAAGTCATAATAAAATACTTTTTAAAAAGACTTATAATAATTAATAAGGCACAAAAAAACAGCACTCCCACATTTACTGTAAGTTTAACAACATTAAAGTATATTGGTTCTTTGTTTGATATCAAAGTTAGGCTTCGAATTATTGCCAATACTGCGTATACTATCATTATAAACGTAGTATTAAAGGCATAAGCAATGAGACCAGATTGGGATGAATACTTCATTGATTTAGTTGACAGTGTTGGCCAGAGAGCCACCTGTGATCGGGGCAAATCAGGCTGTATTATAGTTAAAGATAAAAGAATAATATCAACAGGTTACGTGGGCTCTCCCTCTGGTTTACCACACTGTGATGATGTTGGCCATTTAATGAAGCAGGTGACTGATAGTGATGGAACCACACGGCAACACTGTGTACGGACCATCCATGCAGAACAAAATGCTATATGTCAGGCCGCAAGGTATGGTGTACCTTTAGACGGTGCTACATTGTACTGCACAATGGAGCCATGTCGTGTTTGTGCAATGCTGATAATCAGTTGTGGCATTTCAAAAGTTGTTGCTAAAAAACGATATCATGCAGCCCAAGAAACAAGAGATATGTTTGCAATGGCGGGGGTTGAACTTGTTGTAATAGAACAAGAGGTTGCCACATACGACGACCAATAACCCATTGAGGAGTGGCTTCTACTCTGCCCACTCCTCTAACACTCACCTTTACGCCATCGACAACCTGCCAAAGATATCTTTATGGAAGTTTTCACCAGTGATACCATGGCGTTTGACTTTATCATGATTGATGCGTTTATTTGCTTCCATTAATTGATTAATAAACTCATTAATTTGAATGTTATAGTATTTAAATACTCCGACACTTCTAGATATATTTACATCACTTCTATTTATTTCATCTGCTAAGCAAAACTGATGTTGAAAAAGTACTTGCGTTGGCGAGTCTAGTGCTTGGTTAAACCTAAAAACAGCCGCGTTGTCTATCGCTTTGACTCGTGTTTGATTGCCGTAGCGCTCCCAAGCCACAGCACAGACGGATACAGTAAACTCCTTACCAAACTCCCTAACAAGCTTCTGGAGCGGATCTGTGGCACCATGAGTAAAAGCATTTATGTTAAACGATTCAACAGACACAGTGCCGTAGCGAGACTCATACCTCAACTGCAAAGTATTCAATAAATAAAACACTTCCCCTGTACTTTGCCAAATAGGCTCCACTATGTTTCGTGTTATCGGCTTGGCAACTTGCGTACCCAAGAGTTTTAACATCAGCTTTTTCATTAGCACCTCCATAAATTCATTACCATACTTTAAATGATAATAATTCTTATTGCTATTATTATTTAAAGATCATAAGCTAAAAAGCATGAGTTACCAGATGTGCTTGTGAAAGCACCCAACAACAACAATCGATGACAAATTTGGAGGTTGAAAATGCGCCTTATCATCGGCATTCGTAACTTTGTGCTAAAGCTACTGTACAGAGCGGTTCGTCCGCTGATCTTCCTGATGGACCCAGAAGACGCGCACTACATGTTCAAACGTGTAGGCGTTATATTGGGCTCAAACTTTCTAACTCGCTGGTTCACCTCGCTTTTCTTCAACTATGGACACCGCAGTCTGAATATTGAAGTTGACGGTATCAAATATAGAAACCCATTAGGTTTATCTGCAGGCTTTGACAAAGATGGCGAATTAACCAAAATTTACCCATCGATTGGCTTTGGCTTGGCAGAACTTGGGTCGTTCACTGGTGAAGTTTGTCCTGGAAACCCGGGTAAACGTCTGTTTAGAATGGTTAAATCAAAATCAATCTTAGTGTGGTACGGACTAAATAACCAAGGTGCTGAAAAAATTTCATCTCGATTACAAGGCGTCAACTTTGGCAAATTAAAAGTAGGTATTAACGCCGCGAAATCAAATATTACCCCAGAGTTTGACCTTAATGACTCAATCGATGACTACACCAAAACAATGAAGCTCTTTAAAGATATTGGGGATTACTACACGATTAATATCAGCTGCCCTAATACCCAAGATGGCGAACCATTTGTCGACAAAGCCAATTTAGATGCATTACTAATTGCAGTAAACGAGCACAGGGTCGAAGGTAGACCTATTTATGTAAAACTAGCGGCAGATATGACTCTTGAAGAAATTAATATCATTGTAGACGCCTGTGTTGAGCACAAAATGGATGGTGTAGTTTTGACAAACCTTGCAAAACCTAAATTTAATCAAGAGTACGTAAAAGACGAACTACCTTTCCATAAAGGCGCGATGAGCGGTTTACCACTTCAGAGGATCTCCACAAATGTGATCAGGCATGTTTATCGAAGAACACGTGGAGAATTGACTATTATAGGTGTTGGGGGTGTATTCACGGCAAAAGATGCGTACGAAAAGATCACCTCAGGTGCAAGCATATTGCACATGATTTCGACTTTAATATTTGACGGTCCACAAAATATCAGCGAAATCAATCGAGGTCTTGTTAAACTGCTAAAGGCGGATGGCTTTAACTCCATTGAAGAAGCGGTAGGCTCTAGGAACCCACTGCCGAAAATAAAAGAGGTCAATGAAGACCCCTCTGACAAGGGAATAAGCTCGGCAGCATAAAGCTGCAATCACGATTTGATGCTACGAGTGGTGATAACTTTTTCATTCTCCAAAGTTTATCACCACTATTTGCACCAAACTTTCTCGTTTTAATCTGGAATGGGTGACGACAAATTTGAACTATCAGCAATAAATTGGGCTTTAGGGTGCCCTTCTAACTGGGTCTCTACAATATGTGTTTGTGACTTTTTGACATCGATAATTATGATAACATCGCCTGCATCGAGGTGCTCATTGACTAAGATTTGGAAATATTCATCGAATGACTTACCAGCAAGCCTAACAATTAGCATGACGACAAAACCACCTATGATGCTTGCGGCCAGTGCTTGTAATAAAAATTTATTTGTCCAGTCGGTAAAAAAATACATAAATGTGATCAGGGCCAACGCGGTGATGCCAGCAAGTAAGAACGCTCGCTTTCTAGCTGACAAGATTTGGGTTTTTTCTATTTGAGTTGAGCCATGTAAATGATGGGTTTCAATACCATTTTCATCCCGCGATAGTACGTAAAAATGGTGATCATCGATACCCAGTTCATGTACCTCATTCGAAATCATTTCTGCGTCGTCTAGGCTATCAGTGGAATAAAATAATCTCTTCATATCGCACGCTCCAGAATTATTTTTGACGGTGTCATTACGAAGTCTAGACATAAATTGCTCAAAAAACATCTAAATTTGCAATTCGTACGTATTGATCTAGCTCAAGACATCCTTGAATTTTGGCTGTATTCCCTATAACATTCCCCTCCGAGAGGGGTGTAAATGGAAACAGTTCTCAATTGCATTAATCTCGTTAATTTATTCAGGCAGGTAATGGGGTAATTACCCGCGATATCAAGTAGGTTGAATATGCTGAAAAAGTCCTTGTCACTCGTAATGGTTTTTACGATGGCGTTTCTTCTAACAGGTTGTGAGCTTGCTCTTTTTGACCCTGCGGGGCCAATTGGTGAACAGGCGAAAGACCTGATTATAATCTCTGTGGCTTTATTACTTATTGTAATAATCCCTGTATTATTTATGTCTATTTACTTCCCGTACAAGTATCGTACTAGCAATAAAAACGCTGAGTACAAGCCGTCGTGGGAACACTCAACAAAAATCGAACTTGTTGTTTGGATTGTGCCTTGTTTGATCATTGCTGCACTTGCATATTTCACATATGTCACGTCTCACGACCTAGACCCGCGTAAGCCGCTAGGTAAAGACGAAGACACATTGACTATTCAAGTTGTTGCGATGGACTGGAAATGGCTATTTATCTATCCAGAGCAGCAGATCGCAACCGTCAACGAAATTTCAATCCCAGTGAATACACCGGTTGAGTTTTTAATCACGTCAGACACTGTGATGAACTCATTCTTTATTCCAAGATTGGGAAGCCAGATTTACGCGATGGCTGGTATGGAAAATAGACTTAACCTGATGGCATCTGAAGAAGGTACATTCAGAGGCATGTCTGCAAACTACAGCGGTTTTGGTTTCTCAGGTATGAAGTTCAAAACACACTCTGTAGATCAAGCAGGCTTCGATGCTTGGGTTAACAAAGTTAAAGCTTCAGAGCATGTACTAGACGAACCTACTTACAAAGCGCTTAGCGAGAAATCAAAAGACAATCCGGTAGTTTACTACTCGGATGTTGACCCTCTGCACTTTAAGAAAACCATAGAGAAATACACTGGGGTTCAAAATGGCAAGTAAAGCTACCATAATCACAGATCCGGATCCGCTCACGGGTAAACTGACCTGGGATTCTATTCCTGTTCATGACCCTGTAATTCTGCCAGTAATGATCTGTGCAATACTTGGCGGTTTATTCCTATTCGCACTTATCACTAAAATGGGTAAGTGGAGATACCTTTGGGAAGAATGGTTCACATCTGTAGACCATAAAAAAATTGGTATCATGTATGTCATCGCAGCGATTGTGATGTTGGTCCGCGGTTTCGCGGATGCAATTATGATGCGTACTCACCAAGCATTGGCAACCGCCGATAGCGTGGGTGCGGGTTATCTCCCTCCTGAACACTATGACCAGATCTTTACTGCTCACGGTGTAATTATGATTTTCTTCGTAGCCATGCCTTTGGTTGTTGGCTTGATGAACATCGTTGTACCACTGCAAATTGGCGCGCGTGACGTTGCCTTCCCATTCCTGAACTCTCTGAGCTTCTGGTTGTTCGTAGTTGGTGCACTACTAGTTAATATTTCACTATTCCTTGGTGAATTCGCAGCGACTGGTTGGTTAGCATATCCACCGCTTTCAGGTATTGAATACAGTCCCTGGGTCGGGGTCGACTATTGGCTCTGGGCACTTCAGATCTCTGGTATCGGTACCCTACTAACTGGTGTTAACTTCTTCGTTACTATCATAAGAATGCGTGCGCCAGGCATGAAGCTTATGCAAATGCCAGTATTCACATGGACTTCTCTATGTGCAAACGTACTAATCATTCTTTCGTTCCCTATTCTAACAGTAACTATCACGCTACTAACGCTTGATAGATACCTAGGTACAAACTTCTTCACTAATGACCTTGGTGGTAACCAAATGATGTACGTAAACCTCATTTGGGCATGGGGTCACCCAGAAGTTTACATTCTAATTCTACCTGCGTTCGGTATCTTCTCTGAGGTTGCAGCGACATTCTCTCGTAAGCGTTTGTTTGGTTATACATCTCTTGTATGGGCAACAGCGGTTATCATGGTTCTAGCAATGGTTGTATGGCTACACCACTTCTTCACCATGGGTGCAGGTTCAAGTGTAAATGCCTTCTTCGGTATCGCCACCATGATCATAGCCGTCCCAACCGGAGTTAAGATCTTCAACTGGCTATTTACTATGTATAAAGGCCGTGTTGAGTTCACAGCATCAATGTGGTGGACATGTAGCTTCCTATTCACCTTCACCATTGGTGGTATGACAGGTGTAATGCTAGCTGTTCCAGCAGCTGACTTCGTACTTCACAACAGCTTGTTCCTAATTGCACACTTCCACAACGTAATCATTGGTGGTGCAGTATTTGGTTACTTCGCAGGTCTTACTTACTGGTGGCCTAAAGCGACTGGTTGGATGCTTGATGAGAAACTTAACAAGCTTTCTTGTGCGCTTTGGACAATCGGTTTCTTCGTTGCGTTCATGCCGCTATACATCCTTGGTTTCAACGGTATGACTCGTCGTCTTAACTACTACGACAACCCAGAGTGGACTCCGTTGCTAATCGTTGCAATGGTTGGTGCATTTATCGTAGCAGCTGGTATCGCTGTTCAGTTCTACATGGGCTTCATCAGCTTCAAGAACCGTAAGCAAAATATGGACGTTACAGGCGATCCTTGGAATGGCCGTACGCTTGAGTGGGCGACTTCGTCACCTCCTCCGTTCTACAACTTCGCTAAGCTACCTAAGATCCATGACCGTGATGAGCATCATTACAAGAAAGAGCATGGTATTGCTTACCAAAAGCCTGAGAAGTACTCAAAGATCCACATGCCATCAAACACATGGGCTGGCTTTGTGATCAGTGCATTCTCACTAACTTTAGGTTTCGGTTTCGTATGGCACATCTGGTGGATGGTTATAGCTAGCTTCGTCGGTATCGTAGCTTCTTGGATTGCGTATTCATTTGATCGCAACAAAGACTACTACGTACAAGTCGACCAAGTTGAAGAAATCGAGTCAAAGCACTTGGCAGCTGTTGCAGAACACGCAGCTAACAATGGCAAGTAGAGGAAAGTTTTAAACTATGTCAAACGATCACGTAATCGCAAACGACGTTCATGATCACCACGATGATCATGATCATCATGATACCGGTGGTGATACTATATTCGGATTCTGGATATACATCATGAGTGACTGTATTTTGTTCGCAACATTGTTTGCAACATATGCAGTACTAAGTGGCGGCTTCGCTGGCGGCCCAACACCAAAAGAGTTATTTGACCTTAATCTAGTTGCAGTTGGTACTGCGTTCCTACTATTCAGTAGTTTCACGTTTGGTATGGCAATGCTTCAAGCCAACCAGCGCAAGATGAAAGGCATGATCACTTGGTTGGTCATCACATTACTACTTGGCCTTGGTTTCCTTGGCTTAGAACTGTATGAGTTCTGGCACTTCAGTACGCTTGGTGCAACACCTCAGACAAGTGGTTATTGGTCTGCATTTTATGCACTAGTAGCTACGCACGGTCTGCACGTATTTGGTGGTATCATCTGGATGCTTGTTCTATTCGTTCACTTCAAACGTGACGGATTTACAGAAGACAACCTAGTAAGACTTTCTTGCCTAAGTTTATTCTGGCACTTCCTAGACATCATCTGGATCTGTGTATTTAGCGTTGTGTACTTAGTAGGAGTGATGTAATGGGCCACACTAATAACGAACATGGCACTGGCGGTGCAGCTCACGGTAGCGTTAAAGAGTACACGATAGGTTTACTTCTATCTCTTGTACTAACTGCTATTCCGTTTTTAGTTGTAATGTATGATTTGGCATCTCCAGCGTTAACGCTTGGTGTCATCTTAGTTACAGCAATTGCACAGCTATTTGTACAACTTGTATTTTTCTTACACATGAACTCATCTTCTGAGCAAATATGGAACACTACTTCAGCCGCGTTTATTGTGTTGACAGTGGCCATAGTTGTGATTGGCTCCATTTGGATTATGGAGCACCTAAATCACAACATGCTCATGGGACATTAAAATGTTAAGAAGTTACCTGTTAATTACAAAACCAGGCATTATCTTTGGTAACTTAATCACTGCGGTTGCGGGCTACGTGCTCGCAGCCAAAGGTAATATTGATTTCGTTACGTTTACAGCAATGATAGTGGGTACGGTGTGTATCATCGCCTCTGGTTGCGTTTTTAATAATGTGATTGACCGTGACATCGACCAGTTGATGTCACGCACAAAGTACCGAAAGCCACTCTTAGAGTCTATTTCGGTAACCAAAGCTTTGGCCTATGCAACCCTTTTGGGTTGCGTAGGTTTCGCCTCATTAGCACTGTATGCATCTATGATGAGCTTTTATTTTGGCGTACTTGGCTTCGTTGTATACGTAGGTCTATATACGCTCTACTATAAGAGAAAATCGATATACGGTACTTTTGTTGGCAGTATTTCAGGCGCTTGTCCTCCTGTAATGGGGTACTGTGCCGTTAATGGTCAATTTGATATTGGTGCCGTTGTAATCTTGGCGATCTTCTGTATTTGGCAAATCCCGCATTCTTATGCAATTGCTATTTACCGATTCAAAGACTACAAAGATGCTAATATTCCAGTATTACCAATCGTCAGTGGTGTTGAAGTTGCTAGAAAACACATGATTGGCTTCATTGTTGCCTTTACTGTACTTGCACTTTCACTATTCACATTAAACTACGTTGGTGCCATTTTCGCATCTCTTACGTTTATTATTGGATTGGTCTGGCTATTGAGCACTATTTTCGACTTCCATCGCATGGACAATCATACTTGGGCTAAACGCGTGTTTATTCTATCACTCGTAGCCATTACCTCTATGAGCGTCTTGATGTCTGTTGATTTTGCTCACATTGACCCAACCTCATATGTGACAGCAAGGTAGAGTTATGAAGCAGTTTAAGCCCGCTCACTTACATTGGATTTTGTCTTTTCTTGGTATTATTGGACTAATTTGGTTTTATTTAGCTACGACCACTAAAGACTTTAATGAAACGAGAAAATCTTTCGATGAATTAGGTGGCGATTTTACGCTGCAAAGCTATGCCGGTCCTGTTTCACTCTCTGACTATCAAGGCCAAGTTGTCGTTATGTACTTCGGCTACTTATCTTGTGCAGAGGTATGCCCTAACTCACTCGCGGTAATGACAAATGCATTCATGCGTCTTGAGAAACAAGGGCTTGATCAGGTGCAGGGCTTACTTGTCACAGTAGACCCTGCGCGTGATACAGTAGAAGATTTAAAGGAATATACCGACTACTTTCACGAGCGTATTACCGGTTTAACTGGCAGCGCTGAACAAACCAAAGAAGTTGGTGGATTATATGGCGTTTATTATGATGACCAAAACCTTGAAGAGTCGTTTATGGAGTACTCTGTAGCACATGCTTCAAGATTTTATATCATCAATAAAGAAGGCGATTTAATCACCGCAATGAGTCATACAA
The DNA here is from genome assembly GCF_030135505.1 of Pseudoalteromonas obscura. Taxonomy (NCBI): domain Bacteria; kingdom Pseudomonadati; phylum Pseudomonadota; class Gammaproteobacteria; order Alteromonadales; family Pseudoalteromonadaceae; genus Pseudoalteromonas; species Pseudoalteromonas obscura. The sequence goes on from NZ_JASJUT010000001.1 coordinate 550,427, forward strand.
CAACGCCAAATGAGCTTGCAGCACAAATTAAGGAGCTACTATGAAGCACAAGTTATTCATAGCGGCCCTATTGCTAACAAGCACTCAGGTTGTCGCAAAAAACTCGATTGAAACGATCATCGAAAAATATAATGTCAAGAACTGCCACAGTGAATTAAAAACCATGGCAGAGGACGTTATTGGTTCAAAGAAACATCGCCTACTCGTTTCAAATCAAACCAACAAAAATGAGTTTGAAACCTTGTTGGTTACGGGTGTACTTGAATATAAAGATAGACAAAGCCATATCACTTTTTCTATGTCTCACAGTGATCAACACTGTGAAGTTACTTATAAAGAGAGCTTTGCTGTTAAAAACCCATGTATTGTGGTACGTGAGGAAGTATTCAAGAAGTGGCTATTTAAAGGCAAATTAAACGACCATACACATGTTTTTTCTCATAAAAGAGATGAAAACTTTGTTGGCTATATGACCAGTACCAAAGACGGCTCATATTGTTTAGTCAGCCGTCAAAAGAAGACTTCTTAGTCTGTTTAGAATCAGTGCAGTAATAGTCTCTCTTTACTGCACTACTCTAGCTTCTTACCACACTTCCCTTCTCGATAGATTCATACTTTCCATACTCTTTTTATGTAAATTACAGGCTTTGAGAACTCGCTCAGCGCACACCTCTGCATTGATACTGACTGCCAATGTCAGTAAAGCCTAAATTGACTTATTTGCTATCAATAAGGTGCGCTCTATATGGCCGACTGTGAAGGGGCGTATATAGTCCAGCCACCTCACTCGCTTTCAATCGCCTCGACAATTAAATGCGTTAGAAGCACTTATCAATACAGTGTATGACAAGCATCGTAATGCCTTTTTAGATTTAAGTAAAAGTACGATAGTAAGCAGAAACACAAAACCTGTAACCATACTAACAGATGAATAATTGCGTTATCTGGAAGTGCTTGCGGTGCTTTTGCAAAGACATTTGCAAAGTTGGAAACAATGATTTGATAAAGATGCTTATTAAATGTAATCCTTCTCAAACAGATACATGAGGTTTTAAAAAGCCGATCCTCGCTAGCCGCGCTATTTCTGAGCCATGATTACCCATGTTTTTAAAGGTATCGCTATGAGGTGATCTGCCAGTATTTGTTGGAGTACCATCAAAAGGTGAGCTATGCATGACAGTACAACAACAGAGTACCTACTCTTTCTCACCTATCAATTTCAGTTATAGAGCTATTTACCTCGGTACAAAACGCTCACTAAACAGCTTTATTAAAAAGTTAGGCAGTGGATATTTTTTGTAGATCACCTTTAAGTAGGCTTGCCAAGCATCATCTTTGAGCTCGTTGATTTCGTTGCTTGGTATAATATCTTTATAAATCTCTGAAAAATCCTTTAAAAATTGCACATCGCGACGCCTACTGGTTTTAGCGTATCCCTTACCAGCATAATGAATAAAATCTGCTTCTAGATAGTTTTCTTTGCCAAACATATCCATTCGATTAAATGCTTTGTCGATGCTTTGGTGCTTTAGTCCATGCTTATGTATGCAATAGTTGAAATAGCTTTGTTCGTAAAAGGATATCTTATTGCACAGTTTTTGTAGGTCTTCCAAACTAGTTTTTGAAAATAAGCCAGACTCCTTTGAAGCGAGAATGACGCCGGCGTTGTAATATACCGCTCCCTCTTCAGTACGTGGCCAAGATACATTTCCGAGTACATCAGTCACTAGCTTAATATCTGATTCGCGATTTTTTAATGCCCCCTCGTTAAGCCAATAAGTCGTATCACGATCTGGGTATAGATCAAATAAGTCTTTTGCATTCGGCTTAATTAACACGTCTGAGTCAAGGTAAAGCACCCTATCGTACTCTTTTAGCAACTCTCCAATACGCAGCTTTTCTGTCCAAGCTGGCGATGCGTGATATGCAGGTTCAGCAATGTCAATTTTGTAATGTAAGCTTTTTGATACGATCAAATCTGCACCGACTCTATCAGCGTAGAGTTCGAAGCTCTTCAAGGCAGCCTGATACATTGGGTTGTCGCCGATGGCGAGCGTAAAAATTGCTTTTTTCATTAATCTTGTATCCGAGTACTTACATAGCGTTATATCCTGAAAAGCTCATTGGCTCTGCAAGACACTGTTCAAGTTAGTGTATATTTTATCTTTTAAAACACTTGGTTACAACGCATCATAAATTTTTCATAAAAGCCATAAACGCAGGTCAATGACCTAAACCTAGTTAAGAAAAGTAAGATAACAAATACTCACATTACATATCGTATAAGAATGCAAAGCAGCTCAATAATATTGTTATGAATAGTAAACATTGTAACACGTGTAAACGGCACGAAAGTAAAGCTAGCATAGTGGGTTTCAATGATACTAACGTCTACTCTCTGTGGTTCAAATTACTAATATTTATGTCTAGAATTATAGATTTTCAGCATCAACAATACCTGATAGCGATATTCTGAGCATATCGTCATTATATACTTCTAAGGCGCCTCGTTTTTTATTGCGATATGTCATCTCCGGGGCAAGTAACTCTGTCCATTGCCCGTGGGCATATTTTTGGATTGAGTGTTTAACGGTTCCAATTATTCCCAACTTTTCAGACTTTTCAATATTGCCTATGAGCACGATTTTATAAGTTGGTTGACTATAAGCATCGTAATAGATTACTTCGCCCGGTTCACCTTCAACCAGCGTAGCTGTTACGTCATAGGATACCCGGTCACCGATTTCCAATTTAAATTCATAGCTAAATGTTTGCTCACTGCTCGCTATTTGCTGCGGCGTCTTATTTTCAGTTGATACATTAAGAGTTTGGGCATTGCCCGAAAAAATTAGTGACGCGCCTGTAAAAAGTATGGCTTTATGCCAAGCTCTGGTCATGTGTTACATCCTGTATATTGTATGTGATTTTTACATAATAAAAACGTTTGAAAGTCGACTAACGATATATTAGGGAGGTGAAGCTGATATGAACAAACACCAACTGCTCTTTTTGGTGACTGTCTCAATTGGCTCATCTGGGCTTGATAGCACCCTAAATTAAAAAAGGTGACTGTACTTAGGTCACCCTTTTGTTGAGCTATATATGGAGCAATTAACTACCAATATTGTTAGATACTTTAAAACTCATTTGTGGATCTTCAACAAACTGTGTCATGCCAGGGCGCTTATAAAACAGCGTGCGTGTATAGTTTGAAATAGCCCAAATTACCCCTTCTCTATCGACGTCGATATTGTAGAAAGAGCCGAATTTTGCAAGCTCACCATTGTTCAAGGTATACACACTTTGAGGGCCATCATTGCTTCCATAAACACTGGCAACAACGTAAACTTGGCCACCACCAACAGCAACGTCTACCAAAGAGCACAAGTTGCCACAAGCCACTTTTTGCTGTGTCCATTTAACTCCATCGTACTTAAACAACTTGTCACTTTCTGTGATTGCCCAAATCACGCCACCTAGTGCAACGTCAATTTTAGTGATCACTTCATTATCAATACGGAAATAGCCTTCAAAGCTGCCGCTCTTGTCGTTAAACTTTTTAAGGCTTCCATCACCATTTACACAATATACATGGTCAACGGTGAACGAACTGACGTCTGTTGCCCCCCAGCAGCCAGTCACTGACTGCCAATCATAGTTTTGGTATCTAAACGCGTTGCCGTTTTCTGAAATAGCAAATGTTGCCCCTTCATAAAATGCATAACCTTTGTCATCGGGCGATGTACCAAAATGATAGTGAAAGTACCCACCTGAAGCCGCGATCGCTTTTTGTCCATGGGGAAGTTTTTTCTCTCTCCACAATCCGAACGAGTCATCTTTTTGTACCCATGGTACACCTAATCGGTCAATCGCTACACGTACCGGAGAATTGATAAACCCTTCCGCATTCGCACTATTTGGCAAAGTCACGCCTAAAGTCGCAATAACAGCCAAAGTTAAACTTGTTAATCTCATTTCCTTATTCCTATACTAGTGGTTGTCACGCGGCGTAGTTTACATAAAAATCACATTCAATCTTGTACCTAAATGATGTATGTCGATACTATTCAAGCAAATTGAACTTAACGCCTAATTGCTAATTAGTTTATATTAAATCTATTTATTACGAAGTGGCTTCCTTTATCAATAAAAGAGAGCAGTATCTGAAGGAGGCTTAATTTGGTTACTAATGGAGTTTTTTCGCAGACCTAAAAATGCATAAAATTTGGAGCCCTAACCAAGTATATTGCACACACATATTTCCTATTGAGGTCAAGGGGTTTAAATACAAAAATCTATAGAAGATATTTAAAAAGTTGCTGGGGAACTTTTAGTTTTCCCCAGACTTAGATATCATTTCTTGGCTACTCGATAATTTTCAGTAGAAAATACTTTCTATAATAAAGCCATTACCTGATATGCCACATATAACGAGATTCCATATTACATTCATTGAACATAACTAAAGAGTCATTATTTCTAGGATTAAACCCACCTTTACTAATATGAACACAAGAGTATGCCATATCATTTTTTATTTGAGCGGGTGAACCATATCCATACCGCTCTAATGACCATTTTTGCCATGGATTATTTGGATCGCATGGTCGCAGAACTACCTCTGTATTATTATTAACACCACCATAGCTATTGGTGTGAAATTTGGGTTCCCAACACAAACCTGTGCGCTCTGCTCTATATGAGTCAGACTCATTATCTCCCATCCAACGAATTTGTCTTTCGGATGTATAAAACCAAGAAACTCGACTTTCAATACTATTGCATGAATCTCCATGTACCACTACATTAGTACCATTTTGAGTCTTAAACTTTATATTTCCACCATTTGGATGAATACAGGCTCGGCTACTTGCCAGAGCATGTTTTACTACTCCTCCTAGATAATAGTGGCTTTGATTCACTTGATAAGCTTCTTCATTAGCAATTGATGATAGAGACACCAAAGAAAAAGCTAACACCGTACTATTGATTAATTTCATAACATTTCCTTATTAACAAAAATCACGTAGGATAATAGCAACAAGAAAAAAAAGAGCAAAGAAAAAATCAACATATTAATATAATAGTATCCAATCACACCATTTAATCCAGTTCAAAAACAAACTACAAACACACCAATTAACTCAACCACTTAAAATATATTAAACTTTAAATTAATAAGCCTATTTTAAAAATAAATCTGTTACTTAGTCACTACGATGCTTAAAAGAAAAACTCGCTTCTGGCTGCAACGAGCCTGATTTATCTTTCGGTGTGGTATAGAAGCTGACATTCAGGCGATCACTGCGGTTATCAAGTTCAATATGCGCAAAGCCCCAAATGAAGCTTTTCGCCCAAATAAGATCATACTCTGGGTAACGATTTTCTTGTTGCTGTGCAAACGGTGAGTGAGTTCCACGCATTTTTGACGCAGCTCCGCTAATAATTAAAGGCAGTTTGGGCTTATTATTCCCCGGCAAAACGCGAGAACAATCATCCGTAAGTAGTTCAAGGTCATGTTCATGTCCTGCAATATAGGCGTCTGCATACTGACATAACTCAGGTAAAATCAGCCGTCTTAACACGTGTCCTTCGTCATATTTAGTGCCGCCAATTGACCACAAAATATGGTGTCCGTAGACTATTTTCCACTTTGCTTTCGATGATTTTAAACCATCAGCTAACCATGCTAGTTGCTTGTGGTCTTCACCATTCACCGGAGACTCGTGCACCTCTATGTCTTCAACTTCTGCGACACCGCTTGCCAACGCTGAAGCAAGGCCTTGTTCACTACCGTCGTGTTTAAGTGGGATCTCGTAATAGTGCTGTCCAGATAACAACATGTTGGTATCGAGCACAAAAAACTCAACATCATTGCCAGGCTCACCGATTTTATAACTATAGTAGCCTCGCTCATCCATATGGAAATTAGGCTGTTTTGCCATCCACTCCGTTTGAAGCTTTACCCCTTTTCGGGATGTTTTCCAGTCGTGATTACCCAGCGCAGAGTAAACAATAAGATCCTTATTATTTTTAAATAGTGGCTTTAGTGGCCCTAAAATAAGATCATTCATGCGCTTTTGATCATCTTTTCCATCATTGGCGTCAGCCCCATCTGGGTAGATGTTATCACCAAGTTGTATGCCAAATTCACAGGGCTTACGCTCGCACAATTTCGCCATTGCAGAGCCTACAGCCGCAGCACCGGTATCTTCTGTCGCGATTTCGGTGCCTGGATAAACATAAATTGGCGCATGGTCAAACTCGTCAATGGGTCTGTTGTCTTCAAGCCAATCCGCCTTCTCTGCTGCAATAAACTGCTGTTTGTTTTTGGGTTTTTTAATATGTTTGGTTTTCGGGTAATCAGGGTGGTATCCACCATCACCAAATGCCAAAAACGAAATAGTATCTTCAGCTGATACCAAAAATGTGCTGCTCAGCAATAGGGCTGACACTGCTATATGAGAGAAAGTTAACTTCATCGAGTATTCGCTGCTTAGTTGCCTAAACAGCGCCATTGTTTATTAAAATAAAAAATTAAAATGAGCTTAAGGTAATACCTAGTTGATACGAGCGACCATAACTTTCATATTGATAGTTGTAACGCGGTTGCGCGTGGTACACGTAGAGGGGTTCATCGGTAAGGTTGAGCGCATTGAAATACACTTGCGTTTGCTCGTTGATGTAATACTTCACACTGAAGTCAATTTGGTTATGCGCATCTTGGTAAACACGGCCATCATTTTCGGTCATGATGTACGATTTACTCTTGTAGCTATTACTCAATCGCGCACTAAGTAGGCTACTTTCATAGCCAATCATGAGGTTTGCAACGGTGTCAGACTGGTTAGGCAGGGCATCATCAGCATCAATAAATGTACCATTCGCAGATATCATCAGGCCATTATCGAAATTTTTGGTATAAGCCAATTCTAGTCCGCTGAGCTCGGCTTCTCCACCATTTACCGATTGGATCACTTCTTCAAATCCATCCCAAAGACCATTATCTTGTACCTGCTTTTTAGCTATATAGTTATCAATATTCTTGTGAAATAACCCCGCAGATAACACACCTATCTTGCCTGGATAATACTCGATAGAAAAATCAATGTTACTTGCTTCATACGGGTTAAGGTTTGGATTTCCAACTTCGCCTTTTCGTTCAATTTGTACAACGTCGTCATCCAAAGTCGTTTCGCTTTCTAATAATTGAAAAGCCGCAGCATCTCCAAAGCTAGGTCTAGCAATGGTCTGAGTATATGCGAAGCGAGTTATAAGTGAATCAGAATGGGCATATCGCATCGTGAGGTTAGGCAGTAAGTGGTCGTAATTTTTACTTACCTCCCAAGGTGTGATAGCGACGCGCTCACTATCCTCAATATCATTCTTAAGTAGCTCTACACGACTACCAACTGTGTCGTACTCTGTGTCTTCATACCTTAGACCGGTAATCACATTCAAATCGCCAACATCTAAACTCAACATCGCATACAGGGCAGACACGGTTTCTTGTGATGTATAGCTTTTGCCCTTACTTTCAATATCTGATTCCAAAACGTTTAGGTCAAAGCTGGCTTGATTCGATGAAAAGTAAGACTTGATCCCTTGCCGTGATAAACCTGGACCAAAACCGCCTAAATCAAATTCAGGACTGTCGATCGCAAACTGTTGCGCAGTGACGTCATCAAAGCCACCGTCATAAACCTTGGCATTGACGCGATTGAGTTTTTCTCTGTCAGAGTATTTCACCCCCGCCTTGAACTGTGCGTTGTAACCGTTAAGCACAAAATCCTTGCTGATATCCAACTTAAAACTGATTGCTTCATCTTCACTCAGGTTGTCTTCCCATACAATTTCATCCATTGAGAAATGACTGAGATCATGTGCTGAAGGTGAGTGAGACAAAGTGGGCGTATCCCCTAGGCTCGCATATCCCAAAGTAAGTGCTTCAGCTGCAAAATCAACATCCAATCGATTCGGCTCAGCTTCATCTGACTTAGAATAGCCAAGGTTATACTCTATAAACCAACTATTTAGAATGTGCTCCGCACCACCCACAACTGACAGAATACTTTGCTCTTCATATCTATCTTTGGTGTCCCTGTCCATTTCAGCATCAGAGAAATAGGCTGCGGTTTCACTAGACTCAGCAATTAGGTATTTGCCCTTGTCATACCGATACTCATTGCGCTGGCGGAATTCATCATCAGAAAATTCACTATAAAGTGTGCGCAGATAGTATTTATTCATCGCCCCTTGATGCAAATCCAGATTCAGTGCCGCGCCTAATCGCTCACGTTTAACTTGATAGTGCCGCTGCTCTATTTCTTCGGCACCAAAAAACTCAACGTCCTCTCCTGTTTCTGCACTCTCCTGCTCTAGTGACATCCAGCCACCGTCCGTTTCCATATTGTGAGATCCAAACTTGCGCTCAAACCAAGAAACCGCTGTTGCCACTCCTAACTGTGTACTCGTGGCTAAATCGTAAATATCGCTAAAACTTGCTGAGAGTTTTGGACTTGTTTCATTCACTAACTCATTGTGAGAGCCCTGTGCTGTGAAACTATAACTTTGCCCTTGTCTATCAAACGCACTTAAGCTTTTAACGTTGATGCTGCCACCGATGGCGCTTGCATCCATATCTGGTGTGACTGTTTTACTGACTTCTAAGCTTTGTATAATCTCGCTAGGTATCACATCCATCGCGACACTACGGATCCCTGCTTCTGGAGAGGGCACATTTGCCCCATTAATGGAGACGTTGTTCAATCCAGGATCGATACCTCGGATCCCCACAAAACGCCCTTCACCTTGGTCACGCTGAATAAACATGCCAGGTAAACGCTGCAAGGCCTCCGCCGCATTTTGGTCGGGTAATTGGCCGATACTATCAGCACTGACAATCGTCATGATCCCATCTGCATTTTTTTGACGGTTAAGTGCCCCAGCCTGGCCTGCTCGCTGCCCAACAACAATGATGTTATCAACCTCACTGTCTAGTGGTTCGAGCACAACAGACACAGTGGTTACTTGTTTATCGTCGATTTTGACTGTTTGACGATAAGATTGCGCACCAATATAGCTCACTTCAAGTGTGTAGTTTCCAGCAGGTATTTGTGTAAAAATGAAGCGGCCATCTCGGCTCGAACTCACTTGTTTGTTTAGCTCAACAATTTTAACGTGTGCCCCTTCAAACAGCGCTTTGTTTTGTGCATCTCCTATCTGTCCCTGAAGGGTATTGGCTTGGGCACCGGTTGCAATTAAACCGAGCAGCATGGCCACAGCTTTGTGAGACTTTGAAAAAGGTAACGGTAGTGTATGTTTCATATTTATCTCGTACAGATTGTATTGATTGTTCACCCTAAAAATCGCAAAAACCTTATCTGTACATTATGAATTATTTATTTCACCCACACCTAGAACACACTGATTTCAATAGTTTTTCACTATAAACCAAGCATTACTGAGCTAATTTCACCCCCTTTAAAGTGTCGAAAACAATCGCCTTGTGATGTTTTGCTCAATTATTGCTATTAATATTAAAAAAACTGTCAAAGTAGTGAGCTAAATTGACCCTGTTAAAGAAATTTAACCGCAATAACATAACAATAATACTCACTAGGCTCAGCATTGAATCATGATATTTCCCTTTCACAAAGTTAGACATTTTTACTTGTGGCTATTGCTCATATTATCGGTCGCCGCAACCTTAATGTGCACAGTGTATCTAGGTGAGCATAAACCCTCATCCCACATAGAAACTCTCGATGCGCTAGGCGAAGGAGGTCTGGCATTTATGTCTTTGGTATGGCTTATCGCTACGTTGTTAAGCCGCCCCACTGGGCGCGTCACCACAGCGCTTGCTGGCGGGCTTACTTTAATGCTCATTTCACTGTTGTTAGACTGCCTCGATGAATTTTTTACATTTGATCATATCCATCCAACTCTAAGCTCCTTAGAGGCCTTTCCTGCGTTGCTGGGCATGATTGTTATGAGCTTTGCTATGTACTGGTGGTATCAAGAGCAGACATATTTAAATTTAACCCTGCTCAAAAAAGAGCGGCACTTTCGCGAGCATACATTTACCGACTACGTGACAGGGCTTTATAGTGCCCGGTATATGGAAAAGCAAATTAGCACTGAAATTGAACAGCTAGTTAATACTGGTACAAAGTTTTGCGTTGCTATCTTGGACTTAAAATCATATGGACGCTTCTGTTTCGAACACGGTATTACCAAAGGAGAGCTATTGCTACGTGATACTGGCCAGTTAATCACGTTAAACATTCGCGGTTGTGACTTAGCTTGCAGGTACGCGGGTGACAAGTTCATTGTCCTATACCCCGCTACTCCACTTCATACTGCCCAATCTATTACAGAAAGAGTATGTGCAGCTGCACAAATACATTATCAATACGATGAAAACTTACTTACGCTCGACCCAAACACTTTGCATTGCGCATGCATTGAAGTCGCACAGCCAATGCAAAGCAAACAAATATTTGAACTTTTAATCAAACAGTTGCACCACAATAAGCAGGTAGCGTAGTGCTTTATTTTGAAACTTGCGAATCAAAACTCTCAAGCCATCAGTTGCTAGTACCGCTAATAGAGCTTGCCAAACAACGCGGGATACACCCTGACAAAGCACTCAAGGGAACCAAATTGTTTCACAGTGATTTTGAACAACCAGATCACGCCTCTAGCTTTTCGCAGCTAGAACAAACAATAAAAAACGTCATGACTTGCCACCTTGGACAGGACATCAGCTTTGTGCTTGGACAACATTTACTCCACAGTATCTGTGCACGCTATGCGTCGTATTTATTTCATTGCAGTAATCTCAAAGCATTACTTGTCGCTTGCAAACAACTACAAGGTGAGTTGTTTCCATATTTTAGCGTACGAATGTTTACGCAAAACAAGGCTATACATTTAATAGTCAACCCTGCGATTAGTGAACTCCAGCCGAGCGTTTACCGCTTCTTGCTCGAAGTGTGGCTAAGTTTAATCAACGGCTTTTTAAAGTGGCGCTTTGCAAATACGCAAGTGCAATTTCAACTGCCGTATACAACACCAATATATATTGAACAATATCAAGCCATAGGTGCAAATCTATTGTCATTCGGCCACCATTTTACTACTGTGGTGATTTCCAAAGAAGCATTACAATCGCGGCAAAACAGCGCAATACCGGCACTCCAGTCTGATATAAAAACTTTAGCCAACAGCAACGCTATTGGTTTTTTAGCCTATGCGGAATCATTTTTAATTGCCAACCCCAGAGCAACATTAGAAGACCTCGCCAATTACTTTAATACCAGTGGTGCAACACTGAAACGAAAACTCGCATTGCACAACAGTCAATTTAGTTGCTTAAAAGATAGGGTACTGAGCCAACAAGCAGGCTTCTGCATTGGGCAACAAGGCTACTCAAACTCGCAGGTGGCTAAAGTTCTGGATTTCAATGATTTGCCAAACTTTAGACGCGCAATTAAACGTTGGTTTGGCGTGACGCCGTCAGAATTAAGAAAAGTAAGGATATAAAAAGGAAAAAAGCCGCGGCATAGTGCACACGGCTTCAACAACCAGAATAGGTTACAGAGCTTGTTCTAGCTCAGGTAATACGTCAAATAAGTCGGCGACTAAGCCATAATCAGCGACTTGGAAAATAGGCGCCTCTGGATCTTTGTTGATTGCAACAATGATTTTAGAGTCTTTCATACCAGCAAGGTGTTGGATTGCTCCGCTAATACCTACTGCAATATAAAGATCTGGTGCGACAATCTTACCAGTCTGCCCTACTTGCATATCATTCGGTACGAAGCCAGCATCTACAGCCGCACGAGATGCACCAATTGCCGCACCAAGTTTATCTGCAATACCATTCAGAAGCGCAAAATTGTCACCGTTTTGCATACCACGGCCACCAGAGATAATCACAGGAGCTGCTGTAAGCTCCGGGCGCTCTGATTCTGTTTGCTCAACACCAACAAAGCTACTTAGGCTATTAGCAGCTCCATTTGATAACGTCTCAACAGACACTGGAGCTTGCTCACCCGCTGCATCAAACGCACTGGCACGTACCGTGATCACTTTTTGTGACTCTAACGATTTTACAGTTGCAATTGCATTGCCCGCGTATATTGGACGCTTAAAAGTATCAGCATCAACTACATCAACAATTTCAGAAATTTGTGACTTGTCTAAAAGTGCAGCAACACGCGGTAAAATATTTTTACCCGTTGTCGATGCACTGGCAAGAATATGGCTGTAGCCCGCAGCTAACTCAACGACTAGATCTGCTGTATTTTCTGCCAATTGATGTTCAAAGTTTGCATTATCAACCAACTTAACTGATGTAACACCTGCAATACCAGCAACAGCGTCTGCTGCCGCAGCAACACTGCTACCCGCAACTAATACATCAACCTCACCGCCAATTTTGACAGCTGCCGTGATCACTTTCGCAGTTTCAGGCTTTAAAACACCATTTTCATGTTCTGCAATGACTAATACGCTCATGAGATCACCTTTGCTTCTGTCTTAAGTTTAGTTACTAGCTCTTCAACGCTCTCTACGACAACACCAGCTTCTCGCTTAGCCGGCTCATCAACTCTAACAAGCTCAACACGTGGCGCTAAGTCAACGCCGAGTGAATCTGCTGCGACGACATCAAGTGGTTTGCGCTTCGCCTTCATTATGTTCGGCAGTGTCGCGTAACGAGGTTCGTTTAAGCGTAAGTCAGTTGTGACAATCGCCGGTAATGCTAAAGACACTGTTTGCAGACCGCCATCTACCTCACGCGTCACGATGGCATTGCCACCTTCTATAACCAACTTAGATGCAAATGTACCTTGACCTCGCTTCGTCAACGCACCAAGCATTTGGCCTGTTTGGTTATTATCTGCATCAATAGATTGTTTACCTAAAATGACTAGTTCAGGGTTTTCTTGCTCTACTAATTTAGCCAGTAATTTTGCAACATGTAGCGACTCTAAAGTTGCGTCTGTTTCGATGTGGATTGCCTTGTCAGCACCAAGTGCCAATGCCGTACGCAGCTGTTCTTGACAAGCTTTATCACCGATAGATACGGCGATTACTTCAGTTGCACTGCCTGCTTCTTTTAATCTAATCGCTTCTTCTACTGCGATTTCGCAAAACGGGTTCATGGCCATCTTAACATTGGTAAGATCAACATTGCTGTTATCTGCCTTGACTCTCGCTTTGACGTTGTAGTCAATCACGCGTTTGATTGGTACAAGTACTTTCATGGTTACTCCATCATCTGGTTATTTGTGTAGCTGACGCGTACGTCAATAAAACAATTTAATGAAACCAGCCTACTTCCTGTTGACGTAAACGTCAACCTAAAATAACCTTAGCTTAACGTAAAAAGAACTTAACTCGAGTTTAAGTTAATCTACCGTCAATGTATACGAGGTAAAAATGGTCGAACGTGAAACCATGGAATTTGATGTCGTCATAGTGGGTGCGGGCCCTGCAGGCTTATCATGCGCTATTCGACTCGCTCAACAAGCACAGCAAAAAGAACAAGAACTCATGATCTGTGTGGTAGAAAAAGGCTCAGAAGTGGGTGCACATATTTTGTCCGGTGCCGTTTTCGAGACCAAAGCATTAGATGAACTCATTCCAGATTGGGCGCAAAAAGGCGCACCTCTTACAACAAAAGTAACAGAAGATGAAATCTACCTGTTTAAAGATGAGCAAAACGCAACAAACCTACCACATATGGTGGTGCCAAAAACCTTTAAAAACGAAGGTAATTACATCGTTTCTATGGGCAACGTCTGTCGTTGGTTAGCTGAGCAAGCAGAAGCGCTTGGGGTAGAGATTTTCCCCGGCTTTAGTGCTCATTCACTGATCATTGAAGAAAACGAAGTTAAAGGTATTGTCACAGGCGATATGGGCTTAGACAGAGATGGTCAGCCAAAAGATACCTATATGCCGGGTATGGAGCTGCGGGCTAAATACACAGTGTTTGCTGAAGGTTGCCGCGGCCACTTAGGTAAACAATTGATCAAAGAGTTTGAGCTAGATAAAGACGCCACACCACAGCACTACGGCATTGGTTTTAAAGAAATTTGGCAAATCGACCCAGAGAAGCACAAAGAAGGTACTGTGGTTCACGGCACTGGGTGGCCACTTGATAATGAAACCCATGGCGGCTCATTTATGTACCACGCCGAAAATAACCAAGTTGTGGTTGGTCTGATCATCGATTTGAACTACAAAAACCCATATTTAAGCCCATTTGATGAATTTCAGCGCATGAAACATCATCCAGTGTTTAAACAAACCCTCGAAGGCGGTGAACGTATTTCATACGGTGCACGCGCAATCGCAAAAGGTGGATTACACGCATTACCTAAAATGCACTTTCCTGGCGGTTTGTTGATTGGCTGCGATGCAGGCACCTTGAACTTTGCCAAAATCAAAGGAAACCACACAGCAATGAAGTCCGGCATGATCGGCGCCGATACTATCATTGAAGCGCTCTCAAAAGAGGACGCGGCAGCTGACTTACAAAGTTTCGACGACAAGTTTAAGGCGAGTTGGCTGCACGAAGAGCTTTATCAATCTCGAAATTTTGGTCCAGCCATGCACAAGCTTGGTCGCTACTTAGGTGGCGCCTACAACATGATTGACCAAAATTTCTTCTCTGGTGCATTACCTTTCACAATCAAAGATATTAGCAAAGATTACGAGTCCCTAAGACTGGCCAAAGACGCGACTAAAATCGACTATCCGAAACCGGATGGCAAGCTCAGCTTTGATAAGCTTTCTTCGGTCTTTTTATCAAATACCAACCATGAAGAAGTTCAACCCTGCCATTTGCAACTCAAAGACGCCAGCATACCAATTTCGGTTAATTTAGAGCAATATGCGGAACCCGCACAGCGTTACTGCCCTGCTGGTGTTTACGAGATAAACGAAAATGAAGCAGGTGAAAAGCAATTTGTGATTAATGCACAAAACTGTATTCACTGTAAAACCTGTGATATCAAAGATCCTAGCCAAAATATTACTTGGGTGACACCAGAAGGCGCTGGTGGACCCAACTACCCGAATATGTAATAACCCAACCAATTATTTACATATCTCAAATTGCAAGGGGCGAAACGCCCCTTTTTTTCTATACTTACCTCATACTCGATAAACGATGAGGCGCGTATGGCCAATCAATCAGAAGTGATTTTCAGGTTTTTAGCTGAACCAACCGACGTCAATTTTGGCGGAAAAGTCCACGGCGGTGTCGTAATGAAATGGATCGATCAAGCTGGGTATGCCTGTGCTGCCGGCTGGAGTGGCGCCTATTGCGTCACGGTTTCAGTTGCTGGTGTACGTTTTCATCGTCCTATTTTAGTTGGTCAAATTGTTGAAGTATCAGCGAAAATTGCCCATACCGGAAAAACCAGTATGCAAATATTTATACAGGTAAGGTGTGGCGATCCACAAAAACAACACATGGTCGAAACCAATCACTGTATCATTAGTTTTATTGCTATGGATCAAGCTGGCTACCCTATTCCCGTTTCTAAATTTATTGCGCAAACTCCTGAGCAAAAAGCACTGGAGCAATACGCGATAAAAATGAAAGACATCGCGATACAAACGGAGTCGTTGCTGCAAGCTACATTAGATCAAGACGAATAGAGCCAATTGGGCTCTGTAGAACCCTAGACAGCTCTTATCTTTGAAATTGAGGAGCTTTATATATGTTTTTCCATTAAAATTAGTTGCTTACCTCGGTGTTGCGACACACCAAATTGATGGTAACCAAGTTTACGATATACGTGTATACCACGTGAGTTAGTCGCAAACACATCTAGCCATATTCTCTTAGCACCTAAGTGCACTTTACAATAAAGGGCCATCTCCTTAATCGCTTGCTGGCCGATCCCTCGGTGTTTTTTTGCGATGACAACACGTCGAAATTCTACATCTCCAGTAAGCGCTTTAACTAGGATAAAAAAACCGGACAATCTACCTTCACAAAAAATAGACAAGTACAATGTGTGCGTTTGGCGCATTTGTGCTAAATGCTGTGACCTTGTATATGGAATGATAAAGTGTTCCGTGTCGCTTTCTTGCTCCATCTCTATAAATGTATCGATATGTTCTACTTCTGACGCCACCAGCTCAATCATAAGGATTCCCGATATTAGGTTATTGATGGGTATATTAAAGTGGATTGCACCGAACTGCGGTCACTGTCACCTCGATCAACACGTCACCTTCAAGGTCAACACCAAGGCAGGCTCGCTGAGGCCAATGATCGGGGTTTGGGCCAAACCACTCTTTCCAAACTTCATCCATTATTGGCTTGTCTGCCATGTTTGCAATATACACTTGAGCAGAAACTATTCGGGCTTTATCTGAGCCCAGCTCATTTAGATTTTTTTGGATTGTATTGAGCGTGTGTCTTGTTTGCTGTGCCAAGTCAGCTTGAGTATCAAACGACGTTGCAACCGTCCAAACTAAGTCTTTATAGGCTGATGATTTATTACGGCCTTCATATAGGCCTCGCTTTCTTTCAATCATCGTACAACTCCTTGATCATTGATAGGTAGAGGGGGTAATTGCAATTGGATAATACATTTACGTCTTTAAAATTAAAAAAGGAGCATAAGCTCCTTTAATGTCTTTTTGCTCTCTCGTTACTTACGTACCGCAATCGCTTCAATTTCAATGTTGACATCTTTTGGTAAACGCGCAACTTCGACACATGAACGCGCAGGGTAATTTGCTACGTTATGCTCGTCGAAAA
Source organism: Pseudoalteromonas obscura (assembly GCF_030135505.1). NCBI lineage: Bacteria > Pseudomonadati > Pseudomonadota > Gammaproteobacteria > Alteromonadales > Pseudoalteromonadaceae > Pseudoalteromonas > Pseudoalteromonas obscura. The sequence goes on from NZ_JASJUT010000001.1 coordinate 567,219, forward strand.
ATTTGCCGTAAACTTCATTTACAGTGCCAAAGTCATTCAAGTCTTTTACAAATACAGTCAATTTTACAATATCAGCAACGGTTAGACCTGAAGACTCAACAACTGCTTTCACATTCTCAAGTGATTGCCTCGCTTGATCAGCAATGGCTTCTGGAACATCGCCTGTAACAGGATTAACTGGGATCTGACCAGAGGTCAGTACCATGTTTCCTAAGTCAACACCTTGGACATAAGGGCCAATTGCCGCTGGTGCAGATTCTGTGTGCAATACTTTTGTCATGATAATTTCCATTTCAGGTTAGTAGAAAAAGTGCGCTTATAGTCGCTACCTTTTATCTTTTTTTCAAGTGTTTAAAGGTATATTGGGTGGTAAATTACCGCCTTTATTGATGCATAATATCGCCTAAACCATTTTTTGCCCACACACCACTGTCATGGAGATCTGAGTGCCCTGGCGCTCGGTTTGATTGATTCTCTTCAGCTAGATAGTTAACACCTTTTTCACTGTCACTAATTGCACGACCACCGCGCTTACTTCCCATCGCACCAACAATTTGGACTTTATCTCCTAACGAAAACACGTTAAATACCCCATTTGACACATTGCGTAATAACGGCATGTACTGATACCTAACCGGGGTACCCATTAAAACAACTTTCGATACCTTTAACCCTAATCTCAATGCTTTTAGTGCGACATTACCACCATGGCTATGGGCATAAATTTCAACATCATAAAAACCAGCAGAATCTTTTTTGAATACATGACTATTTTGACCGTTTTCTATCAAAGCACGTAAATTCACCGCAGCCATTACCCTATCTGCATGCTGATTCGCCCCACTCCAATGAAAAGGCATGACATCAAAATGGTTGTTGGTCAGGTAATTGTAAAAATCCCCACCTCTTTGATACCAAGCATTACCATTTGCCCAAGTACCATGGATTAATATCGCCTTTTTACTACGACTATTTGCCATATTAAACACACGAGGAAGAGCTGAGTTGCCTGTTGTTTCTGCAACACCTAATTTATGGCCTAAGTTCAACTTTTCTGCCGCAATTAACTGACCAAGCGTCTCATTCGCACGCGTATGCTCGTTAGCAGTTAACCAATATAGATTTTCTATCTTTATTTGCGCTCTATCGCGGTCACTAGCGCGACTTAAATAATCATGAATTAGATGTAGGCTAAGTAGTTGTAAGTCATCAGACGGGCTGTTTAGGTTTTCTATTAGGGTGTCTTCTGCAATGCGTTCAAAGTCTTGTTCGGTAACCCCTTTTTCGAGCATTGTTAGGATCTGCGTTTGTTTTTGCTCTATATCTTGCATCTCATCTCCTTAAAGTAACTGCATTTCTATTAAATAGAATAAGGCAAGAGAACAAGTTAAAAAAGTACGTTAGATAAGATAAGTAAGCATCTGAAAAATCTAAGATAATTTTATAACTAAATCAGTAAGTAACTCTGGAGTGAATGGTTTGGAAATGTAGCCATTGACACCTAGCTCTTTCATTTCTAAGATTTTTTCAGGGGTTGTGTCACCTGTTAGCATAATAATTTTGGTGTGGCGAAGTGCTGGGTTAAGTTTCATCTTTTTAATCAGCTCAACACCATTTATTTTCGGCATATTCCAATCGGTAACAATGAGATCGTAGTGTTTGTTCGACAGCGCATTCAGAGCTTCTTCGCCATTACTCGCCTGCGTCAGCTCTTTAAACCCTTGTTCTTGCAAACTCTCACAGATAAGCTCCCTCATAAAGTACGTATCATCTACAACTAAAATCTTCATTGCCTTCCTTTCCGCTGTAATTTATTTGCTTACCAAGCTTGATGCTAGTCACTGCTTTCAATAAACGCAAAGTTAAGCAACTTATTTTGCTGTGTTTTGACGCATATTGGCCGAGCATACCTACTCGTTTAATGCTAAGTGCGACTCTGTTAACGCGAGCAAGCTTTCAAGTTTCATATCGGCCTTATCAAATTTGACATTATTGAACTGTGACTTTTGTGGAACCACAAGCGTGCGCATATTTGCCGCTTGCGCTGCTTTCATGCCTGTTACGGAGTCTTCAACAGCTAAACATCGTTCAGGTAAAACGCCCATTTCCTTCGCCGCAGTCAAATAGACATCTGGAGAAGGTTTGCCTGCCATTTCATTATCAGATGAACAATAAGTCGTAAAATAATGACCTATATCCAGCTTGTCGAACACCACAGGTATCAGCGTCATGGGTGCGTTAGTTGCTAAACCTATCTTAAGTTTTTTCGCTCGCAGCAACGATAACGCATGATGAACACCAGCCAAAGCCTCTCCTTGAAGAACAATTAATTCAGCGACACGTAAAACGACTTGGTCAGCGACTTGTGACGTACTCGGCCCTTCCCAAGGTGCATGTTGATACCAAAATTCAGCAGCTTGTATGGTTGTCATGGACGCAGTTCTAGCCGCTAGCTCATCGCGTACATCTACGCCAAGACTGCCAAAGACCTGCTTTTCCGCGGCCTGCCACATCGGCTCAGAATCTATTAAGGTACCGTCCATATCAAATATCACAGCGTCAATCATTTATCCTCCAAAGTAAAAACTATTTCAAACTCTTCGCATACAATAGGCATATCGTGAGACGGCGTGTACTTTGTTTCAGCCAATTCTCTTTGGTAATACGCCCAATGAACCTGTCGCCAATACGCCAGCGACTTGTCCCCCTCCCCTTCCAAAGCGGCATAGGTATCATCAATAAGGTTGAAGGGGACTATGGTTACTTTGGTTGTTTTGACAATACAGTGAGCATAACCATGCCAGTCTGTGACAATATTTAAATCACCGACTTGTGGTAATGCAATATTGTTGGCTTTGTACCACCAAAGAGAAGGAGACGTTGCTTTTTTCACTCCCGCAAGCACCAGATCGAGGCAGTCGTTAGCATCAGCCTCATTATCACAAAAGTGCCAGTTTGGTAGCATTTCAAAAGGCTGGTTGTGGTGCTCAAAATAGGCTTTACTGAGTTCAATAACGGATGGGTGGTTAGCTGGTCGCACCAAATAACACTCCTTTTGGCTTAATTAATATTGAAACAACAATAAGATAATAAAGACACTGCTGACGATAATAAATAGCAAAGTAAAAATGGATGGAAAAAGATAATGATGGCGCGAACTAAAGTGGAAAAAGCCATAATTGTGAATGACACGTTTATGGCTAAGGAAAGTGCTATTAAATAAGACGCTTTGCAAGTTTTCGCGTTTCTATAAACGCAGCTTCTAGCGAACTTTGATGTCGTAGATCTGCAAACTCTTGATACTCAGATGCGATTTCAAATATCCGTTCACAGCCAATATACTTAGACAGGGTCTTAATATGGGGTGCCAAGTGATTCATATGCTCTCTCACCCCGCCAACTTCAAAGCCAAACTCGCCACATGATGTGATAAGCACTAAGGTTTTCCCTGACAATATGGGCTCTAGTGGGAAATTCCCCCGAGCGAGATCAAAACTAAATGTTTCATTGACCCGCACAATTTGATCAAACCAAGCTTTAAGCTGTGCAGGCATGCCATAGTTATACATTGGTGTTGAAATTACGATAATATCCGCCTCTTTCACTTCAGCGATCAAGGTGTCTGAGATGGCGAGCTTTTGGCATTGCTGCGTACTTCTTTTATCTATGGGAGTAAACACTGCACCTAACCAGTCTTGATCCGTGAACGGTGGCGGATTCATACCTACATCCCTGTAAACGTATTGAGACACAGATGAGCTTTCTTTCATATTTTCAACAAAGCTATAAGCGAGCCTTTTTGAAATTGAATCATGCTGAGGGTTGTTGTTTTGACGTTTTCTAATGCTTGAATCTATATGAAGTAGTTTGAACATGGAGGTAACCTTTTTAGTGTGTTTCATTGGTTGAGAATTGTGTGATTTATGCGCCGCCACGACAAATGAAAAGATCCTTTTTATAAGTAAGTTTTACTCATGTATAATTGCACAAACTTTATTGAGGAAGTAGCCATGTTGAATGTATCAATGCAGGCGTTGAGGGTCTTTGAAGCTGCAGCGCGGCACAACAGCTTTAAACTTGCTGCTCAGGAGCTAAATATCACGCCGACAGCGGTGTCTCACCACATTAAAAACTTAGAAGTGCGTCTTGGTATTGATTTGTTTATTCGCAAAACCCGTGAAATAAACCCTACCAAAGCTGGTTTTCTTTTGGCTCAGGCAACCCATACAGGGTTTGGCACCATTGAACGCGCAGTCAATCAGCTGGTTGAACAAGGCAAAGTCATTCAAATACACACTACGTCATCCTTTGCCGCTCAAATGTTGATCCCCGCATTGCGAGGGTTTAATAAAGAATACCCGAACCTTGAAGTTTCTGTAGCAACTGGTGAGCACCTAGTGCATGACTCTCAAGCGATTGCCGTTCGCTTTGGAGATACAAGCCAAATTAAACAGAGCCAGTTGCTTTCCATTGAGAATTTTAATGCCTATGGCAATCAAGCGTGTCTTGCAAGACTGAACACCCAGAAAAAAACCACCATGTTTATTCCAAAGTGGAAAAACACGCAACTGCCCTCCGCTCCGTGGCAGGCTTGGTTAGCCCACAATGACCTAGATGCAAATTTATTTGAGGTTGTGTACTTTGATCAGGAATTGTATTGCATTCAAGAAGCAATCGCAGGTAGTGGGCTAGTTTTCGCTTCATATAGCCTTGTTAAAGGCTTAATAGAAAAGAATGTTTTAACCAAAGCGTCATATCGCCCTGTCGGCACACAACTTGGTTACTATGTGCCTTTGAATGAAGTTCAGTACACCAGACAACAATTGATATTTATAAACTGGTTAAAAGCACAGCTCTCTGATAAGTAAAGTAATCGAGCAAAGAAATATTAACTCTTGATCTCACCACTGGATTTAAAAGCATCTAGGGCACACAATTAAGCCAGAAATTTCGGCCAGTTTTGTTAAGTCCACAACAACGAGCATAACTAACACACTAAAAACGGGAATTTTTATGTTTGAATCATTTAACCCAACCCCACGTATCCTAATGGGACCAGGACCTTCTAATGTCTCGCCTCGTGTTTTAGGGGCGCTCTCTAGACCAACCATAGGCCATTTAGATCCTCAATTCATTGGCTTGATGGATGAAATTAAACAACTTTTACAATATGCGTTTAACACAGAAAACACATTTACCATTGCGTTGTCTGCGCCGGGGTCGGCGGGTATGGAAGCCTGTGTTGTGAACCTTATAGAACCCAATGACAAAGTCATTGTGTGTATTAATGGTGTATTCGGTACACGACTCAAAGAAAACATAGAACGAGTTGGTGCTCAGGCTATTATCGTAGAGGATAAATGGGGCGATCCTGTGACGCTTGACAAAGTTGAAGGTGCATTTAAAGCCAACCCCACAGTAAAAGCACTGGCATTTGTTCATGCAGAAACTTCCACTGGTGCGCGCAGCGATGCAAAAACCTTGTGCCAATTGGCAAAGAAATACAATGCCCTTAGCATTGTTGATGCAGTGACATCTCTCGGCGGTAGCGAACTAAAAGTAGATGAGTGGGGAATTGATGCGATATATTCAGGCTCGCAAAAATGCTTGTCATGTGTCCCAGGGATCTCACCCATCAGTTTTAGTGACAAAGCAGTAGAAGTCTTGAAGTCACGCAAAAGCAAAGTACAAAGCTGGTTTTTAGATCAATCTTTAGTGATGAACTACTGGTCAGGCGAAGGTAAGCGTAGCTACCACCACACAGCCCCTATCAATTCATTGTATGCACTGCACGAATCCTTACTCATGTTGAAACAAGAAGGGCTAGAAAATGCTTGGCAGCGACATCACAATTTACACCTCGCACTAAAATCTGGCCTTGAAAAGCTCAACATTGAGTTTTTAGTTGATGAGCCCCACCGTTTACCACAACTGAATTCCGTCTTGATCCCTAACGGAATAGATGACAACACCGTGCGTACAGCTTTACTAAGCAAATACAACCTTGAGATTGGTGCTGGACTGGGCCAGCTTGCAGGCAAAACATGGCGTATCGGCCTAATGGGCTCGACTGCCAACGAGCAAAATGTCGCATTGTTAATCGCCGCGCTTCAAGACGTATTAAGCTAAGATACACGGGGTGGGTCTTCCACCCCATGCGAATCGCTACCGACGAGCGTACAAAACCCCTGCAAAATGAGCGGCGATCACCCACCACAAAGTGTCTATCAACATTAAATGTATATCGAGCATACTGGCATAAAAATGACCATCTCGACTGACCGCATCTGAGAATTGCACGCCGAACAAATAAATAACTACTTCAGCATTTATTGCCATACCAACTCCGGTAACCACCAGCCCTGATAAAATTAAATAAAAACCCCCATGTACTATTTTTACCAAAATTGCGTGCGCACGGTTTTGTATTGACTGTCTTGTCAATTTTCCGCTAAATAGCTTTTCCCAAATTAGCCGGGTCAAAACCAAAGTAAATACACCTAATGCCATCAATGCATGAGTTTGAATTGACTCCTGACGATGTAATTCTTGGCCTTTAATTTGGTAGTCTATGGTATGAATTTGCGCACTCATATTCATCAAAATAAATAAAATCAAAAAAGCAGCAAACCAATGGAGGGTGCGGTCGACGATATAATGCTTGTTGTCCATAAAATATTCCTTTATTTCTGTACCAAGATACATTCTTATCTTAGCGCCAAGATATAAAGTTTCAAATATTTCTGAACACTAAAAAGAGCAGCCTTAACCAGCCGCTCTGAGACGATTGCTAATAGTTAGGGGGTTTCGCTACAGTCAGTTAGCTTAACCCACGCATCAGGATCTTGGACTGGAGATGCTTGAGTCCACCAACTCGCTTTGTAAATCGCCCGTTCAAAAGACACCTGCTCATCTCTTAAATAAGTGCTGCCAGATTGCCAATCCGGGGCCTTACAAAGTGGTATTAACGGCCCAAAAAAGCCAGTGATTGAGTCCAACTTTAAGTTTGATGCAGTACCATAGTCCACACCTTCAGCCACGGTCACCGCACCGTCAAACGCGGAAATATGCCAATTGAATCTTATATGCGTATTTTCAACGCTACCATGAATTTCAATATTCGACACCAAAGTTGCATCCACAGGCCAGAGTCCAAAGTCGCGCATTTGCCCTTGAAATCCACCGATCCAATTGCTGACATTTTGTGCACCGCCAACCAAGTACCCGGCTGTTGTCGGATCTTGGTAACGAAAGCCGGGATTAATGGCACGCTCCAGATTACTGACTCGATCTTCCCCGTGCTGTAAATTCCAACTGCTCATATAAGTTAATACGTTTTGTTTTACTTGCTCGACCTGCATCTCAGTTAGCACTTGTGCATTGCCGTTAAAGCTCAGAACACTCGACCCCAATAAGATTAAACTTGCTTGAAGAGATTTCATGATGACTCCTAGTCGTTGTATTTATCACCTTTTTAGTCTTAAAGCTTTGCTCAGCAATTTATTCCATCTTGATAAAATAGGAGTTTTTTGAATTAATATCGATATGTATCAGATGATTACAGTTGTCAATTTAGCTAAATTGACTGCTTGCTATGTTTGATGGCACAACCTGACCAAGGATAATTTTAATTATGTGGCTTGAACTGCAACAGGAGTTTTATCTCGTATCGTGCTTAATCGCCCTATTTTGTGTTGGTATGATGCTAAGGTACGAACAAAGCTTTGATAAAGGCATGTACTTTTTAACATCAGCCAACTTGGTTTTGATGCTGATCCCTTTCACCAGCTACATTCAACTCAAATTTAATATCCACTCGGTATTAATCTCGCAAATAGCCAACAACTGTATGTTACTATTTTGCGGTTTGTGCTTTTTATTTTATCGCTTCGACGCCAAACCAAAGCTTGCTACCGTATTACTTCACTGTGTGCCATTTTCAATTTTCCTTATCGTTAAAGTGGTTGGTATTCACACCCAAGCCCAGTTAATGCACACCATTTATTTTGGTCTAATGTTCAGTTACGTGACGGCAATGTGGCAAAGTCGTTCAACAAAAAGTGCCACACTACTCAAACAAAATAAGTGGCTATTCACTTGGGTGGTATTTGTGGTGAGCCTAAACGGAGGGGTCGCTGTTGCGTATTTAAGCGGCTCTGTATGGCTTTATCCTTTGTGGCTCAGTTTAAACATTACCGTATGTCTCTACCTGCTGACATTCTCCTTTGCCGCCGCATATCGCATTCAGCAAACACAATATATTCAAGTGCAGGAAGTTGAATCGACAAAAAAACAACTTCAGCTTAGTCCGTCACTTGTTCAAAGCTGTCGTCATGATCTAAAGCGTTTGCTTGAACAGGAGCACATTTTCCTAGATAACCAATTGACACTAAAGCAACTGGCTGAACTACTGGGACTCAGCCAGCATCAAACTTCTGAATTACTCAATGAGCATATGAATAAAAGCTTTTACGCTCTACTCAATGAATATCGTATCAGCTTTGCCTGCCAACTCTTAAAGCAGACAACGTCCCGAGACAACATCACTCAAATTGCACTCGATAGCGGTTTTAACAACAAGAGTTCTTTTTATATTGAGTTCAAAAAGCAACTAGGCACCACACCAACTAAGTGGCGGGCCCAGTATGCTTTGTAAACTGTGGCACGACGATGACATGTTAGCCTGATGATTACTTATCCCACACTTTGATTAATTCTAGATTCATATCAAAGCAGTAAGTTACTGCTTGCTACAGCAACATGTGTGGAGTCTAAAATGCAAAGGAATGGGATACTGAAGAGGTGCTTGGTCTATTTGATAGGGTTTCTACTAATGCTTTTTATCCTATCGACCTTAGTGCCACAGGCCCTTTATTGTGGCTCTTGCACAATTAATAAAGTCGAGTCAGATATTATGCAATTGGGTCAGGCTATCGAGTTATATGAAAGCATCCTCGGTAAAAATATCAAAACGCTCAAAGATATCTCTCAACTTACGCAGAGCACTCCAGCAATACTGTACGCATTGCCAGATGATCCATGGGATCAGCGATATGGGTATAAATATTTAGGTGGTAGGTCAGCTACCTTTATTATTTGGAGCTCGGGATCTATTGATTCAGATTCTGGGTTGATCATGTATGCCTTTGAAAAACACGATGGACGTTACACTGCTAATCTGATGGAACCAACTAAAGGCCAATTATTTTGAGTCTAGCTTTAAACTCAAACCATTTGCGGATGTATAAAGTTGAAGAAATTTTTTACTTCTATTGTGGCATTACTGACAATTGCATTTGCCATATCACTTTTTTTGCCTAAACCTTTTTACTCTCCCTCTTCTCGTGGCGACATAACAAAACTAGATATTCAGCAATTGGGTCAGGCCATAACGCAGTATGAAAAGCTAGAAAAAAAAGATATCAGTGAAATTAAAGCGCTCAATATACTCACCCAAACAACGCCAAAAATGATAGACACTATACCACTCGATCCATGGGGAGAGCCTTATCAGTATAAATATTTAGGTGGGCAATCAAACGCTTTTATCATTTGGAGTCCTGGTTCATTAGATGCTAAGGCAGGTCTTATCATCTATACATTTACAAAACAAAATGAGCGCTACCGCGGCTCTCAGTTGCTATGGCCCAGCAATAAATAGATAAAATAGCAACCAAATAACACAAACACCATAAGCTAAAGTTCTTTAACCAACCACGCCATCACATTCAATAAAAAGCGCTCGTTCTGCTCAGCACCTTGTGAGGTTAGTCCAAGCTTTTTCCCTGTTTTTCTATCTATTTGTGACGAAAACATCATGCCCTCTGCAAACACAGCGACTCGACCTCGCCCAAGTTCCATCACAGCACCTTGGCTCCAGCCGTCAATGATAATTCGTTTGGTATTCGCATTAACCTCAAATGGCACGCTTGGTACTATAGAGACGCTCCCGGCTTTCATGGAAAGCAACGAGAGCGCTTCGCTGGGCGGTTTAAAAGCCGAACCACCAAAGGAGCGAATTTGGTCAATATAACTTTCTGTCGCCTTAGCATGCATGGCATCATGTATCGCTACACCGTAAATATTGGCCGTCACCTTCAACGGCGCTTCGGTTATAGGATGCGCAGCCAGGGTTCCTTGCTGCCTATTAAAAACAGCGTCGCCTACATGACCATTTGAGAATTCAAATCCAAATGCCTCGGCAAGGTTTTCGATGACTTTTGGAAACGGCGCATGATCTGCGACCAAGAATAAAGCCCCTCCTTTGCTTACCCAAGTTTTTATATCAGCGATTTCGCCATTAGTAAAAGCTTGGCTATATGGCGGTCGAAAATCACTTCTCTTTCTATCGAGCGCATTGGCAATAACTAAAACATCAATATTACTCAAGCTTGCTAAGGATAATGTGTGGCGATTAGGTTGGACTGTATAGCCGTCACTTTCGAGTACTCGCGCAAAAGGTTTATAACGCCCATTAAGAGTTAAAAAGTTATGATGTGCTTGATCGATAAACACAACCGGACTGTTATGCTCTACAAAGCGAGGGGTACTATTCTTCGGCTTAAAATCAGGATCAGCGTGTTGTGGACTATCAGAGCACCCCACTAACCATAATAGGCAACTCGCAATTCCAACCTTTAATATAAACGCCAAGATACAGCCTCTTTTAACCGTTGTTCTACGTTATGTTCTTGCAGACTCTGTTGCTGCACACACATAAGCCCACGCTTGCATTCCCGACTGAAACTGGCCTGCTACACGTACATATTCATCTACTTCGTACTCATCGGCCTGGGACAGTTCTGAAGGCGTTATATCAAACACAGTACCATCTACAATATCGGTGTCATTCCCGGTATATTTCAAAATTGGGTGTATATCTTTACCACTGGTTTTTATCACTTCAGCATCGTTAATTTTAACTTCGCTGAGAACATAACCTATCAGTTTGTCTTTGTGACCTGTGAGTATGCGACCAAATGTTTCAATTTGAACCTGTTCTAATTGTAATGTGCCATATGAGAATAGTTTTTCCATTTTTATCCTTACTGCTTGACCGAAACATGCTTCTGTAGCGAATTTATCTGGGATTAAACTAAACATCAAGCATTGCATAAACAGATATAAAAGTGTTCACAACTGCCAGATAGGTGTCATGGCAAAGTATATAAAGCACCTCACAATTGGCGCTCTATCTGGGCAAGTACACGCAGAACTCCTTATATCCATCATCAAATGAACACTAAGATTCTTACTAGTGCTATATTTGAAAGGGGCGTTTTAGAATAAAAAAGTCGCCATCAGGAAAAGTCATTAACTGCGTTTTTTATCGCTAACATTTTCATTGAAAACGCTTTTACTCAACAGGTTTTAATAACCCCAACCAGTAAATAAAGCGAGGGTTATTCCAACTTGGTTAGCTCACTAGAGCGAATTAAATAATCGTTTTACGGCTTCTAAATAGGCACTTTGCATCTTTGCTATAGTGGCACTTGGTATCGATTAATTCATTGTAACTGTCACCAAAATAATCCTTTGTTTCAACCGCTGCATCTTTAAAACTAATAAAAGACCCTTTGGTATGTGGAATGTCATAGCTTCGGCATGATTCTATCCAATCTTGTGCTCTATTCTCATAAAAGCGCGTCATGATTTCTTTTTCAACAGGATGATCTTTCTCAGGCTGGTCCCACCAAGCTTGGTATTGAATTGTAAATGGCCGGTCTTGATACGGGAATGTGCACCTTACTTTATGCAATGCAGCATCAGCAGGTTTACTACCATAATATTCCCCACTTATAGCGCCAAGTGTGATGTATGCCGAGATATTGGTATCCTCTTTATCCCGGTATAGTAATGTCGACTGGAGTGATTTAACTAAAGCAATTCGGCTTTGATGCCCCCAATCCCGAGTCGGCATACGAGAGGTAATTTTATGCGGTGCGGGCTCGTCAGTTTCTAACTCTATGCCGTTTAATTCTCTATCCCACGCTTCAAAGCTCAATGTATACCCAGATGTATTGGCGCTTCTGCTATAAAGGACACTGTTGGAGCACACTTTATTATAAAACTGGGTCAGCTCCTTGGTTAAATCATCGATTTGCTGTTTCTTGGCGTCATCGGATAGCGTTGGATCTTGTTGAATCAGGCCGATAATATCACCGCCCCACTGCTTCAACATGCGCTCAAGCTCTTCTGAAGTACCGCCAAAATGTCCATTCAATTGCCAATCCAATACCGCATTCGGGGTAACCTCAGACTCACAGGCAACCCCTTTTGCATTGACCTTCAAATTAGTGCCAATTAAATTCGGGTTTTTCCCTGCACTGGTCAACGACTCCCAAGCTGCTATCACATCTGTTGCTTTGAGGTTATCAAATGCGGGGATATCGCTCTTTTTGATCACAAAACTTTGCGCAATATCTGGTAACTCAAAGGGCTCGAAAATGAACTCAGTGACAATTCCATAACTTAGGCCGCCTCCGCCTCTCAGAGCACGAAGTAATGGGCTGTTTAAGTCGTCGTTAAATATTACTTTTAATCCATTTTTGGTTATTTTTTCGCGATGGACGGTTGCACTTTGACCGAGGAAGGCAATCGTCCCATCTCCAAGTACCATAGTCGCGCCAACAAGGTGCTCACACCCCATCCCATATTTTCGAGTCCAAGGCCCCCAGCCTCCCCCCATGGTGTAACCTGCAATAGCAACGGTCTGACAGGTTCCGTGCGGAATCCCTAAGTGGCTTTTATCCAACTCCGTTTTAATTTTTTTGAACTTTGCTCCTGGTTGAATGCTAACAAACTTTTTATTCTCAAAAACGTTAACCTCATTCATGCGACAAAAATCAATTAATACTTTGGCAGTTGAAACACACTCTCCTTCATGGTCATGACCACCTGATTTAACCGTAAAGCCAATACCTTCTTGCTCTGCATAGGCAACCAAATGAGCGACTTGTACTGTGTTAGTAACTTGCACAACCGCACTTGGCACAAAGTCGAATTTTCGATTGAATACTTTACGAGATTGATTGTATTGATCTTCTTGATTATTTAGATCGGCAGAAGGAAAAAACACACTATCGCAACCAACTATCGTCTGGATGTTATCTTTTTGACTCGCTGTTAAAAACATTGTCATACATTCCTTTTTGTACACATTTAATGTTTTTATTGTGGTTGGGGGCTTGATATAAAACCATTACACCCTGTTACAGGGACTCGGGTAAATTCACATAGTTCGGTCGCTTTGAAAGTGTATTTACCTCATCGGAAATGAGACCAACATTGCAAGCCCAGGGTGCCGAGCTTGCACTTGGATCTCGCCTTGTTGCGCTAATACCAGCTCACGCACTAAAGCTAAACCAATACCGGTTCCCTTCGAGTTTCGCGTTAACTCACTGCTTCCTCGATAAAACAACTCAAAGATTTTTTCCTCTTGCGCTTTACTGATGCCATTTCCGTAGTCTCGGATCTCCAATTGCACCATTCCCTTATGTGTGGGATGTTTACGAAAAGTAAACTCAATCTTTCTTCTAGCTGGATCGTCAATACCAGCTGATTCGAAAAACTTAACCGCATTGTCAGTTATATTGATAACGATTTGGGTAAATGCATCCACCTCGATATAAGCTTGGGCGTGCTCATAGTGTGCCAATTCCATAATATGCACTTGCTCAAAGCGGTGATTTTCAGTCAGCGAAGCCGTTTTCGAGCGAATAATATCTTGCAAAACCGTCAAAGGCGTATATTCAGGCGCCACCTTTTGCTGTTGACGCTCAAATGCAGACAACTGCAAAATGTTATCAATTAGACGGGCAAGACGTTCACTTTCATCACAAATAAAATCATAGTACTCATCTTTGTGTTGCTCAGAGGCAACCATCCCAGACTTGAGCATTTCAGAGTACATTTTTATCGAGGTCAATGGTGTTTTAAGTTCGTGACTGACTGCGGAAATAAAGTTGACCTTTTCTTCTCCTAGCGCCAGCTGCTTAACACTAAAGCGATAGAAACCATAACATGCAGACACAATCGCTAAAAACATTACTGCATTGAAAATTAAGCTATATATCATAGATTGTGCAATCGGTAGCGGCGCACTCGACAGGACCACTTTGTAATTTCGATATGGCCAATGCAAATTCGTTTCAAATATAAACTGTTGCTTATAGCGCACATCCACATCTCGTGGTTGACTAATATCCGGCTCCTCCTCGGTTGAAGGCGAATATAGGAAGTAAGTATCAGCTACTGATTTTTCGACTTTCTTTAATGTAACCAACATAGGAATATCAAAACTTCGCAGCTCTAGTACATCTGCAATCTGTTGATGCAAATAAGGCGCTCGTTTGACCAGGTAGCCTTGCAAAACAGGCTGATCAATCACCTCCACTACACGATAGAAAATAAGGTATTCTGGTAAGTCAAAACTAATATTAAATTGGCTATTTTTGACACTGAACCCATGAATCAGCATCTGTTTGACCGTATTCGAATGATTAACCATTTGGTAAACGGATGTAGCGATTTCGCGCCGTGTGATCATTTCAAGCGTGTGATTCTGCTGGCCAGTATTCTCGATATTCGATGTGATTGCATAGGGCCAAATAGGCGAGTTAAAGTTGCCCTGTCCGTCTATCTGAAAATAACCGACTAAGCCTCGTATTGTCTGTTCACTATTCAGCTGAGCAAGTGGCGACAACATTTGCTGAGTTTGTTTAGTCAGTGGGTTGTAAATGTAGCGGTAATAGTTGAATGCATCAGCAGGGATCTGATTACTAACACTCAATTTTCGAAAAAGCTTTCTATTTATGACCCTTGCTAGATTGCTTGCCTCTTTTTCATACTCAACTAATCGGTTTTGTTGAGATTGTTGATAGCTGAAATACAACAAAACAGACAAAGGTACGAGCAAAAGCAATAGCAGCAGTATTGCCGATATACGTAAACGCTTTATACGCTGTGCGTAGTTGAGTAAGCGTTTATTTTTAAAAAACACCATTTTTATTCTTATAATATGTACAATTGGTAGCCTTCACCACGATGGGTGAGCAAATGCTTGGGAGATTTCGGATCAGCCTCTATTTTTTTTCTAATTTTGGCAATATGAATATCAACCGTTCGCGTATCTATATCTCTTGTATCCTTATATCCCCAAACATCCTTGAGTAAATCATCACGAGATACGAGTCCGCCCTTACGCTGCAAATACGCCAATATTTGTGCCTCTCGACGTGTATATTTAACATCTTGGCGATATGATTTACCGGTTAGAGATTGCAAACAAATTGATACTTCAGCGCTCAGCTTAAGCATATCTCCTTGTTCTGTCCAACCAGAGCGCCTCACTAAGGCATTGACTCTCAAAACCAGCTCAGAAGTTGAAAACGGTTTTGCTACATAGTCGTCTGCGCCAAGCGTCAGCGCGTTAATGATGTCGGCTTCCGTATTTTTGGCGGTCAACATCATAATAGGCTGGGTGCGCGAGTGCACTCTCAAGGCATTGCAAATATCAAAGCCATTCATTGAAGGTAACATGACATCTAAAAGGATACAGGTATAGTCACCGGTTAATCCCATTTCTAAGCCTTCTTTGCCATCTATAGCGCTTGTCACTTCATATCCATGAAATACAAATAGGTCCGTTAAACCTCTTAATATACTTGGCTCATCTTCTACGATAAGTAGTTTGGGTTTCGTACTCAAACCATGTCCTTTTGTGGATGTAAAAATCAATGTTGAATATGGGGTTGTCACTCATTTGTCATTTAAAAGAACCGATTAAATTCAACGCCGCATCGGCAGTGTACCAATTTTATCAAAAATATAAATGCAAACTTTTGTAAACTTTCTAGCCTGCAATGTTTACTTATCATGCCTATTTCAACGCTAAGTTCCCCGCTATATTTATCGCCATCAACAAGTCTAGTAACAATATCAGGCATCAAAGGTAAGGCTCTGAATTAATTATGGATATAGTGAGAAAAAAGACAAAAAAACGAGATTCGAAAGTGCTGATTTCGGGCACCTTATGCGCCGCAGCAATCGTAGGCATGGTACTGCTCTTCTCCTCAGGCAATGGATCCTATTTAGTCGACAGAAACAGTCTGCTTATTGGCACAGTAGAGCGTGGCGATTTAAACATCATAGTGCGTGGAACAGGTGTACTGGCCCCCAAAGATATTCGCTGGATTGCAACCAACGTACCCGGACGAGTTGACCGCATACTAAAAAAGGCAGGCGCAGTGGTAAAAAAAGGAGAGCTGCTTTTTGAATTGAGTAACCCCGAACTAGAGCAACAGCTTGTAGAAGCAAAATGGGAACTGCAGGCGCTTGAGTCTGAAATGAGTGCACAACGTGTGTCTTTAGAGTCGGAACTACTTGATCAAGAAATCGCAGTGATCAATGAACACCTTAATTATGAGCGTAGTCAGCTAACATTAAATGCTCAAAAAGAGCTACTAGATAAAGGGTTTGATGCAATTTCTAAAATTGACTTTGAAGAAGTCAAAATGAATGTAACCCAATATCAACAGCGTTGGAAGTTGGAGCAACAACGCCTTGATAAGCGCAAGCAAAACCTCACCGCACAAATTGATGCCAGTAATGCACGCCTCAATATGATGCGAAGAAGCGTCGCACGTATCGAGCATCAAGTTGCCAGCTTAAAAGTCACTGCCAGTATGGACAGCATAGTACAAGCGA
Organism: Pseudoalteromonas obscura; assembly: GCF_030135505.1. Taxonomy (NCBI): domain Bacteria; kingdom Pseudomonadati; phylum Pseudomonadota; class Gammaproteobacteria; order Alteromonadales; family Pseudoalteromonadaceae; genus Pseudoalteromonas; species Pseudoalteromonas obscura. The sequence continues at coordinate 583,926 of NZ_JASJUT010000001.1, forward strand.
TACCAATGGAACTTGGCCAGGAGGTTCGAGCTGGCAGCAATTTAGCGCTGTTAGCCCGTTCAGACTTATATATCGCAGAACTCATGGTCCCAGAAAAACAAATTAAAGATGTGGTAGTCGGCCAAGATGTATTACTCGATACCCGAGTCAGCAAGATCCAAGGAAAAGTACAGCGTATCGACCCTACCGTTATGAATGGTTCTGTACAGATCGACGTAGAATTGCAAGGGCAACTGCCAAAAGAAGTGCGCCCTGAACTTACAGTGGACGGCATTATCTCCATTCACACAATCCCAAACACCCTATTTGTTAAACGTCCAATGTTTGCCAATAGCTTCAGCCAAGCAAGCGTATATCGCATCGACAGTGAAGGCAAGCTAGCCACTGTTCAGCCAGTAAAATTTGGCCATATGTCGACTCACTATATTCAAGTTGAGCAAGGCTTAGACGAAGGACAAAACATCATTGTGTCAGATGCATCAGCATGGCAACAACATCAACAAATTCAAATAAATTAGGAGTCAGACATGCACAACAATAAAAAAAGTCTCAGCGCCTTGGTTGAACTAAAAAACTTAAACAAAGTATTTTGCACAGATGACGTGCAAACTAACGCCCTAAGCAATGTTAGTCTTACTGTGTATCAGGGAGATTTTGTTTCAATTACTGGCCCTTCTGGATGTGGTAAATCTACCCTACTCTCACTGCTTGGACTGCTCGACAAACCAACTTCAGGGCAGTATCAATTAGCGGGCCATGATGCATCTGACATTGACCCAAATGAAAGAGCACGCATTCGCAATAAAGAGATTGGCTTTATTTTCCAGTCATTTAATTTAATTAGTGATTTGACTGTTGCTGAAAATGTAGAGCTCCCTTTGACGTACCGCACGGATTTATCCAAATCAGAGCGCCAAGAGCTAGTCCGCACATCCTTAGAAAAGGTGGATATGGCACATAGAGCGAGCCATTTTCCTTCTCAATTGTCAGGGGGTCAACAACAACGAGTTGCCGTAGCGCGCGCAATTGCAGGTCAACCTGCCATAATTTTGGCCGATGAACCTACAGGTAACCTAGATTCGAAAAATGCAGAATCAGTGATGCACTTACTTGAAGAACTCAACTCCGAGGGGGCGACCATTTGTATGGTTACGCATGACCCTGCTTGTGCAGCTCGTACCCAACGAGTCATAGAGGTATTTGACGGTGAAATCATATCTGATAAGTACAAAAAGCCCACAACACCGATTGCAGTTTAAGGAGGCATTCTCATGTCATGTTGGATTGATGTAAAATATGCCTTCAGGCTATTACTCAAAAAACCAGCTTTTTCTGCCACTTCAATATTGATTGTGGCTATCGGCTTAGGGTTGACTGTCTATACCTACTCGCTCCTATCACAGCTCATATTTAAACCTTTAACCATGCAAGGCACCACTCCACTTATTGCCATTGAAGGTGAATTCAGAGCAGCCCACGGTCGAGGTCAACTTGCGGATCCCTATCATCTCAGCTTCATCAGTGCGCACTCTAATTTGCTGCACAAAGTGAGCTTATATCGTACCGGTACCACCATAATTAGTGATTTAGGTAACAACATCAGTGCAGAAAAGGTACATGCCAGCTATAACCAATGGAACTTGTTTGAATTGGCTGGTGTTCAACCTATTCTCGGTCGCAGTTTCAATCCATCTGACCAAGAAGCTGGGGCCGAGCCTGTCATTGTGATAAGTCATGAAATTTGGACAAAGTATTTGGCAAAAGACCCAAATATCATCAATGCCAGTATACGCGTAAATGGGATCTCAAAGCGTGTGGTTGGTGTTATGCCTGATGGATTTACATTTCCGGCGATTGCACAAATTTGGGAACCCCTATCTGAAACTCAGCTGGCACCCACCGCGCCATCAGATGCACACACTGATGCCATGAATGCTGTGGCGAGATTAAAACCCGGCATCTCACTTGAGCAACTTCAGTTAGAGGTTAAAAACCTGTTACAGCGTCATTTTCAAACTTTACCTCAAGCATTTGCGTGGCGTGCAAACTCCCCTGGCGGGTATATTCGAGCATTCAATTACAAAGATACTCACGACAGCGTTGCTCAACACAAAACCATCTTTTTCGCCATGCTTATTGTCGTCTCACTGATCTTGTTTTTAACTTGCATCAATGTTGGAAGCTTATTGCTCGCTCGCGTCAATGAAAGGATTAAAGAGGTCGGGGTCCGTATTGCATTAGGCATCCCCAAACAGCGCCTGATACTGCAAATGTTATGGGAAAGCTTGTTTATTTGCTCTATCGGCGGCGTGCTCGCGTGGGGGCTTGCAATGATCAGCGTGCACCTTACCAATGTTGCGTTTGAGCGGCTCTTTGCACTGAGCGGTGACAAACCATTTTGGTGGCATTTAAATTTACACAGTGACGCATTCCTCGTGCTGCTGGTAGCCATTATTTTCATGGTTGCAGTTACCGGTATTATCCCTGCCGTACGCGCATTAAATAGCGATGTAAATGCCATTTTGCGAGATGGCACACGTGGTGCCTTAGGAAAAAAAGCAGGTCGAGCAAATAAACTTCTTGTCGTTACCGAGATTGCCTTATCTTCTGTCGTACTTGTTGTCGCGACGATATTACTCTCTACCAGCTACAACTCACAAAATGCTGACTACGGTGTTGACACAGCTAACCGGCTCTCTGCGCAAATACTATTACCAACCAGCAGTTATCCAAGAAACCCGCGGGACAAACGCAATGACTTTTATTATCAACTAAAAAGTAACCTAGAAAAACACCCAAATATCCAAGGCGTTGCCTATTTTAGCAGTCTACCTGGTACTGGCGGTGGGAGCTCTCACTTTGAAATACAAGGCCGAGAGGCATTAGCCTACAACGAAAATCCAATGTGGAACTTTGAAGCTGTCAGTCGAAACGCATGGGGGGTGGTAGGTATGAAGATCATTGAAGGGCGCGATTTTGATCTGCGCGATCTGGAAAATGGAGGCTCTCCCACCATCATCAACGAATCAATGGCACGAGACCTATTTCCTGAGGGCAATGCTATTGGACAACGAGTACGCACAGTAGATGAAAGTAATTGGCACACAGAATGGCGTACGATTATTGGTATTGTATCCGATAGCATACATGGGCCAACAATGCAGGCGACCAGCGCATGGCATACAGGTTACGGCATAATGGATTTACGCGCTTGGAACATGGAAATAGTTGTGCACTATCGAGGGTCTCAAGCACAAGCTCAGACACTTCTAAAAGAGACTGTGGCAGCGATGGATCTCGATGTCACACTCAACCAAATTCAGCGCTATGACGAGTATATTGCTCAGCCCATGCAGCTTGTCAACGCAGTTAATAGCATATTTTTGTGGTGTGGATCAGTCGCGCTATTTTTAGCAGCCAGTGGCATATTTGCAGTTTCTTCAAATAGCATTGCGCTCAGAAGTCAAGAAATAGCAACACGCAGAGCCTTGGGCGCAAGTAATAGTCGAGTGACTGGTCTGTTTATGAAAGAGGCTGGAATCCAACTCGTTATTGGATTAATTGGCGGAGTTTGTATGTCACTGGTGGTAATGAATCAATTATCACAATCTATGCTGATCAGCAGCGATAGCTATGCCTTGGGAATTTTGGGAATTCCTTTATTTATCACGCTAATGGTATTAACCGCGACCTATATCCCTTGCCGTAAAATTACTTCTCAAGAACCCAGTGAAGGGCTAAGGTAAAGTTAAAGCTTTTATATCCGTCAAAACAGCCTTGATAGCAAGGCTGCTTTTTTTAGGTATATGTACACTAAATAACATACAGCCATTATTACTCAGGGTAAGGCAATAATAGAAGTCGATTAATTACGGTTTTCACGTACCAATTGATCTAAAAAGCGTACACCCCAACCTTGAGACCCTTTAGGCGCGACTGCAATTGGCTTGTTTAACCAATCGACACCCGCAATATCCAAGTGTACCCAAGGCACATCCTTATCGACAAAAGTGGCGACCACGGCGGCGCCAATACTCGCTCCTGGATTACCTGCACCGGAGTTTTTAATGTCTGCGATATCAGACTTTATCTGCTTAAAAAAGTTAGGGTGTAGCGGGAGCGGCCAAACAGCTTCACCACTGGTTTCTCCAATATTCATCATGTCTTGTGCCAGCGACCAATCACGTGTAACAAGCGCAGCATATTCATCACTTAACGCTCTCGCTGCCGAACCGGTTAAAGTCGCAATATTTACCAGCATTCTTGGTTTAAATTCATCTTGCGTATATCGCACTGCGTCAGCTAAAAGTAAACGACCTTCTGCATCAGTGGAAATGATTTCAATGGTAGTACCTTGCATTGTTTTTAAAACATCTCCAGGACGAATTGCATCTTCGGCAGGCATATTCTCGGCAAGAGGCATAACACCAACCAAGTTAACCTTTTCACCGCGACTTGCAACTGCGAGCATTGTGCCTGCAACCGCTGCTGCGCCAGATAAATCAGATTTCATCTGCCACATGCCACTGTTTTTCTTCAGACTGATCCCACCTGTATCAAATGTGATCCCCTTGCCCACCAACGCAATTGGCGCCTCACCTTTCTTACCACCGCGATACTGGATCACTAACATTCTAGGCTCGTGGATAGAGCCTTGTCCTACACCTAAAATTGCCCCCATTTGGTGCTTTTTCATGTCTCTGACTTTTAAAACATCAATGTCGATGTTATCAATGTCGTCAAACGCATCTTTCACCCTATTAACAAAGCTTTGCGGGTAAAGAGATTTACCCGGCTCAGAAGCCATATCTCGAGTTAAATGAACGCCCTGTACCATATATTTCAAGTCAGTGTGGTATTTGCTAGAGGCTGCACTGTAGTTTGCAGTTTGAAATACAAAATCCCGAGGCTGAGTTTGTGCAGTCGCAGCTTTATATTTGTCGAAGTGGTAATCACGAAGTCCCGCCCCCATGGCCATCCAAGCTGCCGGCACGGATACTGATGTATTTAAAGAATCAGCCATCACGGTAAATTGATGTTTACCATTTGCTGGTGTACTTGCCGCAGCGTATCCACCTAAGTCTTGCAGCTGAGATTGAGTCAGTGGACCAGAACCAGTACCTATTACAGTTACCTGCGCAAATGGCGCTAATCCATAAAAAGTCTGAGTTTTGCCAAACTTGCTTTCAAACGCCGCACTATCAATGGCAGCTTTCAATTGCCCATCAGTATGTGCGTTGACTTGTGCAGCCCAACCACTGAGCGAGTTTGTGTCGTTAATAAAAACAATAAGGCGCTTGTTTTGCGCTATATCGAGTTTGGAAAATTGAATTTTAGGCAAAGCTTGTGCTGTACCGACAACAAACATTGCTAACAATGCAACCGTGATTCTTATCATGCTATTAATCCGCTTAGTAAAACCTGCAACACTTTAAAGTGTTGTCTCTAGAACATTCCACCTCAACTAAACCAAGAGTATAGCCAAGGTTTGAAACTCGTGAACTTTACCTTTTATGGTAACAAGTAACCATGTGTAAGCGATGAATAAGAGTAAAAATGCCGTGTATGGATTAGGAACTGATTGTTGTTAGCTATTTGCTCGTTATGCCCGAGTATCGCCATTGTTTTTCGCTTAGCCTAACAACAAAAAATGAGCAGGCCGCACAATGGATAAAGATAACTCTCCAACTTCCGAACCAAAAGCGAATCTACAGAGCAAGCTACACAAGAATTTAAAAACGGTCATGCTAAGTATTCTCGGGGTCGCCGGCGCAGCTATTGTGCCAATATGGCAGATTTATTTTGTCGAAACATCTGAAGTTGTTATTGAGGTTGCATCGATTAACCGAAACGACTCACCTCAATTTAAGGTCTCTCTCGATACTGACGAACTCGCCTTGCTTGAGCCCTATATTCCAGAAAGCCAATTGTATGAATACAATAGACTCGGTGAACGAGGAGACAAAATTGATTATCCAGAATTCTCCATTGGCACTTTATTTTCAGCATATGACAAAGCAAAACAAGATCTAAAAAACATCGCCAATACAAAAGCTAACCTACAAAAGAGCATTGAACGAATAGACGCATATCTAGATCCCAACAATCTAAACTACCCGCTTATCGAGTTTCGTGTTAGCGAACTTAAAAGCTGGGACCTCAGTAATTTTATTGATGATGCAGAAGCCAAATATTTTGAAAACCAAGTGCTGACGATCACGCGTAACTACTCACAAATGGACTTTAACCAAGACTCAGAGCCTAATATCAACCTTGCGGCACTGAAATTTTTACTCAATGAAGTAAAAGAAGACATCACAGATGTTATCGGGGAATCAAGCATGCGTCATGAGAGGCTTAGAGATGATATTCGCAATATTGAAACTCAGTTGCAAAAACTTAAAGCCCAACAAGTAAACCACCATACCTATTTTACTGTTGAAGTTGTCGCCTCCAATGCCGGCAGAGTTAGCACGTCACTGAGACCACTCGCACTGATGCGTGTGCAAATTAGCGACAATAACTATGTTGATATTCGTCTAAAAATGCAAAGGTATACTGAGCAGGCAGAGTTACAACCTTCTTCCACTAATATCCTGCATTTTCGTTCCGGCGAATTAAACTCTTTTCCCAAAGAAGACCAGTCTCTTATAAACACCTTTTGGGGTAGTACCGGCCGTGTGAGGCTATATGCAATGGATACCAAACACAATGTATTTACATCTAATCAGATTGCCTTTGTAGATAACCGGAATCAAAAGTTCATTTTGGATAAGTTAAAAGAAGTGGCGGCAGAAACGGCCCGTTAAAGTGACTTATGACAGCGACTTTAACGTCAAACACGCAGGTTAAAGCCGTACTGTCATAAAACCTTCCTTTGCCGTAAGCACAAGCTTTACGGCGGTTGTATATCAAGCAAGTTATCCCCACCATAACAAATTACCAAATGAGACGTAGCGCCTCATTTTTATCAGGTAATTGCCTACCAAAAAGTCGAGCTATTTTTAGTCCCAAACAAAACGTCATTTGACAGTTGCTGGACTATTGAGCTCGGCCCTTTGCTGCCCTTTTTACAACAATACTGTGGCTCTGTGGATGTCCGGTCGTGCCTACAAACTAACCCTGTTCCGAGTGGCCCTGCTTTTTGGGAAGCCTGTGTAGGGCAAACAGAACAGCACGGCGCAACACATGAGCTACTATCAAAATCATTTTGGGTACAAGAAAAGGCTTGCGCAGGATTGATAAAATCCGCATTTGCGAGCAAGTTAAAAACCTCCTTCAACGCACCTCTTAGCTCTGGTATTGTTAAATTCAAGTACGAGTGTTTGACAAGATTATTAAAAGCAATTGGTTCGTCTTCACTATTAAATTTGGACTCCTCTAAAAAACAATTGTCTTATCAAGTCACGCACTAAGTTCTCTTTTTATTTCAGGTTGTTGGGGGTTATATACTGCACATCTGCTCATTCCTATCACGAACGTAAAATAAACCACCACTTTCACAAATATGCGCATAAAGCATCCTTCGCTTACGAGTAAATCAAATACTCTTTGAAGGTATGGAGATAAAAGTCAAAAATCGATTACAAACCATTGCGCTTTACCTTAATTTATTCCAGTTGAAGAATTCCTTTAAACCTGACAGTCTTAAGAGACTGCCTCCTCCCGTATCACCTTAATGTGTGCTGGAGTGGGCCTATCAAGTAATGAAGGACACGAATTATGACACAAAGCGCTAAAGTAACCTTGATGAACCCTGTGTTGGCAGTTAATGACCTGCAGCTCAGTCTTGAATATTTTCAAAATGCGCTCGGATTCACAGTTACATGGACTTGGGGGGAACCAACTATCAGAGCTGGTGTTGCATTAGATGGTTTCGAACTTCAATTAGACGCATCAGGAGGTGGTCCAACGGGGATTTCCGTCATTTTCTTTCACGTAACAAACTTAGATGAATATTATGAGTCTTGTGTGTCGAACGGAGCTAATATTGAACTTGAGATAGCCGATCGTAGCTTCAATGTTCGAGACTTTAGAGTGCTTGACCCAAGTGGAAATAGATTGGGATTCGGTGCACCACTCAATACAGAGCAGTAACCGTGTTTGAACAGTATCATGTGGCCGATTTACTGCGGCACACTTAAACATATACAGCCTATGCCTTATACATTACTTGGCCCGTTGCTTCCGTCATTGTGGGCTTGCTCCGCAATCCATGTTTTGTAATGGAAGTTGTGGGCCCTGAAACAAGTTCAGAGTGACAGGTTTAGGTTCAGAGTGACGGGTTGGGGTTCAGGGTGACGGATTAACGTTCAGGGCGACTGGTTTAAGTTTAGCGTGACTGGGCGACTTCAGAGTGGCAAGGTGAGTTCAATAAAATCATGTACAAGTCAGCCCTATCCGTCATTGTGGGCTTGCCCCGCAATCCATGTTTTGTATTGAAGTTATGGGCCCTGAATCAAGTTCAGGGTGACAGGTTTAGGTTCAGAGTGACAGGTTTAGGTTCAGAGTGACTGGTTTAGGTTCAGAGTGACTGGCTTAAGTTTATTAGCGTGACTGGCTTAAGTTTAGCGTGACAAGGTTGACTTCAGAGTGGCAGGGTGGCGAGTTTGGGCTCAGGGTGACGTATTAACGTTTAAAGTGGCACCCCGTCTTTAACACTTGTATACCTAATCGAGGATCCCAACAAGCACACCTAACCATTAAACAACGTAGTCTATCTGCTGTACTAACTTTGGTTTACCCTGCTCATCCAAATAAAAGCCTGACTTGCGAATGACACCTTTTAACTCGCCTTCCTCTCTGATGTTGAGTGGTGTGTCGACATTTTGCAGTGAAATAGCCCCAATGTTTGCCTCAGACAGGGACACAAGCTTATCGTCACTTTTGTTTTTCACCCAGACTTTTAAACTTTCAAATACGGTGTCATTTTCATCAATAAACCCGTTACCATCCTCGTCATACTTCGCTAAGTCGGCAAAACCGTTGCCACTCAAAGCACCAAACAACTCTTTTCCATCGTCGATTTTATTATTGTCATTTAAATCAAGTGCTAAAAATCCATAGCCTTTTTTTAAATGGGCCACACTGTCTGCTTTCCCGTCAGCGTCAACATCAAAGTTCATATGCTCTTTATCAAGCTCTACAGCCTTGTTTGTAAAACTGATAATTAGCGGGTCTTTCATATTTACGTCTTCAATAGTGCGTTGATAGCTAGTGTGCGATTGCGCGAAAACAGACTTAAACGCAAAGGATATCTGTTCACCACTTTCAAGTTGGATTTGCCCGCCAGCTTTAAAGATATTAGATTGCTGCTCATGAGTTAAACGCTCAACAATAACGTGGGTTGGCTGATCAGCTTGCGCTGTTACACTTTCTACGCTGTTTACATTCGCTTCTGAATCAGCAATATCTTTGCCAATTGTATCGTCATACCAATCAACCTCTTCACCGGTTAGCTTTTGAACCAACAACTTAAGAATATACATCTTGGCATCACTGTTTATATCAATATCAGCCTTCTCAGCCTCTGTTTGATACAACTGAACTTTCTCTTCTGCCATTTGCGCTCGCGCCTCTACAGGCTGAGATATATCTGTTCGCTTTTCAACAACATGAAGCCGACTTTCATGTTTATTTGCCATTTCGATTTGTGCATTTTCAATTTTCATAGCTCCTCCAAGCCCATCCATGCGCATAGGTTATCGGCCTGAATGAATATTATTTGAGCAATAAAAAGAAATTTAGAAGCGGGTGAATAAGCCAATATGTAGGTTGAAATTTACACACGCACTGCACCTGTAAAACGGTGGTATGGCATGTCTTCGTATTTACGGATCAGCTGATTTAGCTTGCTGTGCATATCGCCAATCGTTAAAAAGTCCCCTTCAGCCCACACTGTGATTGACGTGCATCGTTGACCATTAATTTCAGTATATATAAAGTAAACGTTATTTACGTCCAAGTTGATATGTAGCTCAATAAACCAATCATCATCAACATATAACAACCAAGGTCCAGAACTAGGCGCTTGTTCAATCAATGCGCTCGGGCTCAATGGGTAAAAACTTGCCAACACAGACTCATCTGCTGCATAGAACTCATTTTCTTGGTTGTACTCCAGACTGTGCAAAGCAACCTCTCGAAAGTCGTCTTCAAAACTCACACTGACTAGGGCAAAATAACGCGCCTTGTATAACTCACCGATCCCATCTCGATTAACAGCATTGGTATCAATTTCTGCGTGATAAATGTACTCAGCTTGAGGGTCTGTAATAAATACTTTATCAATTGTCACGACATCAAGACTACCTGGTTCGATGCTAAAAAGTTCAGTAACACTTCTATCACCGGTTGGCTTGTTAGACCTATTTAGATAGACAATGTATAAATAGATACTCACAATTAATATGATCAATATGAATAGATGCACAGCTTTTCCCACAATCACAACTAACGTATAACAAAGCCGGAATTTTAATCAAATGTGAATAGATAAGTCTAGTAACATGCCCTTAAGGCTATCGTAAAGAAAATACTTGTTTGGCCTATTATTAAACATGGAGCATATATAAATTTGAAAATTATACTCCATAGGTGTGAGCCCCAAAGAGGCTCACAATGAGCGGTATGAGTAACTACCTAATAATTACCGAAGCAGGTAAACGAGCATCACAGTCGTATTTAATATCCCCGATGTCGGTTAGCGGTACATTTTTCACACAATAACCATCGGCGTAGTTCGTCGTGCCAAAGTGCGGATTCTTTGCACTTCCAACAATACGGTTAGATGCAAAATGCGTCATGCCGCCATATAGCTGCATCGAAAACTCATAGGTCGGGTGACCTCTACCTGTTTTGTGGCTACTGCGGATCGTTACTTGATTATTGCCTATAAAATGAGGGCCTCTCGCTTGTATCCCTCTAAAGGCTCTTTGTAAATCAATGGTATTGTTAGAAATAACATTCCCTTCGCAAGGGTAAATAAGACAATATGACGATATCGCTGCCCCGGTTGTACCAATTGTTTTATTATTTACAGAGTCACTCAACCCACTCGACATGATCCTGTTACGATGAACGGTAATATTACCTGTTTGGATTTTTATGGCCCTTTTACCAAAGTTATTTATCGTATTGTTGGTCACAACGCCGGGATAACAAGCTGTGTTGCAATGTATATCCTGTAAATGAATCGCATCTGCATCTAAATAACCAAATACATTGTTAATGGTATTGCCAGTTACATTGACTGACCCAATGAAAGAGCCATAAATCACAATCCCTCTATGTGCTAAATGAATTTTTCCAACCAAACTCGTGCCATCGAAGTACTTATCAGCACTTGTATCATATCCTCCAATGTTTTCTATGGTATTGAATAGAATATCAATATTGCCACTATTTTTGATTTGGATCGCACGTGCTGGGTAAATCTCAGTGTAATGACCAACAGATCCGTTTTTAAAATTCGTGCCTAAAAAGTTTCGGATAGAGGCCCTCTCTACCGTAAATCCATTTAAGCCAATGGCCTCTATTCCTTTCGCTGCCCGCGACCTACCATCAATAAGCATATTGTAAACTTTGCTGCCACTGGCATTGTGTGTGAATTTAATCATCGCCGCATTGTCTGCAAATTTAGTTTTGGCATATATGCGTGTATTTTCACCTACCCCCATGATCTCTAGGGGTCTATTGATCCAAAGCGGTTCTGTTAGACCTATTTGTGCCCAGCAAATTTGTATCGCATCAACACTTCTATCAGCAATTAGTTTTCTTAAGGCAACTTCTCTGTACTCATGCCCTTTTTTGAAGTCTGGATCAGCGCACAAGTACGCTATGTTTTTTGCAAAAACATGACCAGACAAAATTAAAAGTAATATTCCAAAACACATTTTTTTCATTTTTTCTCCTTATGAAAATATAAAACTGGGTACACTACTCAATTTTTATACTCTTGAGATACCAAGAACGAAAAACTGATTAAGCCCATTTTTTAGGACTGTGTGCTTGTGTGGGTAACAGGCCGCAGTCCGACAAAGGTCAATCTGATTTACTGCTCAATCAACCTTAAAATTGTTTCCTCTAGGTAAGTTAGATACATATCTAAATAGGTTTCACCATTTTTATCATCTGACAACCAAGGATTCATTAGTGTATGACGTAATACAAACAATGCGTTGTCTTGATATTCAGCCTTTTCAATATCAGTTACAAAAGAGCCTGAGTCTAACCCCAATTTACTGCACAAACTTTGCGCCACTGAGTCATCGATATTTTTTCTAAAAATAGAGGTGTATGAACCAATAAACTCTTTGTTAAACAAGGGAGTCGTTTTCTCAATTTTTATATGCTCGAATACCTTACGGGTAAAATCATTCAATACCCGAGTACTGGTATTTCCAGCAGGGTTTATCGCCAAACAAATCAAATTCGTGTCAGGCTCCATCGGAGTGATGAGCGTTGCCTTGCCTTTTAGCTTGTCACTCAATTCTGATATTTTGTGGTAAAACACTTCGGTCGTCCGTATCGTACTGGCAGGTAATTTGCCAAACTGCTCGGCATTCAATGGCAAAACATTTTGCGCAACATAGCTGGCAGCTGCGGCCGCTCCCGGTTTAGAACCTTCCATTATATACTGCCCGAGTTGGTTTAGTTTTGGCTCAGGCTCCACAAAGCGGTTCTTTTTATCAAAAACATAAGCGGCTTCTTGCACAACAAATCCACACATATTCTTATTTCTGGCTATAAATGCACCACTACCATAAGGCATGTAACCTAGCTTGTGCGGGTCAACGGTGATTGAATCTGTATCTTTCAGTGCTGCAAAGGCATCGTACACTTTGGCAGACGGAAAATGCTCAAATCCGGCTTTGACTTCATCGTGTGAACGCAGATTGTTCTCTTCATTTCTAAATACAGAAGATAAATACCCACCCCATGCGGCGTCTATGTGAATATAGTAATTAAGCGACTCATCACGGATCATTTCCTCGCGTAAGGTGACAATATCGGAAATGGGATCTACTGTGCCGAATTCTGTTGTTCCCAATACACCTATTACGGCCAATACCGTTCGATTTTCAGACTTTGCTTTGAGTAATAGTAATCTCAGTGCCTCAGGATCAAGTCGCATTTTTTCGTCAGTTGGTACATGCCATAAATTTTTACTGCCGATCCCGAGTATTTTCATCGCTTTTACCCAAGAGTAATGAGCTGTTGCTGGGACTAACACTACAGGTTGTTTTAACTCTTTATGCTGCTCGAAGAAGTCGATATGCCCTTGATGTTCAATGCGCTGCTCTCTTAGTAGTTGGATAAGTTCATCGTATTTGTCGTCCCCCATCGCTTTGAGTTGATTCAAACAGTTCACGCGCACTTGTATCACTTCATCTATTGAGAGGTTCATCAAATCCCATGTTGACATATAATGCAATGAGCGCCCTTTTCCATCAATAAAGTCAATATCAGCCAGCTCGCCACAGCGTTTTACGGCAAGTGGATAGTACTTAACAGAGCGAAACATCCAAAGGCTCTGATAGTTAGCCACAGTGCCACCCGAGGTCAAATGTCCCCATGCAACCGAGCCATTATTAGGATCCAAATTGTAGCCAAACATAGCCGCTAGGTTATTACCAACTTCAAGCTCCATTTTAACTGTAACGGGCGCAGCTTCTTCGGTTACATTGTTTGGGTTATACAAAGCTGTTATAAATTGCCCCAACATACCTGGTAACAACACATCTGATGCCATATGGCCAATATATCGAGGATTTGAAAATGGCACTGACTGCTTTAGAGCCGCACTGAGTTTATGCAGCTCCTGTTTAGTTTTAGCCATGGTTTCAAGGTAGTGAGAGGATTGTTTTTCAAGAATTGAAATCGGTGGCAAATCTTCTGGGTGAAAACTGCGCCGCCAATAAACATGATCACGGAAAAATTCTAAAAATATATCTTCAAATTCATGATTGTTTTCACCATAAGAACCAAGGAAATAAGGAGAGAAAAGGCGTATATCCATATTAATTTACTCAAATCTAGATAAAAATAAATCAGCATACCGGAGTATGCCTGACTACCTTTGCGCCGCTACTCCAACACGCTGTTACACTTATGCGTTGCCAAAAACCCAGTCGCCAACTCAATGGCAATACCCAATTTGGCTCCATATAGAATACGTTTCGTAGACTGTGTTATTAATCAGAAAGTTACAGAAGTGATATATATTGAAAGTTAATTTGAGGTAGAACAAGTTTTAAACAAATATTCGTTTTTAATAGCACATGGTTTTGGAATACCTCGAAGAAGCTTCTAGGTATTCCAATACTATTTACTTAAAAAGTAAAACGCACCGTTACAGAGTGGTGTCCGGTTTCTTTTACTTTGACCAGAACTTTTGCGCCATCTGGAATACTTACCGCGGCTGTCAACTTATTGTCTCCAGCTGAAGTTAATATAGCGTCAAACTTTTTGCCATCAGCAAGCACAGTTACCGAGCCGGTAACCTTAGCTGCTGGGTAAGGTTTACCGTGATCGCGCAAGTACAGGCTTGTAGCCGCTTCCTCGCGGACTAGCTCAAAGACCATTTCATGTTCTACTTTAACTACGCCCCCGTGAAGTGGCTGAGTGCTTCCATGTGCATTGGCCGACGGTGCAAATACAAGGGCTTTTAATGCAAGCAAAATAACGATTAAAATTGATGTTTTCATATTTTAGTTCTCATAGTTTTATTAATAATTAAAAGCAGCAAACTTGGTGGTTATATAGGTGTTGCTGCACTAACCTATTTAAACCAACTCGTTTGAATTGTTTCTAAGCCACGCTTTTGTGGGTTTTTTACCAAACTTCCAATACAGCAATGGAGTCAGTAAAGTATCCAACAAGGTCGAACTTATCAGCCCAGAAAAAATTACAATGGCCACTGGGTGAAGTATTTCCTTCCCTGGTTGATCCGCCGCCCACAACAGTGGAATTAGAGCAAATGCCGTGACCATGGAAGTCATTAAAACTGGAGACAAACGCTCTTTTGCTCCTCTTATAATCAGTGCCTTATCAAATGACTCTCCTTCAAACCGAATTAAATTAAGGTAATGGCTTATTTTTAAAATGCCATTGCGTGCCGCGATGCCTGTCAGTGTTATAAAGCCCACCACTGACGCAACCGACAGTGACGTAGAGGTAAGCCACATGGCTGTTACTGCACCAATTAATGCCATAGGCAGACTACACATGATAATGGCTGCAAAAGCCCAAGACTGATAACGTAAATACAAAACTAAAAAAATCAGCACAAATGACAAGGCTGACAGACCGATGAGCAGCCGCATTGCTTGTTCTTGGGCCAAAAATTGTCCTTCTAAGCTCGCAAAACTATCATCTGGTAGCGCATGATTTTCAACAACCTCTCGTATAGCAACCATCAATGCTTTTACATCCACATTTTCACTATTAGCATAGAGCACAAGGCGACGACGGCCATTTTCTCTGAGCACTTGGTTAGGCCCATCAAGCAGTTGAATATCAGCAATATAGGATATGGGAATGGCTCCCGCAGGCGAGTCAATTAGAGTGTTCGCAAGCGCTTGTGGTGTTCGGCTCGTATCATCTAAGCGCAGTACCAAAGCAAAACGTTTTACCCCATCAATCACGTCTGTTACGTGTGTGCCTTCGGTTAAAACACTTAACTGCCGCAGTGCTGCACCGGGTGTCAGTCCATACTTTGCTAGCTGTTGATACTTTATACGCACGCTAAGCTGAGGAATTAATACTTGCTTTTCAATATTAATATCCACTAAGCCGGGAACAGACTCTAGCTTCTTACTTAAGGCTTGCGCACTTATTCTCAAAGCTTCTAAATCATCACCAAAAAGCTTTATCGCCAGCTGTGCCCTGACACCTGATAGTAAATGATCGAGTCGGTGTGAGATCGGTTGGCCAATTGCAACTTGCCCTGGCAGCACTGACAATTTCTCACGAATTTCTGCCAGTACTTCTTCGCGGCTGCGCGCAGATGAAATAAGATCGACATCAATTTCCGAAGAATGTACTCCTTCGGCATGCTCATCTAACTCAGCCCGACCTGTTCGCCTACCTACTTGCGTAACTTCGGGTACTGACAACAAAATCGCCTCGGCTAAATGTCCCATCTTGTTTGATTCTTCGAGCGAAGTGCCCGGCTCAAAAATGACACCAAGCACCAATGACCCTTCATTAAATTTAGGTAAAAAAGCGCGTGGAAACTGAGTAATACTGGCAGCTGAGATCACCGCGACTAAACCTGCTATGGCAATGAACTGGGTTGACTTAGGTAGTGCCCACTCTATCCATAGGCTTTGCATATACTTCAGCTGCGTCACTAACCAGCTATCTCCTTGATGGATCACTTTGGATTTTGGCAGCAAGTAGTAACACAGTACTGGCGTAACAGTCATTGACACCAGAAGTGACCCGAGAATCGCAACGATATAAGCCAAACCAAGCGGGGAAAATAACCGCCCCTCTATACCCGGTAAGGCAAATAGAGGAAGAAATACCAGAATCACTATCGCTGTTGCATATACAATACCCGACCGCACCTCAACACTCGCTTGCCAAACTACATTAAAGATCGGTTTTGGTTCTTGTGATTGTGCATTTAGCTTAAGACGCCTGAGAATATTCTCAACATCTACAACAGAATCATCCACCAATTCACCAATTGCAATCGCAAGCCCTCCCAAGGTCATCACATTAATACTTTGCCCCACCCACTGGAATACAAGGACTGTTAAAGCCAACGACAATGGGATAGCAAGCAGTGATATGGCCGTGGTTTTTACCGAGAGTAAAAATAGAAACAAGATGATAGTTACCATAATGGCACCATCTCGCAAGGCTTCGGTGACGTTATCAATTGAGGATTGGATAAAGTCCGCTTGCCTAAAGAGTACTTGTGGAGCAGCCAAACCAGCAGGTAATCCAGAGTTTAGCTCCGCTAATGCTGATTCAATTTGTTTTGTCAGCTGCACAGTATCAGCACTAGGCTGCTTTTGAATATTGACGATCACTGCGGGTTTGCCATTGAAGCCGCCATCCCCCCGTTTTTCGGCTTCCGCGTAACTTACTGTTGCTACTTGTGAAAGTACAATTGGACGCCCTGCTTGCCACCCAACCGCCATGTTTTGTAGATGACTTTCATCGAGAGTTCGACCTTGATGTCGGATCAAGTACTCCTGATTATTCAAGTCGATAAAACCGCCGCCAAAATTCGCAGCAAAGTCTTCCAGTGCACGTTTAAGGGTATCTACATCGATATCAAATTGGCGCATTCGCACAGTATCTGGCGCAACTCTAAGCTGGCGAACTTGCCCTCCAATGGGGATGACTTGAGAAATACCCGGGATCGACAATAGTCTTGGGCGCAATACGAAGTCAGCGTATTCTCGCGCCGCCATTGCATTTATACTGCCAGGCTCATTAATGGGTAAAGCGATTAACATCACTTCTCCCATGATAGACGATACAGGCCCCATAACTGAACTGATCCCGTTAGGAAGTTGCTCTGATGCCAAATCCAGACGCTCCGAAACCAACTGCCGATTTCGATAGATATCCGTATCCCACTCGAATTCAACATAAATGATGGATAACCCGATCCCAGAGGTGGAACGAATACGCGTCACCCCTGTGACACCATTGAGTAAATTTTCCAATGGAAATGTAACCAGTTGCTCAACTTCTTCAGGTGCCATTCCTCCAGCTTCAGTCAGCACGGTAACAACCGGTTTATTCAAGTTGGGAAAGACATCGACAGGCAACTTTTGCCCTTGTATAACTCCGTAAGTCATCATCACAAAAGCAATAAGCAAAACCACCAGTCGATGCTTTAGGCTCGTTTTCACTAAGACATTAAACATGATTGGCTTACCTCACTTGGTTAAGTAACGACGCACCGGTTACCACGACTCGGTTGTCTGCACCTAATCCTTGAGTTACCAACACAAAACCCGGCTGTAAATTTTCATATTTAACCAATTGAGGTAAAAACCGTTCAGCCGAGAGTTTTATCCACACTTGTGGCAAGTTGTTTTGACTGCGAACAATAGCATCAGAAGGTAATACTATGCCGCGCTGTTGCTCATTTATAGGAGCTTGAATCGTAATTCGTTGGTTAACTAAAAGCGCCGGAGCCTCTGCGGCTTTTTCAAGTTCAAAGTTTACATGTATCAATCCATTTACACGCACAGGAGTGTGACCAATATAGTTAAAGTTAAGCGCAGGGTGCGTTATTGCCTTAGCGGTTGATAATATCGCAGGTAAATGACTGTCATTAGTACTCGCTTCAACAATGAGCTGCTCAGGTGAGATTACTTCAAACAGCGTTTGCCCCGCTTCCACCCATTGTCCGCGAGAGACTGCGTGGTTAATCAAAACGCCTGAAACAGGTGAAATTAACACTTCGGGTTTCTCGAGACCTTTTTGCAAGGCGCGTGACTGTTGCGTTAAACTCAATAACTCGGTTTCTAGCTGCTCTAAAGCTTGTTTAGATGCCAGTTCACCCAGTTTCTTTAAACGGCTCACGTCACGCTTGGTTTGCTCTATACGATTTCGAATCGCAATTAACTCACTGGTTTGGCTAGCAAGCTCGTAATCGGTATCTTGATATCGAACAAGCCCCAACACATCACCTGCGACTACTTTGCTGCCACTTGGCAAAATCCCCGCTTCTGGTGCATCCAAACGACCATCACGACTAGATTGAATTTTGGCGTAACCAGCTGGGTGAGGCTTTACAATCGCATCTAAACGAACGTGCTTGTCCGCCATAGATTCTGTTGCAAAGTGGGTTCTAATATTGAGCAATGCCTGATGTTTCATTGGCATAATGACTGAACCATCTGATTGTCGGCCAAGCCCACCATCTGCGCGACTAGCTTTCTGATCTAGGTGTTCGCCATTAGGGCCATGGGCACCGGGTGAAGCCATTACATGTCCAGCTTGCAAGAAAAATGCGCACAATAAAGCGTGTTTTAGTTTCATTATTTACGCTCCTTAAATTGACGACCAATCCAAAAACCGATGACAAACACCATTAACCCAATAGCAATACTCCACCAAGGCGTTTCATGGTGATGTGCTGTGTTGTGATTTTCTTTCACCATGAGAGGCGCTTCGTTTTCAAGGTATGCAACTAACAGGTCACCAAGATCTTCTGTCATGATTGTCAGCACTATTTCATGTGTTCCGCGCTGATTCAGTAAAGTGACTATAGCCTCGTTGCTTAGGCTGTAAGCATTCATTTGCGCAGAGTACGTGGCGCTGGCACTTAGGTCCCCAAGCTCTATTTCTATCGAAGCCCCCGGAATTGGGGCGTTTGATTTAAAATCATGAAGGTAAATGAGCAGCTGGTTCTCTGATAACTCCCCAACAAGCTCAAACGTTTCAGTGAAACTTTCAAACTTAGGTATATTGGAAACCAAAACTTGCTTTGTGGTATCTAAATGCTCTCCATTTGGACCGTGTGCTCCCGGTGATGCATAAACACCAGATAGAAAAAATAGCGATGAAAATACAGCGAATAGCAATCTATACGCCGTCGGCTGCCAATTTTGCAGCAAAAATATTTTTAAAAACATAATAAATCCAGTAAACGACAAAACCAGCCAGAGCGAATATGCACTGACCGTAACAATGTATTTTTGGATTAAACCTTAGGGGGCGGTGTCGTATGTTTTAGAAAAGGGGGTGACCAATTAGCACTTAGCGAGACAATCGGGCCAGTTGGTTTAATTTCAGGCTCTGTAACTTGAGAAACTTCGACAATAGCAGTAATACAGCACTCCAAATCTTGGTTAATGTGCTCTACTGCTTCTTTTGTGAACGAAAGGGTAAATTCACCGTCATCTTCATGTTCATGACTGTGCGGTTGTCCTATTTCATGGAGTAAACTATGTTCATCACCTAATGACTTATGCTCCCCTTCATGCACAACGCTTCCGAATACCTGAGTACTCAGAACGCAAAACATGATAAATATGAGAATAAGTTGACGCATTAGTTGAACGATAAGTTTAAATTCTTTTTGATGCTAGCATTGAATTTGCTAAAGCTCAATTTATAAATAGCGGATTTTTAGCTTGAATGTAAATACACCTATTTTATTTTAATGGCTGATAAACTGCCTTCAGCCCCCTTTTTAAATAGGCGGCGGTGTTGGCTATGCAGGTATGATAGAAACCAGAATAGCCATTACACCTGCATCTTTATTGAGTTAATTTAGCTTTGATTCAATTGCAATAAATCCCACTTATTTCCGTATAGATCTTGGAAAACAACCACGGTACCGTACTCTTCCACTCGTGGCTCTTCATTAAATAAAACACCATTTTTTTTCATCAACTCATAATCGCGCCAAAAGTCGTTGGTGTGTAAAAACAAAAAAACACGCCCGCCGCTTTGATTGCCCACAGCCAACTTTTGCTCTTCAGAGCTTGCTTGGGCTAAGAGTAAATTAGCGCCGTTCGAGTTAGGAGGCGACACTTGAACCCAGCGCTTCCCTCCTCCTAATTCTGTATCTTCCACCAAGGTAAACTGTAACTTTTTCGTATAAAAATCAATAGCATCATCGTAGTTATCAACAACGAGGGCCACGCTGCCAATTTGCTGCTGTGTAATTTTTGACATAACGGTGTCCAATATTAAAAAGCCAAGTGTAACCTTAAATTACCTTACAAAAAAAGCGTATCCCATTTGCTCGGTTTGCTAATCGATTGCCTTGCGCTCCAGCCAATGAGTACGATTCACTGAATAGCAAATATGGTTCACAAAATGGTCGTACAAATACTCTGCATCTCGTTTAATACCTTTGCGGCTCAACCCCAAGCGTGTCGCAATCGCCTGACTTCTATAATTGTGCTCCGCAATTGACAAAGAGACCTGATCCAATTGCAATTCAGTAAACGCATAATCCACAAGGTAAGCAACACACGTCGTCGCTATGCCTTGTCCCTGCGACTTCTCTGCTAACCAATACCCAATGTTGGCACAGCGGTTGATTTTATCAATTGGATGATAGCCACACATCCCTACCAGCGAATTATCACTATATATTCCGCCCATAATACCAAGGCCATCATGATACTGTTGATGTGTTGATTGTATAAAAGCTTCTGAATCTAGGTGAGAATTAGTTAAATCGAGCCAAGGAAGCCACTCTTTTAGGTAAGACCTATTTGCCTCGACTAAAGAAAACAGCGTTTGCGCATCTGAAATATCAAGTAACTTAACACTTAACCCACATCTTACCTCGAGTTTAACCACAATTTTTCTCCTTGTTGATAGCACCAAAAATACAAAAAAGAACCCGTATTTAATCTAAAGCGACCGTAGATTCGTTTGTCCCCATAAAAAAACTAACAAGTCAAAGGGCATTTGTGAAGTAGTTACACTAATATTATGAATAATTTATCAAATCAAATAATTAACATACTTTTAAACCCTCTTTTATTCACAAAGCTGTAGACTATGGGCAATAACATATTTCACTAGGTTAGTAATGAAACCATCACTATTATCTATTATTTTAACAGCGACCCTGCTGGGCACAGGCTGTCAACAAACATCAAGCCAGCTGGGCAATACACAGCCCGAAGAGCATAAGACCATGAGAGTCGCAACGTTCAATGTAAGTATGGAAGCAACCAATTACCAGATTGAAGACAAGCTAGATACATCAGGGAATGTGCTGACTAACGCTCTGAAAAGTGGTGAAGTGCAGCAAATCAACAATATCGCACAGATCATTCAACAAACTCGCCCTGACATTATTTTATTAAATGAGTTTGACTATATTGCCAACCCCGAACTTGGGATTAACTTGTTTAAGCAGCAATATTTAGAAGTCTCTCAAAATGGTTTTGAGCCAATAACTTACCCACACGTATACCTTGCACCAGTTAATACGGGGGTCAAAACACCGTTGACTGGACAAGACAGTAAATTAACGCACTATGGCTTTGGTAAATATCCTGGCCAATACGGCATGGTAGTGCTGTCAAAGTATCCTATAAACTCAAACCAAGTACGTACTTTCCAAAAGTTTTTGTGGAAAGATATGCCTGACAACTTAATGCCTACATACCAAGACGGCAGTAATTGGTACGCCAAGTCAGAAAGTGAAATCATGAGACTTTCCTCTAAATCGCATTGGGATATTCCCGTGAGAGTATGCGATAAACAGCTCAACGTGTTAGCAAGCCACCCTACTCCGCCAGTGTTCGATGGTCCTGAAGATAGAAATGGAAAAAGAAATCACGATGAGCTTAGACTTTGGAAAGACTATATTTCTGACTCAGGGAATAGCTACATATATGACGACGCAGGTATAACCGGCGGTATTAGCAATCAGTCGTTTGTTATTCTAGGCGACTTAAATGCCAGTGATGTAGATGGAGACGCTCATCCAAACGCCATAAGACAATTGCTGACACACCAGAGAGTCAATAATTATGCTGCCCCTGAATCTAGAGGCGGAAAGCTGAATAAACCGCAAAATCTAAATGCAGCCACACACACTGCGCACTGGGGAATGAGAGCAGACTATGTGCTGCCGTCTAGTAATTTAGCAGTGGTCAATAGCGGGGTTTTCTGGCCCGCAACAGATGAACAAGGCATTGAGCTTGTTGCCGATAGAGCAGCCTCATCAGACCATCGATTAGTTTGGGTTGATATCGCTTTGTCATCAATCTGTTCAAAGTAGACTTTGCAAACCGCTGATTGGGCCGACCCAATCAGCTAGGTTTTATTACTTATGACCTATTGTCCAATAACGACAAAAGTTAAAATCGGTCTGGGCCCACAGGCAAGTGCCAAATTGGGCCTGTAAGATTAAACTGCTCAAATATCTCGGCAGCTTCGGCAACAGACCATTTTGCCCAATCAGAATTGAGGTGATTGCCGTACCACACTTTGGAAAACTCCCAGATATGACTTATCGGCTGTACATCGCCTTGTGCCAACCCGTGGCGCGCGCACCACTGTTCGATAGCAGAATTTGATTCAAACATCAGCATCGTGCTACATGTGTAAATCACATTGTCCCATGCTTTTTCCATTGGGATTGGAAAATGAATATATAAGTCATCATTGATAACATTCCCACCTTTAATTTCGATGTTCACTTGCTTTGATTCACTGCCCAAAGTTGTGGTGATCGTCAAGTCACGATCTAGAAGTGCAGCCGCCCCCAATGCGCACCAAGCACAATTTCCCCACCAGCCATTTTGACCGGCTTGAATCCAAAAATTAGTTGGCGCAGCTGAAAAAGGGTGCATTACCCATATCTCACTGGACACGGGGTGTAATACAACGCCATGATCATCTTGTAGCATTTTGAGTGCATCAATCACATCCTGCCTTGTGACGCCAAAAGCGTTAGCCAGCTTCTCTATCTTTGGTGCTGTCGTAAACTCAACAAAGTGCTTTATAATGTAGTAATGCAAACTTGCAGTGTTTAAATTCATTGCTCTCTCACAACGTGCCTACCGGAAAAACCGGTTCATAAAATTCGCCTACCAGCTTATCGAGTATAAAATATAGTCCAGATTTACTCCTCACTAGAGCCTCATGAAAACACATACCAATGACTTCAGATGACACTTCGAAATACGTCCGCCAACGCTTTATCAATTAGATAAAATGTCACATACAGCTGTGGATATTGGCGGCAAGTATGAACTGCTATTTGGGCAGCCTCTTCATATGGGTAACCATATGCGCCACATGATATTGCTGGAAAAGCCACTGAATGGCAGCCGTTTTTTATCGCTAACTCACATGCACTGCGATAAGCTGACTCAAGTACACTCGCTGGGGTTTGTTCGTTTCTGTATATGGGTCCTGCTGCATGGATCACATATTTTGACCGTAAATTTCCCGCACTCGTGATTCGAGCTTCACCAAACGGACATCGAATACCATTGACTGCTTTAACTTTTCGGCATGCATCCAGCAATCCAGCGCCTGCGGCCCGGTGAATTGCGCCATCAACTCCGCCGCCACCCAACATTTTGGGGTTAGCAGCATTCACAATGGCATCGGCTTCAGAGGAAGTAATATCTCCTATGATTAATTCTATATTGCCGTCTAGTTTCAAACACCTAACCTCACATTTCTATTTCAATCTAAACTTAACGCGCTGCCCTGACCGTATAATCGGTAATCCAACCTATCGACTGGTTATTTCTTACAACACGATACCATTCGTTTGGTTCAAAAAGTACTGTCGACGTTTCATCAACAATAGTATTAAACTCGAAGTTATCATAGTCTTGAAGCTAGGTGCTTCAGGAGCCTTTCTGAGCTCTATCAATATACTAAACAGGTGCCCACAATGCGCAACCTACTGTGTTGTAATGAACACCCTGTTAGAAAACTCCTCGTCCATTTTGGCATACCTTTAAACCCCCACACAAAAAATACCAGCAGGCCTAGAACGAAATTGGCTTTAGGAACGCGTCAGGAAGTTACTTTGATTGAGGATTGGGCATTTCTGTTTGTATCGGTGCATTTGCCTGATCTGCCTGCTTCTTGTCGTCAAATTGCTCATACCATATCCCGGAGATAGGTGCCATATTCAATAGGTTGAGGGTTGCAATATCTTCTATACGAAACACTATCTCACCTGAGCTTTCGACATTTTTGTAATCATGGATCAGGTCGTCATTTTCACAGTACTTTACCTGTGACATCAAAATAAAGTCCGACGCAATTTTGTTGTTAGAAATAGATGTGTAAAGCCGCTTTGAGATTTCACCATAATAGAACGACTCAATCTCATCGTTCTCTTATGGCACATTAAACTGGGCATAAATCCAAACCTTTTCGACGTCACCCGCCTTACCCAACGAGGATATTTCATCTGACATGTCACAACCGATTAGAGATAGTAATAACAGAATTGAAAAAGCGTATTTCACCTGCTCTCCGAATACTTTTTCTTCAATTATTGTTGGTTTATTATTTTTTCCACACAATGACATTAAAAGAAGGTTGGGAAGTAATGAGTGTACTAATTCGAGATACAATGAAAAAACTATTCTTTTATTCAGAAAATAACTCTTCGGTTGTTATTTAACACATGATATACCTGTCAAATAGAAACCGAAGAACCAAAACACGCCTATAAAAAGCCTTTCACTTGTTCGCTGCGATAAATGTATCTTAGCAAACATTTGTAAAGGCTCTTTATACGCTTTTAACAAAAATATCGAAGCAGCGCTTAACTACCGAATAGTCGTTGTTTTAAAACGTCATCACTTGGGCAAGTTAAACTCAAAGCTTGATTAAATTCATTTTTAGATAGCACCCGACCATGATGTGATGATACATATTGAGCCACATCTACCCTCACCGATTGAAGCTTTTTGTTTAGAGTCTCAGTGCGATAATATACATCGCGACTCGGCCAACTATTGGGTGAGTGAAAGCCTCGTGCCAAGCTACTGCCAAACATGTCTTCAGCAAAAAGAATCTTCTGTTCAGGAAGGTATACCACCAAATTGTGGTCCGCATGGCTACTTGGCACATCAAACACCTGTACCTTGTCATTGGCAACCTTTAACGCATCTCGCACCAAGGTCAACCTGCTGGAGTCAATCGGTATACTTAGGCTCGCCTTTACTGCATTGACATGTTGAGGAAGCATCAATAATTGAGCGCCATGTTCTACTACCTCTGAGAGCCCCATCAAGTGGTCGTCATGATGGTGAGTGACAATAAAATGTGAAACCGGTTTTTGCTCTGCGGTAAATTGATGTAGTTTTTCCAATCGTTTTTGCCACGTAAATTTATCTCCGGGCATTTGCCATGCTCCCATTGACACGTATGACTTGCCAATATCTGCAAATAGCGTGAAGCTCCACCCCTGTCCAACTAAAAAGACGCCGTCGGCAAGCTGATTAACACTGGGTTGCTCAAAATCTAGATATGCCACAGGCTGACGGCGTTTGTACTTGGCAGGCATTAATTCAGCTGAAGAAAGGGGTAGCTCCATTGTCAAACTTCGCTCGGTGACATGCGCAATTGGATGCTGTTCACGGCTCACCATCACCTCAGTTGCCCATGTAATACCAATACGATTCTTTGTATGTACTAAAAAGTCATACCGTGTTGGCTGCTCACCTGCTTTACGGATCACCCTAGATACCAACCCTGAATCAGTATTGATGAAAACAGTGTGTAGTTCGTTATTTTGTTGATACTTGAGAACATCATGGGCTTGACCATGTATATACGCCACCCCCTCGCTGCTAACTTGCTTCTTGTGCTTCGCGAGCTGTTTGACAATTAGCGTGTCGACGCCATGCTCCATGCCCAATCCAACTGAATTCCAGTGTATTCGTTCGCTAGGCTGAAAGGTTTGCAAACAGTGATCAATGTATGCGCCTTTGCCTTCGATAAAACGCCTATCTAGGGTAACCAGAGTATGATAACCATAGTTACCAAGTAAGTTCTGATCACTTCGCTTAAATACTTTGTTCTTGTTAACAAAGTCGATGTTTAGTTGCTGATTGTATTTATGCAGCGCAATGCCATGCGCGCCCTCCCCTGCATGACCGGATTGTCCCTTGGTATAGCGTAGTTGCTGTTCTTTTATGCTTAACTGCTGCATTGTCATCAATGCCTCAGCACCGTATGCCGATACAGCTCTCTCAATTGCCTTGCTGGCGATTTCATCAGCAATAGAATGCTGGCTATAAAAAGCCAATAAGCCACTGGCAATATACTGAAAGGCGGCTAGTTTTTTGAGCGACTTATTCGAAGAAAGTAAACACATAGCATGACTCCTTAACTTGTGTAAAATCAAAGTCTCTACTGTGCGTCGGGAGGCAAAGAGTACAACAATGGCACGCTGATGAAATCATGATGAATAACTGATATCTATACTTTACAATAGGTTATAAAAAAACACCGTGCTCGACAGCAACAAATTATATTCATATACTCGTGCATATTCAGAGCCGCAGTCTTAAATTTATGCCATCACCACAGCGTTTTTTTATTGAAGATCACCTCATTGATTTATCACGTTCAGAAATAATTAGTGCAGACCAAAGTGTTAAAGTAGAGCCGAAGGTTTTACAAGTGCTTCTCTTACTTGCACAAAACGCACAACAAGTGGTGAGCCATCAAGACATCATGGAACAAGTTTGGCAAGGCACTGAAGTAGTCCCTAATGCACTTCAGCGTTGTATCGCACGTCTGCGTAAAGTACTTGGTGACGATGCTAAATCGCCACGGATCATTGCGACACATCCTAAAATTGGGTACCGATTGATGACCGAAGTACGCTGGGATAAGGACAACCCCTCACCAAATACTGTGAACAAGCAGTTTTTAGTGTTACACAATAAACAGCTCGTGTGGGGGATATTGGGTGGCATGGTATTGCTAACTGGGCTGCTTATCCTGATAAACTCCGCGCCGCAAGCCCTCAATATCAAAGCATTAAAGCAATTAACCTTTACTGACGCGTTTGAAAGTGAAGCTACATACAGCCCGGATGGACAATACATCGTTTTTAACCGCCATGTTCAATCCTGCCAAAGCCATATTTGGGCGAAAAACATTCAATCAGGCGTTGAAACACGCTTGAGTGCCGACGCAGGGTTTTATCGCGACACACGATTTACTCCGGATGGCCGCAGTGTGATCTATACAAAACAGCGTGATTGCACCCAACAACACACGCAAAGCCCAGAGCCTCACCAAGCTAATTGCTGGCAAATTAACATGCTAGACTTTGCTGAGTCATTAGTAGCGCCGCAAGTATCTTCGGTACGCTATCAATGCCAAGAAAGACCCATAGAGCGACCCATCGCACTGGCGAATCACAACTACACCTTTTTAAGCACACTGCAAAACCGACCTGCCTTAGTTAACTACAATGCCATAGACCAAAAGATCAGGGCAGTCTTCACCTCATCAACGGACTCAATTTACACCTATGATTACGCGCCACAGCACAATTACTTTGCTGTACTCTATTATACCCAGCAACGCGAACACGTTTTAGCTATTCTCGATTCGAAAGGCAAAGTGACGCAGCAAAATCCTGTTGAATTGGATGACACTGACACTGGAGAAGGTCCGCTCTTTATACGTTTCTCATCAACGGGTGAGTCGCTTCTGGCAATAAAACAAGGCAAACTCTATCAGCTAAGCTTAGAGGGTAAGCTTACTCCATACAACACCACAGTTCAGGGAGTTGTCAGTGCTCAGTATCACCCTAAAAGCAGCCATATTCTAACTATTGCAGGCAATAAGGATACTGATATTTCGCATATTCCTCTTTATGAACCTCCCTCAGCGCCTACACAGAATGGAATAAATCAACATGTTCAACCTTACCCTAGCTTCGCGCGTTCTAAGAGTCGGGAGAAGTTTGCAAAGTATCAACCTCAGGGTGAGCTTATTGCTTTTGTTTCTGCTCGCAGTGGCCGTGATCAAATCTGGTTATGGGATGGCAAACAGGCGACACAATTAAGCCAGTTTGTCGGTCATATTGAAATTGAACAATTAAGCTGGTCTCCTAGCGGGAAAAAAATCGCGGTAGTGAATGATGGAAAACTTAACATCATTGATTTAAAGGGCAAGATCCTAGAAGTCGACACAAAAATACCACTGACACAGGTACTAAGCTGGCATCATGCCTCGCGCCTACTTGTGACCTCCACACAACCATCTAGAGACACATTGTGGGAGCTCGATATTGACACCTCTGATCTTACTCAGTACCCGATTTCAGATGTTAAAGCCGCTTGGGTCTATGAGCAAAATCTCTATATTAGTAACTTCGAAGGTCGTGTTCTTAAGCAAGCTCTGAACTCAGAACCACAAAAGCCGACACCGATACCGACACTCAATGGCAACAGTTTAGTATTACACCAAGACCAATTTTATAGTTATGACAGCCGCTCTGACTACCTGTCTATGTATGACTTAAATGGCGAGCTGCTCAATCGATTAAAACCCCTCAAACCATTTGCTTGGAAAATATCGGATGTCAAAGGCCAGCAAATGCTACTTGAACAGTTGATTGAACTGAATCAGGATATTTTTGAGCTTAGCCTGTAAGTTGCACCTTAACGGATAACGTTCTTTGCCCAAGTTATCGATAAGGCTAACTCTTTACTCTATTGGTATTAATCATTGGCTTAAAAGTGACCTAGAAAAGCCTAGTCTAACTTGGGTTTTCAGCAGTACTGACAGTCGACGTAACTAAACGTTCACTCTTCTCCCCATGGGCGTTACCAAGCATATCGTGTAAGCACATCACACGCTGTTTTTTTATTGTACCACTACAACTACAGGCACTAAATCACATGGTTGAGCATTCGCCTTTTTCACGCCTTCCTTTACTTACTCTTGGTAAAAAGGACTGATAAATAAAGATAATTGACTGAGATAGAGTGCATCAACTAGGCCACACTGAATTCACTATTTTCTTGTTTCGAAATCCTGATTGAACCAGTCTAAAAATCTAAAAGGAACGCAAATATGGGTAAAACACGAGTTGTCCGTGTGATTAGGCGTGCTAAAAAATCCACTTCAACCAAATCCAAAAAGATCTCAAAACAAGGTGCTACTTCTTCATCAAATACTCTAATCGACTTAGAAGTCGATATCGACCCGCAATACCTTGATGAAGAGTGTTGGCTGTATTGTCTATGTCATCAGGAAATATCCAAAAACTAACAATTGGTCCCCCCTCAATTAGCATTGAATATGGAGAAAATTTATGAGTAAAAGCACGATTACGGAGTTGACATACAAGAATAGACACTGCGAACTTGACTCACATGAAATAAATGCAGAAACATTTAAGCGACTAACGAAAACGGCAAAGAGTGAGAAAGATATCACCACCATGTTCGAGGCGCAGTTCAAAGACGGTGAGTTTTATTCACTGCAAATGGTCAAGTCAAAAAAACATGACAACAGCTGCGCTATCTTGGTCCGTGGAGCCTTATTTTCAGAACGAGATAAAGGTGGTAAAACAACCACGAATAGTCTCGAAACTTACTCAAATAAAAACATTGCAAACTACGAGGGCACCTCCGAATACAACAAAACACTGATGGGAAAAACCTTGTTCGATGACGGTGACTTTAACAATATCATCAAAAATGGCGCAACGATCCGAGGCAAGGTTGAGCATAAAGACTACGCAGAAGCCTTGGCCAAAGATATTGAAGTCCTTGCGGATGAGTTTGAAGTCTTTATGAAGTGGGAGTTTCCAGCGCTAGAACAAGCGCTATTAAAGGCTAGTGTCACCCCGGTTAAAGGGGACGAAATGAATAAGTTCCTGCCTATATATTTTAATGATAAAAAAATCATGCCTTCGGAAGGTGATTTTCCCCTACATTTAGCAATGTATAAGTATCGCACGGGGCTGGCATCAGTCGAAGCCATTAATACTGTACTAAAAAGCGTTGGTTTTGAAGATGCTGACTGGCCAACGCTTGTTAGCCTACATCCACACCAAAAGGTGCTAAAGGATAAAGCTCAATGGCTATTAAATAATGCCATTCGTCTGCTAATTTTTGCCGACAAAATAAAACACTATCGACAATTAGAGAAAATGGATACGCCCTCATTAGCCAAAAAGCTAGCTGCTTGTTTCTTGAAAATACTCGCTGGCGTTTCTGCCGTATTTGGTGGCGCAGCCGTGGTTGCGACTGCCGGCATATCTTTAGCAGGTTCAGCCGCGGTCAATGCGGCGCTGGGCTACTACGCAGAAAAATTACTGTCCAATAACAGCCAGACCTTGCGTAATATTCTCGACACAGTCCCATCAATTTTTGCAGTCATTAATAATTATATACTCGCGCGATTTAAAGAGGCTGAACTTACGCTTATAGCAGATTACAACAGTGCAAAAGCGCTGTGTCAGGCCCACGCGGTTAAAACAAAAATACGCGCCGCTTTGGGGGAATCCGAGAAAAAAGAGCAATCTGCTCTAGACAAAGTACTCGCGCAAGCACTCTCTAAACCGGATGCCAAAGAAGCACTGACAAACGCACTACTTGCGACTGTATCCGATGCAAAAACCCCTGCAAAATTACAGTTTGACCAAGAAAACGTTACCCTATAACTGCCTGCAATATAAATGAACAGGGTTAATGGGCTAGCTCAGCGTGAGCGGCCCTTTTTTGCTAGAAAGTCATGTCACTAAGGTACCACTTCCATTCAATTACTTGCTCTCTCTACATAGTCTTTTATATCTTTGAGGTCCTTTTGAATTTCTTTTATCAATGAATTTAAAACGAAACGATTCATAATTTTGGACAGTAATTTTGCAAAAAATGTTTGTGGCTCAGCTTTAAATGACATGGTTAGTGTTGTTACCTCGTCTGACTCATTTATGCTTAATTGAGATAAATACACTGCACCGTGGCTTTCAGCCCTTACGCAATAGTGGTCATTTTCAATAGAGTTTGTTATCCACATAATTTCAGACGCTTCTTTACCACAAAAATTGCGAACTTCTTTCCATTTCAATCCATTGATACCACTTTCAGGACTATCGATAATTTCTATACTTTTTATATTTGATAGCCAAGTCGCTGCATTTTCTATATCGGTGATCACCGACCAAACTCTCATTTTAGAACTCTTGATGTCTATACTTTCAGATATTTGCATTGCTGATTAGCCTCTACTGTCGCTCCACCATTGAATACTTTTAGGTATTTACACGCTGCGTTTAGACACACCACTTCATTAAGTATATGAATAAAATGCGGTGACACAATTTTGAGTCGCAGTTTAGTCATACCGACAGGCAAAATTAAATCTTCTTGGCGATTATCAGCCTGTACGACTGTCGACATGGGTTGTATATGGAGGAAGGCTTTGAGTCTATATATCTACTCAAATTACAATAACTTAATTATCTTATTAAAGAAATTGCAATTTGAGCATTGTAATATCACTGTAGACCCGCAAACAATTAAATTGGTCTCACTGTGCGCAATGTAACTACTTAAGGTACTCTGGTTGAGTAACTATTTGAATAAAAATCGCTTGGGGTTTGTCGTCAAAAGCCAATGACACAGCTTCCGCAGCAACATGCTCCAGTTCTGCCACCGTTGTTTGACGCACGTCATTTGAAAACACGATTAAAGTGACTTGTTGAAGCGTCCCATTGACAATGCTATAACCAAACTTAGACTCCCAGCCATACTTTGATTTTATGTGTTGCTCTGCCAATTGTTGCTTTTCCAACATGCCGGATATAGACCCACCTATATCGCACCCTTGCAATAAGATAAGCATAAGAAAGATTGCAATAACACTTCGCATAATTGTTCCCTTAGATTTACTACAATGTGATTTTCGAGTTCTGTTCAGTTAAACACCAAATCTATCGTATTTTTGGTGATGTAGATGTCTATTTTTATGTTCACTTCTTGAAATTGTACCATTATAAATTGCGAACTCTAGTTTGATACAATAAGGGAGAGCATGTACATACCAAATGCTCAGACTATCCATAAGAGATTAGAAATATAAAGGAAAAGCTCAAATACGTATTCTTACCCTTATATTGAACGCTTATTTCCCATTAATTGTTCAGCTAGCTTGCGATTAAATTTGTCTTGATCTGTTGCGTTCGGCCAAGGCTCGGACATGACCCAACTAGGTACTTTCCTTTTTAGTTTAATTGAAGCAAAAACAATATAAAGCAAAACCTGGGTATCAACAGGGTCTATCTTATTTAGTTCTAAAGCCACTTGCAGCGCAGTATCGTATTGTTGCTGTACCAGTGACTCATGATAGTGCCTATTTAACTCGTTCCACTGCTTACTGATTGCTTGTGTATAACTCGTATAGCTCAGCAAAAAGATGAAAATCATAACTTTGCTCATATTTTATCTTTCCTATGTGTGACCACAGCAGCTTCGGACTAAGTAAAGCTCAATCATATTAATACAAAATGCAATAGCCCCACTGAGAGTCATTGAAGACCTATCATCAGCATAGACTTTTATGTTTTTGATATTGTTTTGCTTTCTTCGAATAGTACTCAGACACTCTCAACTAGGTGACTTTTCAGATCCTATCCACTCGCGATGATATGGCATAGGGAATAACAAACCGCTTTGATTAATTCGCCCACAGATTCCATTTTACTATTCAATAAGTTTAAATTTTTCAATCCTGTAAAAGCACTCATCGTCAATAACGTGCTTGTCCCAATCCACTTCAATTAGCTCGGGAAAGCCATACTCTGAATGGTACTTTATTTCTATACTCGACGCCTCATAGAGCCCTTTCGATGCAGCTTCAAAAAACGCCTCAATCACCAGCCTATCCTCCTCTGGCGCGGCCTTTTCAAAAAATGTGTTGCCGTCAATCACTACAACTTTGGAAACAATCGAGTGCATGCACCCTGCATAGGCTGTGTAACTATAACTCACCGGCTCCTTGTGCAACCAAATACTCTGTTGCTTTTTAACCCTGTCATGTGTTTTCCCTGTTATTGAGTGGTAGGCAATAACCCAAAAACTAAACACAATTGCAGTAACTGCACCGAGCACAATACAAATTAAATAAGGGTTTCGAGAAAGAGATAATTGCATAGTTCACCTTATTATTATCATTTTTTTCTTACTGCCTTTCATCCCTGCGCGAAGTTATTCAGTTTCGCTGCGGTCGATACACAAACAACTTTTATAAAAATATACTTGATTGGATAAAAGTGCTCAATCTCGCGTTTCAGAATATAAGATATTAAGTCATACCAAGTGATTTCAAAGGTTTTATCTCGCTGTATTGAGTGGCTAGCAATCCGCGGAGAACACAACAAAGCTATCAATAAAAAAACCTGAGCACAGCTAAGCGCTCAGGTTTTTTTGCATTTTCTTAGAAAAATCTTAGATAAATGTCTACAGCGTATCTTCCAACCATTTAAAGAACTCACGCTGCCACACAATACCGTTTTGCGGCGTCAGTACCCAATGGTTTTCTTCTGGAAAATACAAGAAACGGCTTTCCAAGCCACGTAATTTTGCTGCTTGGAATGCTTGGATCCCTTGACCTAGTGGTACTCGGTAATCTTTACCGCCATGGATCACAAACATGGGTGCATCCCACTTGTCTACAAAATTAATCGGGTTGAACTCATTATAAGTCTGGCTGATCGATGCATTGCTTTGCTCCCAATATGGGCCACCAAATTCATGATTCACGAAAAATAGCTCTTCAGTTGTGCCATACATGCTGCGAAGGTCAAAAATACCACAGTGCGAGATAAAGGTCTTAAAGCGCCCATGGTGGTTGCCAGCTAGGTAAAACGCTGAATAACCACCAAAGCTTGCACCGATCGCACCAATACGCTTTTTGTCTACATAGGGCGCTTTTGCAACATCATCAATCGCATCTAGGTAATCTTGCATTGCTTTACCTCCCCAATCCTGCGTGATGTCTTCATTCCACTTCACACCATGACCCGGCATACCACGACGGTTTGGCGCAACAACAATGTAACCTTGCGATGCCATCACTTGGAAATTCCAGCGGAACGAATAAAACTGAGATAGCGCAGATTGAGGTCCACCTTGAAGATAAAGAAGTGTTGGATACTTTTTACTTTCGTCAAAGTTTGGCGGATAGATCACCCAAGTTAACATTTCCTGACCATCTTTAGTGGTCACCATATGCTTCTTCACTGTTGGCAAGTCAAGATCAGCATACAAAGTATCGTTAACCTTCGTCAGTGGCGTTAGGTTTTTCTTGCGCAGATCAAAACGAAAGATCTCCGATGCTCGATTCATACTGCTACGAGTCACTACCAGCTGCTTGTCTAGTGCTGCCACAATGCCGTTCACATCATATTGGCCTTTAGTAAGCTGTTTGATCTTTGGTTTAGATTTGGCGCTTACTGATACTTGGAACAGCTGAATGGTACCGTCTGTTGGGGCAACAAAGTAAATACGTTTGCCATCGGGGCTCCACTTAAAACTGTTTACTGTTCCATCCCAGTGCTTAGTCAAATTGACTTTTTTATTTTTGATGCGCACTATGATGTCGTTTTTATCAGCCTCATAGCCTGCCTTGTCCATTTGTAGCCAAGCCAAATGACCTTTTGCGGAAAACGCAGGACTTTTGTCGTAACCCAAATTGCTTTGTGTGAGATTAGTGGTTTTTTTACTTGCTAGATTATAACGATAGATATCCGTGTTGGTACTGGTAACGTATTCAGTGCCCTCTAGCTTTTTACTCACGTAGTAAATATTTTCGCCTTTAGGGCCCCAAATATAATCACTAGAGCCACCAAAAGGAGAAGTCGGACTAGAATATGGCTTGCCTTCCATAATATCGACTTTTTTCTCAGTCACTAGATCTTGATAAAATACATGCTTGAAACCGCCGTCATTCCAAGTATCCCAGTGGCGATAATTTAAGTCGTCAAACACATAGGCGTTTGCTTGTGACAAGTCTTTGTGTCGATGAGCAGCTAATACCGACTCCACATTAACCTTTTCGTGAAACAACTTCTTACTGCCATCAGGTGAGATGTTGCTATCGATTAAAAGACCTTGATAAGCGTTTAGTAACTGAGATTTACCCCCTTTTACAGGAACTTGGTACACTTTGCTGGCAAAATCATTGTTTGCAACACTCGGTGTTGTGACGCTGTATATGACGTGTGTTTTTTCTTTATTTAGTCCCAACGCTGTCACACGTTTTACTTGCCAAAGTTTTTCAGGGGTCATCACCTCTTGAGCTGACACACCTGCACTCACTGCAAGGCCTAAGCTCGCAGATAAAAGAACTCGCAACATGGCGAAATGCCTCCAAAAATAAAAACGCGTCTAGACTACATAAATCGGCAGGCGCTTAAAAGAGATTAAGGTAAGAAAATTGTCACATAAACCTGATTTAACGCACACAAGCATAGCAGGCAAACAAATTATATACAGACGTAATTTGGCAATTTAGTCTTTAACGTACTACCCAAACGGTTAAATACCGAAAAATATTCAAGTCCAAACACTCATTGAGGGTAGATTTTTACCCTGTCATTTCATAAATCGCATTAAAAAAGCACTTACTGGAAAAATTCTTCTCAAACTTGTTAGACATATTAATATTCAAACACACTTGAAGGTATATTCCATTTGAAACAAAAGCAAAGAATAGGTTATCTTTTAATACTTCTAATAACTAAAAAAGACAAAGGAAATTAAAATGAATTTAAAAAAGACTAATCTAAAAATACTCTCCGCTACCAATCAATTAAACCCTGCACAAACAAAAAAAATAAATGGCGCATGGGGTACGGTTGCAACAGTAAGGATCACGTTACCGACAACGCTTTGTGATCCGACAAAAACAGTTCATGAAGCATAATTATTGATGTGAATGTCAGGCGCTCAAAGCGCCTGTTTAAAGTTTTGTCATAGATATCACAGTTTTCTCGCTACTACACTTTAAGACCCAATGCTCGAATACCTGAAGCAGCAGAAAACAGCCTAAAGACCTACAAAACACCCATAATTATTGCAACAAACCCAATAACAGCCATAATTGCTCCAACAATAAACGTGGGCTTTTCTAGACCGTAGCTCTGCTCTTGTTGCGTTAGTCCAGAGAATACTACCCCTTTACTAAACAAAACAATCATAACACCGCTTAACAATAGGATCAGACCATCTATTGCGCTTGTAAAATCCATATTCCATCTCCAAGAAATTTATTATTAAATCCACTAAACACTTTTTTTCAATGTGAACAATGTCTTTTTCATAATGGCTTGGTCAGCAGTTAGCACATTCTTCTATACCATAAAAGACAACGGCGAATATCCATCACACTTAAACTACAAGGCATATCAAAGTCTAATCAACACTAACTTTATAACACACTCCAAAGCTAAAAAATGAGCGGAATTTCATGTAAAACCATACTATTAACCGCTTAGTGTCAGTTTATGAGTCGAGCTTTGAGCGGTAAATGGCAAGACCTACAGAAACACCAATCGCGACTCCAGCGCCAGTAGCAACGCCCATGAAAGGCAGTAAATCGAAGGAGACCCCAACTAAAATACCCACAACACACCCAAAACCTGCGCCAATTGCAACCCCTAGCCCAATATACTTGCCTTGCAATTTATTGTCTGATCCCTTGTCGCTTTTTAGTTCCATCTATATATCCTTTTGTGACGATTGTAGAAATATGTGTTCTGTCTACAAAACAAATTAAGCAGCGTGAATACTCAGTTACCCTTTTCGCCCTTCGGCAAATGTGGGCAATCCAGACTGTAGCTCACACCAATTGGCTTTATAATCTGTGTAAATTTGAGCGTCTACTGTGACCGGGATATCAACATCAAATGTCGATATTGCTAACTCAATGTTTTCAAGTGCCGCACCATTGACTCGAAACCCTAGACTTGATCCGCAGTTCGAACAAAATGTGCGAATAGTTTCATTAGGTGCTACAAACTCTTTAATTAACTCAGTTCCAGATAGCCACTTTAACCCTTGGACGCCTACCAAAGTACCGTATGCTGCGCCATGAAATTTACGACACATCGAACAATGACAGTTCGCAACTTGATCGCTGAAGCCAGTAACAGAATACTTTACGCTACCACACAAACAAGAGCCTAGATAACAGTCACTCATGATTACGCCTATCTCCCATTCTCTACGCTTTGTAACAACGAGTGCAGTCATTTATCAAAGCATATAAACTCAATAAACAACCCTTTTACTTTCTTCTCACTCTAGCAATAACTTATGTTATTTACTATCAGTATGTTTATCTAGCCACTGTAAAGGGATTTGCCACAGTACACTGGACTTTCGACTAAAAAACTTCATATGCCCAATTTCTTTTAGCCCATATTCTATTGGGTCTAGTGTGAGAGTTTGGCTTTTAATATTTGGACTGACCGCCATCATGTCCTGAACATTTTTATCATTCGCAATAAAGTCATCCACAGCATTGACCCACATAGCAGGAAACGTAAGCTCGTCAAAGTAATGCTTTTCAACCGTTTTTCCAAATGCCGTTTTTACATAACCACTGCCATTACACCACGACCGCCACTGTGCTCCAACCGCTGAAGGCAGCGGCTCCCCCATACCAAACCATTGAGACTTAGTATGACCGAATAAAAAGTTGGAAAAGGGAATAAACATGTTCATAAAAAAGTGAGATTTAAACTGATCTTTCAACTTCATATTGAGAAGCCGACCAGAAGAACTCGCAAAGTTAAACATCGACGATAATTTAAATGCATTTGGCGCTAGTCCGATCAACTGACCTCCAGCACTGTGACCCACAAGATGGTAATTAGACTGAGGAAACTCACCTGCTAGCGCTTCAATAGCAGCAGGCTGATCAAGCTGCCCCCAACACTGCAAGCTAGCAGTGTGCTGACCTATAGAACCATGTAGCGACTGGCCAATGCCGCGATTATCATAGCTCAAAACCCCATAGCCATGTGCGGCTAAAAACTCAGCAAACGACGTATAAAATTGACGTTTTATTCCTGTCGCTGGCCCAAGTAAAACAGCACCCTTAACGACATTCATCGGCTTAAACACCGATGCGGCCAAAGGATAACCGTCTTCACATTTTATTGTTATATCTTGACTCGTAAAGCTCTGCATACTTGCAACTAAATTGAAGGTTAACTCGCTGTAGCTTATAAGTGGTATTACCAGTTGGCAAGGCCACAGAGGCAATTATTTGAGTTTTTGCTCCACTAGTCCCTAGAGAAAGAGAAACATCTTAACTTTCCATTATGGAAAACTTATACTTGCCAAAGTGGAAAGTTATGATCTACACTAACTTTCCACACTGGAAAGTTAAGGAATAAAACAATGAATGAAAATATACCCTCGGGGCCAGAAGCAAAAGATGCATTGGATGCCGTCCGTAATTCTCAACAAAACATTCTCGTTGAATATACGCCACCCATTTGGTTAAGATTCACAATGAGCGCAAGCTACGCGGCTATTTTCTTTGGCTATGGTATGACTGAGCATGAAAATAATTGGGCGCTAGCAATTATTGCCGGCACGCTATTGTTTGCCCTTTCTTGCGCATTGTATTTTTACTTGTACCGGCTTCAGGGCATAAAAATTCGACTTTTCCCACGTTCCAAAACTGCTGAAAAAATCAACGTCTATGCCACATTTGGCTTTGCCGGTCTTGGGTTTTGTAGCCGATTTTTACGTACCGAATTTGGGATTGACTGGGCGCCATATTTTTGTGCATTAGCGGCCTGTATTGCAATGTTTTGGTTGCTTGTGAAGCTGCCCACAGGAGAAGTCATGGTTGAGGATAAATAGTATGCCAGAGCTAGACCCTGTTATTCATGCCCCCAATAGACTAAGAATTTGTGCCATGCTGGTTACCAGTGCTGAGCTAGATTTTAAACTTATAAAAACACAACTTGATGTGAGCGACTCTGTACTGTCAAAGCAACTGAAAGCCCTTGAAGATATTGGCTATATAGAAACCAAAAAACGTAACCATAATGGGCGACCCCGAACTTGGATATCATTAACTGATAAAGGCCAGTCAGCGTTTGAAAGCCATATTTCAGCACTGCAAAACATCATCAATACCAGCTGAGTTTTCTATGCGACTACCTTGCGCCGCATAGAAAACGCTATCCGGCGCATGGCATTTCTAACAACTCAAAAACTCGTCTCATGAGGTAGAAAAATTTTAAACCAAGTTAGACTCTATTGCTCAATCACTTTTTTCCTCTGTCTCAAATTCAATACCACCTACGCGCTTCGCTGAAAAGTTGTATATAAAACAAAAGAATCGATTAAAAATATACCCCATAACCCCATATATAAGCGGTAAAATGATAAACAATATAAATGGGAAGATTGGGCCGTCTTGTTCAGTGTTCGGAGCAAATAGCACCCCCATTACACCTACAAGCATGAATGGAACTGTCATCAAAGCGAACATCAGGGCTAGTATTTTACTCGTTTGATGCCCGGAAAAACGGCTTATTTGGACTTTCATAAAACTTTACTTTCACTCTACTAAAAAACCAGATATTAACTATATTGATTTCTATACCGATGGCATAAAATAGTGTTCCCTCATCGGATTGAGTCAAACCCAATGTTTAAGTGGCATTTACTGGTTTTACTTAAACCATTTATCGTGGATTTTAACAATGAGGTATAGGCCGAAAAATACGAACATAATGGTTTTAAATAATAGCATACCCGTGCTGCCTCCTGATAATTCATTAAGCATTTCTGCACATTCACCCATGCATGAATTTATCCGGCCCCAAACTTTATTGGAGCTGAAAATGAAAACAAAGAACACAACAGCAGATACAACCAACTTCATTTAATATCCATATTTAACACTATCACTACAGTCGTCAGATACAATAAGTTAAGTACCCGATATCGTTAAATTTATTACACGCATCATACAGTCGAGCATACTTTTTATCAACGATGGCTACACTGAGGTGGCTCCCTGTAATTTTGAGTGCTGATTTTATACACAATAGCATTAAGAACCCCCATTTGCCCGGTCAAATGGGGCTGCTGGATTTATGCAGCCAAAGGTAACAGGTTAGCTAGAGCAATCAATATTAAGAGTGAAGGCTTTGAGAGCGGGTATTTGGCTTGGATTGACTTTATTGAAACAAAGTAAACACCCGCTCGATCCTACACGGTTTTTATTCCAACTGAGCGTAGATAAGCGACATTCATGTCTTTTATCTACGCTTGAGTAGCATTCTAGTTATTTAAAGTTCAAAAAGAACGCTTATGGATGGCACCAACTTGGGACTTATTTATTGAAATAGTCTTTTTTTAGCTTTGCGATTACATCAGTACTTACCCAGTAAATATTCGATACGCTGTCTGGCTCATTATATCTTGCAAAGAATAAGTATTTTCCATCAGGTGATACTCTTGCAACAGTCTCAGAATAAGTCGTATTTATTGTGTCGCCTAAGTTGATAGGGTCTGACCACGAACCATCTTGCTCTTTAAAATAAACAAATAGGTCACTATCTCTTCTGTTTTTGCCACTTCTTGTTCGAGAATTTACCAACAAATAGTCCTCAGATGGCGAGATAAAACCATGAATACCAAAATCGATATCCATTGGTTTAGCCTCTAAATATTGACCATTTTCGTTTTTTGCATAATACATTTGGCGCTCAGACATATTGGTAAAAACGAGATCTCCACTTTTACCTTGGTTTAGATCGGACAACTTG
Source organism: Pseudoalteromonas obscura (assembly GCF_030135505.1). Lineage (NCBI taxonomy): Bacteria > Pseudomonadati > Pseudomonadota > Gammaproteobacteria > Alteromonadales > Pseudoalteromonadaceae > Pseudoalteromonas > Pseudoalteromonas obscura. Next base: position 625,198 of record NZ_JASJUT010000001.1, read on the forward strand.
CCATTGTTTATCGGCGAATCAAACCTTTTAGCCTTTGTTAACTCTCCATTTTCTCGCGATACATACCAGATGCCTGAGCCTTTTTCGTGAGGCGAGCGGGCAGTAAAATATACCCGGTTTTCTTTTAGGCTCGCGTAGGGTACTAGTTCATAGCTCATTTTTCCGTTGGTAAAGTTCACTGTTTTGGGCTCTGTCCATCGACCATCTTCAATTTTTGAGTATAAAATTTTTGGACGTGTATCTACCCCTTCAATTACATCCAATGCTGTAAAATACATTTCATCCAGATTTGGTGAAAACGTTAAGCCAAATTCATATCGACCATTAACTGAAACAGTATCTGGCGCAAAAAGTTCTGGAGTCAAACCTGGTGCTTGTTGCCCAAACCAATATCCCTTTAACACAGGAAACGTTTCACTGGCACTGGCACTGGCACTGGCACTGGCACTGGCACTGGCACTGGCTGCCAGTGTAACGGCAATACATACAGCATTAACAAGTGACTTTATTTTTTTCATGATTTTGTCCTTTAATTCTCAATAAACTGGGGCTCAGCCCTAAATACTTAAAAAGTTATAATTATTATAATTCTCAATATAAAAGCATTTTTGGAAAGTAACACCTTTTGAATTTCATCATCAAACAGTTAATCACTTTCGTTGTTCGCTATTAATTTTCAATGCTTTTCATTGAGGCATTTAGTATTAATTTAGCAATGTAACATATAATAATTTTCGCACCTAATGCGTTTAACAAACTGACACTAATATATCAGGCCAAGCGGCACAGTCGTGTAAACTAATGTAAAACCTTCAACACCAGCTGTATTGATAACTAATAACTTCATGTAGTAGTCAAAGCCAGTAATGCACCCTTTCACAAATCTAGTCATACTCACGTACTAACTTCCAAATCGCTAACCATAAGTGCTTCACAACAAACCATACCATATGGTATGGTTTGTGTATTGTTTAATCACATTTAGGTAAAACATATGTTTTCAGCAATTTCCTCCCTCGTTGCCCCCTTTAATGATCGGTTAGCAAACAAGGCACAGAGTAGCCACTTTAGAGATGCACTGGTTATTTCAAGAAAGAAACACACCCTTTCACCGAGCGAAACACAACACGCCATTTTCAATTACATGCCAAGCTGGATCACAATGCTTATGCGTTTGCGAAATAGACTAGTAAAACTGCTCGGCTTCAAAGTTGGACAAACCAACTTCACAACAAGCAAAACAGAATTGGACGTTGGTGATCAAGCTGGTTTTGTAACCGTTTTAGAAAAATATGCAGATGAGATTATTTGTGGTGCCGAAGATAGACATATGCACTTTTATATCTCGGTTAGGTTGGATACGAACAACATCATCGTATCTACGCTAGTGAATAAAAAAACCTTACTTGGTAAAGCCTATGTCAATGCCATCTTACCTTTTCATTATGTCATTGCTCGCGTAGTGATAAATAGTGCTCGTAAAGCAGGCAGAATATGACAAATTATCACATTTCTGAGGCCAAAAAGGACTGGTTGGACTTCGCACTCAAAGTACTAATGGAAAATGGGCCTGAGCAGTTAAAAATACAATCCCTATGCGATAAAAAAGGCGTATCAAAGGGTTCTTTTTATCATCATTTTGCGTCAAGGTCGGACTTTATCGAGCAGCTGATGGAGTACTGGTACCAATCGATGACTATTAACTTTATTCAGCAAGCCAATCAAGCCGCTACTCCTATTGAACGACTTGAAAAGCTAGATAAGGTCATTGCAAGCCATAATACCGAAGCCGAACTACATATCCGTGCTTGGGCATTAAGAACTCCCAATATAAAAGTTCACCTAGAAAAAATAGATCAACAACGCATTGCTTACTTGACCGAATGTTACTTAGGGCTAGGGCTCGAGGAACAAGCCGCTGCTGATCATGCCATGATGGCGTATGCTAATTTTCTGGGGATGCAGCAAATTCATCCAGCACCTGATCCAGAAGACGTTTTACGGATCACCGCACTGGGGATGAAGTCACTACTTTCACATAAACAAGACTAACACACTGACTATACTCTTTTTTTAATGCTTAATGGAGCGCTGTATTGGTGCTCCATTTGCTCGACTATTACATCATTAAATAATGACATATCAACCTGTCCGTAACGCTAAAATTTCCGAAATATTATGTGTTTCTTGAAATTGAACAAGATCTTTATCTTTTGAGTCAATTGCCACAATTGACATCCTATCAGCTAATTCATTCCCCTCAATACCAACATGACCATTAACATGGTGAATTGAAATTTGCGCAGCTATGCCTTGATACAGCTCATAGGTGGGTTTGATGATATCCAAGTTTTTGATTTCGCCATCCGATTTAGTCCAACCTTTTTTCTGCCAACTCATTGCCCACTTGGTAATACAGTCGATGGAATATTTCGAGTCACAAAATATGCCCACACTTTTACCACTTGCGAGCACCTCTTTAGCAATACGCAAGGCCTGATTCAAGCCATGGAGCTCTGCGGTATTATTTGTCCCAACAGGCTGATATAACCCATACCATAGCGCACTAAGTTGGTTGTTTTCATATACGGCCAGCCCGGTGCCAGCCTCTCCCGGATTGGGCTCACATGCACCATCGGTGAAGATCTTGATATCATAGGGCATGGCGTCAATTTGCGTTTGTGAAAGAGGTTGAGGCTTTGGTTTACTATATTTAGAAGTATTGCTTCTCAGCTTTGGTTCTTTGAGTTGAGACTTTTTTCCAAATGCCAATTCAGCTTCTTCAAGTGTTGGAAATGACTTAAATTTCGCGCCAGCAAAACCATCAACGAGCGATTGGCACTTCGCCCAAGTCGTAAAAATACCTGTCTCTCGGCCTTTCCAAACAACATAGTACTTTTTAGCCAAACTTTTCTCCTCACTCAAATTAATTGCATAAACATCACCCTACTTCCCGTAGCTCACTGTCGATATAGCCTTTGGAAATGATTGAGTAGTCATTCTCTCCGACAGTGCCACTGCTGTCACGCAAATTTATTAAAAGCAAACTAAAGTCGGCCTTTTCGAATAAAAAACCTTCAAGAAGAGTAAAATCTATCAGTCAATTCCTAGGTGCTTAAACTCAAAGCTTGCGCTGCCTAAAGCATGGTTATGAATACGACAAAACATCCATTCTAAGTGACTATTTAACCAGTTAAGCTTACATATCGGATAAAATGGATGTCTCGCCTGAGGCTAAAATAAATTAAAACTTCGGCCTAAGATCCTCGATAATTTTAGCGTCAACCCAATATATGTCTATATTGGTATTTTCTTCTGTTCCCGAGTTTCTATTGAACAGCAGATATTTGCCGTCAGATGTCACGCCAGCCGCCGCTTCCCAAGCCTTTGTGTTTACTTTATCCCCTAAGTTAATTGCAGCTCCCCAAGATCCATTTGGTTGCTTGAAGCTAATGTAAATATCGGCATCACCATACCCACCAGGTCTCTCTCCATCCCAAAGAATATAAGACTCATCAGATGCAATAAAGGGATGTGCGTTCCATTTCCCTGTATTGATCACTTTACTCAATGGTTTGGGCGCTTCGCGCTTTCCGTCCACCAAGCGTGAATAACGCAAAACGCCGTTACCACTTCTATCTGCATCGTCAAATACATAAGTGCCCTTTGCTGATGCGGTCAGGCGCATAATAGGAATATCCTTAAATGATGGCGCCAGCTGTTTTATTTCAGACCACCCACTGTTTGTACGTTCCTTGTATCGCTTCCCTAAATGCATCTTTTTTCCATCTGGTGAGATAAAAGGCTGCCCCACTCTTTTTGAAACAATCGATTCATGCCAGCGGTTATTTTTATATTGAAAAACGACTAATTCTTGGCTTTTATCTATTTTTCCATCACGTAAAAAGTAAAACTCTTTCAAATCAGGGGTGAACACACCACCATATTCCCACCCATCTGTTGTAACAACACCAGGTGCAAATATTTCAGGTATTATACCCGGCGGCTTTTGGCCAAGGTAAGGTCCTTCTAGGATAGCCGCACTTTGATGACCAAGGCTTTTTTGGCTAACAGCGAGAGTAACAAGTAGGGACACCAGAAAATAAGCACGTTTCATATTTAACTCCTGAAATTAAAACGTCTTGAAATAATGTGAGCTTAACTACATAGCCATCGCTCACCGATTAGCACAACACTTCATTGACAGCAATTTTGCCTAGAGCTTGGTTTTAAGCTTGTTGATAAATTGCGCATCGACCCACATGACGTCGGAATCTCCATCACCAAACTTTCGATTAAAGAAAAAGAATTTGCCATCAGGTGACACAACTCCACCTGTATCTGGGCCAGCGGTATTTATCTTGTCCCCCAAGTTAATTGCATTACTCCATGAACCATCTTCCATTTGAAAACTAATATACAAGTCAGTTGCACCAAAACCGCCCTCTCGCTCACTATCCCAAATAATGTAACTTTCATCCGGCGCAACAAAAGGGTGCGCAGTCCACTTTCCGGAATTAATTTGTTTACCGAATGCTTTAGGTGCTTGTCGTTTACCGTCAATGACTTTTGAATAACGGATCGTGCCAATTTCTTCACGTTCATCAAAAACATAAGTTCCATTCGCAGATGCGGTAAGCACCATAATGGGTATTTCGCTAAATGGCGCACCTAAGCTTTTTAGCTCCGACCACCCCTTTGCTGTGCGCTCTCTATATTTATTGCCATCATGCATCGTTTTGCCATCCGGGGAAATCGAGCCGCCCATTTGAGGCGCTAACACCACCTCTCTCCAGCGGTTATTTTCGTGCTTAAAAACAATCGCAGTATTTGTTCTCTCTTTACGGTTGTATCGTGTAAAGTAGTACTCCTTCATATCTGGCGTAAATCGGCCTGTCCAATCATGATGCTGTTTGGAAACGATCCCCGGAGCAAAAACTTCCGGTGTTGAGCCTGGTGGTGTTTGTCCAATATAAGGGCCCTTTAATCCAGCTAAGCCATCTTGAGCATGACTTACGCCACCGATCATCAGCACAGAAAGTAGTATGGTTTTTGACAGGTAAGTGGATTTCATGGTGTTTATTCCTTAGTTATTCAATCGACTATCTATTCGACTTAGTTCGAGCTAATTTCCAATCAAGTTAATCCAACACACCATTAATTACCTTACGTCCTTATGACTTCTCAATGATTTTTCCTGAAAGTGAATTCTGAATGCGAAGTTTAATCCCCCAACGCCTCTTAATAAAAAATATTAGCCTTAATATTAATGAGTTATAAAATTCAGGCATTTAACTAGAGCAACCAGAAGGAGAAGCCAGGAAGGGATCGCTAGTAAAGAAGGAGTAGATTGATACCTGCTTATTACTTATGTTTCCCGGCCACATAGCTACCAAAAATACGGAGGGACTTATCTTGCACCGATACAAAAGCAGCATTGTTGATAGGTTATTTATTGGGCCTTAAAGCTTCGATAATTTATGTATCAAACCAATGCTTTTTACACCCAAAGTGTGCTGCCATCACTTTTTTGTTCGGTATTCCTCTAGAGGAAAATAAGTACTTCCCATCGGATGAGAATCTCGGAGCACTTTCACGATAATTGGAGTTTTTCCCAGCACATATTTACAGCTGGTAACCATACGCTACCTTTTACCACGAAAACTAATTTAGATATCCTTTCATCCATAGCCATCTTCTCTTCCTACACCCTACATCAAATAAGATTCGTCCGGTACAATAAAAGGGGGTGTTCTTCATTTACCTGCTTTGCCATAGCAATCTTCGTCGGCTACGGCCATTGCCAATAAAACACAAATGGAGTGATAGGTTAGGCTCATAAACTACCTCTGTTTTGATGTTAATGAGCCATGACTGTATATAGCGCAGCTATGAAATACTTGACACGATTGTGATATATCACTGATTTTTTCTAAAGGTATGTATTTTGGTACTTTTTTTCTTTTTCTTTATTGGGCATGAACTTATAGTGCTAAGTATCATTTTGACTCAATCGAATCCCAGCTCACTTTGCTGTGTGTTTTAGAATGATTTCTTCCAAAAGTGGCGCTAAAGGAGACCAAGTATTCCCCGTGATACCATATGTCGTATTGGTTGCCGGAATATGATAGATAGTGGAAACGTAACCATTTAGTGCCCCCCCTCTAGTGAAGGCAAGTTGACCACCTAATTGTGTAATTTCAATCCCAAGTCCAACTTGTTGACCTTGCTTATTACGAACAATATCTTTGTTCTTGTAACGGCAAGGCGTAGTCATTTTATTAAGCGATGCTGTAGTGAGCACTTTCCCAGAAAATATAGCTCTGAACAGTTTGATATAAGACGTTAAGTTACCTCCCAACGCTCCCGCGCCACCTACTACGCGGTATTCAACGGGATCCTGATATACAGTATTGCCGAATATACCTTGCTCATAAGCTGTAACCAATGCAGGTTGGTAAAACGAATCGCCTAAATAATACAAATTAGGATCCTTCGCTTGTGGGAAGATTTCCTCCCTTAAGAAGTCACCGATAGGCTGATTGGATAAGTGCTCAATAACCATGCCCAATAGAAAAAAACCAGTATTGTTGTAGCTATATCTTGTTCCTGACTGAATCACGATTGGCTTTTCGTTGAGTTTATCTACAAACTCTTTTTGAGATACAGACTTTTGCCATCGGTAGTTTTGAAATTGTTCTTCATTAAATACATCTGGTATACCAGATGTATGACATAGCAGCTCTCCTACGGTGACTTGCCCAAAGTATTTCAACTCGAAAGGAAAATGCTGTTGTATTGTGTCTGTTGTTTCTAATAAACCACGTTCTTCCAATTGCAGAATCGCTGCTGCGATCACTGTTTTGGCGTTAGAGCCAAGCGATATAAGACTACTTTGATCGAATGGTACGCCAAGTGCTTTGTCCGCAAACCCATATTGTCTACTCTCTATCGTCCGCTCACCTTTAACCGCCGAAATAGCCAAACCCACATAACTATTTTTAGACGAGAACTCTGCTACCGCTCGGTCAATTTCATCATCGGCATTTTCATGCTGGTTGCACCCAGTAAGCAATAAAAATACCGCACTGTAGATAAGTTTCATATGGTCACCTTGGTGTAATTACCAATACAAGGGAATGGAAATAAATAGAAGTTATCAATTAAAACAAACACACTTATTAAATATACCACTACCGCCAAAAAACATGTTTTGAAATACTTTGGCTCCTAATGTCATATGTTAAGGTGACACACAATGTTGACGGACAGCCTCTATACAAACTGCGCGCGAATGCCTGTGGGTAAATATGGATCTGACAACTTGTATGGTCGCAATTTGTATCGAAAGCCAGCTCTTTATGCACAACTCCTTGGTCTTTAACCCAACCTTCTGCTGATTTTAGCGCCAAAGACTCACTCCTTGAATCAGCCAAACAGCCAATACTATATGTAATTAGTATAACGAGTAAGCCAGCAACAAACCTGCGCATATTAACCTCTTTGGCTATCTTTGAGCAGCAAATAACTAAACGCGATCAGAGGAATATTCGTCGTGACAGGATTAAAAGCTTCAATCAATAGTTGCGGTTGCATAACAGCAACTGCGATCAACAACAGTGTTAGTGCAATAATATTGAGTATGTTCATGGCTTTGTATTTATAAAACATAAAAAACAAAACACCAAACATGACCTCGCCCACTCCGGCTATCTTCGTGATCAGCGTCGATATGTCGTCTGGGAAGCCCGCACTAGACATAATCAATTGCTCTATTGGTGCGACATGGACTAGCTTTGGAAAAATACCATGATATAGCCAAGCAAAACTAATGACATAGCGGGCAATTTGAATCGAAGACACGGTCTCTCCATTTGTTATTGTTACAACCAACTCGAAAATACATGTAAATCAATGAATAAACTTTAAAGCTGGTACACGTTAGCAATCCAAGCACCACTGCAACTTTCTGCAACTACCAGCGCATCTTCAGAGATCCCAGCTTGGGCCAATAGTTTATTTTCATACCAAATTGCGCTTTTACCCACCGAAGGCAAGCCTCCACTGGGCTTGTTATAATTGGCGATGGCGACCAGCATGCTGTACTCCGACGCATAGGTCGACCATTTCTTTGCATCATTCTCATACCCTTGCGGTGTTATCAGAACACCAGCTACATAAATTATTGCACCAGATTCAGCACAAGTTTTTGCATGCTTCGGATTGATGGTATCTGCGCAAATGGCATTGGCGATTAGGCTTTGCTCTATTTCCAATAAATGATATTTATCGCCGCTGCTAAAATATTGTTCTTCGCCAGCATGAAGGTATATTTTTTCGTAAGTTTCAATATTGCCATTATCATGAATAATGATTAAACCAATTTTTGGTAGCCCATTTGAGCGCAGCGGAGCGCCAACACCAACCGATATTTTATATTTTTTTGCAGCTGCGATAAGAGGACCAAGACGAGTATCATCTACCGTCATTGCCAGCTCAGCTGCCAACTGAGGCTCGTACCCTGACAGTGACAACTCAGGAAAAACTAAGTAATTTACGCCTAGAGAACTTGCCTTTTCAATATACCTAAGGTGATTCTCGATGTTTAATTTTATATCACCTTTAATTGAACTGCTTTGCGCTACTGCTATTTTCATAGTTTTTTATTAAACTCCAAGATAAATCATCGTCGTATTAAACCCCATTATTGTCGCAGGCTCGCAGCGATCTGCGCCTGTATATTCAAAATACAAGGCAATTAGCACAGTAAAAGTAACTGAGAAAACGAAAGTTTAAAACGCAACAAACCCCAAGCTTGTCTTGAAACGTGCTTTGTAACACATACGTTTATCACCACCACTAAATTTACGCCTGTGCTTTAATAACTTGCTACGTGTTCTTCGCGTATTAATAAGTCTATTTCTTCTTGCGGGTTCATGGGAAATGGCGCTTCTGGGTACTCCGTTGTTCTGAGCAAAATATCATTTTTTATATAAAAAAGGTACTTATAGGTTTTAACCGCATCCGCGTCATCGATGCTCGGTTCAATTGGTTGATAAAAAATAGGGTCGTCATTTACAGCTTGAACACCTGTTTACCTGCTCAAAGACCGCATTCAATGTACGACTCCCCCATGCTTTTGCTTTCTTACTTGCCTAACTGATACGTTAGTATGAATAAACCGTGATCTCTCTGTTCGGCGCAGGATTATGATCAAACCCTAAGTCCCAAATCTCTAGTGCTCGCGTTGTACCACCTGCATTTTTACAAACAATTTCCGAGACCATAGTGTCATATGCCAAACCACCACCAGCCAGTGCTATGCCTTCAACACTGAAATACGCGCTGTTAAACGGGGTTCCCTCTTTTTTCTCAATTACGTTTGGTGTCAAACCAACTAAATTGGAATAACTACATTGACCATCCGGTGCATTATTATTGATAAATGCTGTTGACCTATAATCGATGTTTTTGTAATACCAAGCATGATTGCCAGATGTCCAACCGGAGGCGATTACATCACCCTGCCAAGTTATTTGCGGTGCAGCTGGAACTTTGTGGTATACCGTATAAGTTTGGTTTGCAGTATGGCATGTAATTTTCAGTGACTTTGGCGTGCTTTCAACCCCTTCTGGAAGCGCGCCATTTATTGCAGTATTGCCTTGTATTGCCAGCTCTGCAATTGGTTGCCATGTATTTTCATTAATAATACTCGCGCTGGTACACTGTGCGTCAGGGGTTGCGACAGTAAATAGCGCTGAAATATGCAATGCTCTGCGACTCTGAACGACAACTTCACTGATTGGACCATGGTTATACTGAGTGCTAGCACCTGCTTCTAAATCTGTATCATAGACAATTTCGCTTGAAATAGCTGACATGGACACAAGCGCACAAACCAAAGATAGGCTCTTAATCATTGTAACTCCTTTTAACCTTTGTTGAATTGGATTTAATATTAAATTTTTATAGTTCGTAATGTGGGTACTGCATCTTCACTATATTATTGTGCTGCGCACTGTCAATATCACATTATGTCTAATACAAACCTCATCAATTTACTGCTAATGACACTCGCTAATTCGCGCGCTTTGGTGCATAGCCTGAAAGCCTCAGGAAAAAAAATAATAAGCAGAGCTCTTATCAACCCCCTCGTCTCATTTTATTTTTTCTACGAATTTTGTCTGTTATTTTGATAATCAAGAAAAGACAATCATATGAGAAAGGATATGAAAAACATAACAAAAAACCTTAGTCTTGCCATACTACTAGGTGGGCTAAACGTGCCAGCTCATGCGTCGACAGATCAATCCAGCTTACTAAAACAGGTTGAATCTAAAGTCATAGAGTGGCGTAGAGATATACATAAAAACCCTGAGCTTGGGAACCGAGAAGTACGCACCGCGGCACTGGTTTCAGAGCACCTAAAAAACCTAGGTATGGAAGTCGAAACAGGGGTAGCTTATACGGGTGTTGTAGGCATGTTAAAAGGTGCCAAACCCGGCCCCACAGTGATGTTACGCGCGGATATGGATGCGTTACCGGTTACAGAAAAGACCAACCTTCCTTTCAAATCAACCAAAACCACCAATTACCGAGGTGTTGATGTCGGTATTATGCATGCTTGTGGTCACGACACTCACGTAGCTATGCTTATGGGCGCTGCCGAGGTGCTTGCAGGTATGCGCGACGAACTTGCCGGCAATGTCATGTTTGTTTTTCAGCCAGCAGAAGAAGGTGCGCCAGAAGGTGAAGAAGGCGGTGCTGAACTGATGCTTAAAGAAGGGATCTTTAAAAAATACAAACCAGATGTCGCGTTTGGTTTGCACATCACATCAAAGTTAAATGTAGGCCAGATTGGTTATCGAAGTGGCCCAACAATGGCGAGCGCAGATAGGTTTGAAATTAGCGTAAAAGGTGAACAAACTCATGGCTCTACACCTTGGGCCGGCGCAGATCCAATCGCCGCTGCCGCACAAATTGTGTCAGGCGTTAATCACATTGTAAGTCGTCAAATCAATATCACCAAAGAGCCTGCTATCGTCTCATTTGGCAAGATATCTGGCGGTGTACGCAACAATATTATTCCAGAAGAAGTCAATATGGTCGGCACGATTCGTAACTTTGACATGGACAACAGAGCACAGATCTTTGATAAAATTAAACATACCGCCGAGCATATTGCTCGCGCTTCTGGCAACGAAGCTGAGGTAAGCATTTACGAGGGCTACCCAGTGACGGTCAATGACCCCGCACTGACAAAACAAATGCTGCCTTCTCTTAGTAAAGTGGTCGGTAAACAGGGCATGATTGAAATGCCAAAAGTAACCGGAGCAGAAGACTTCTCATTTTACGCGATGGAAGTGCCCGGTTTGTTTGTCTTTTTAGGGGGAACACCAAAAGGCACAGATCCAAAGGACGCAGCTAGCAACCACTCTCCTTATTTTTTTGCTGATGAGTCCGCTTTTAAACTCGGAACACGTGCCTTAACTGAATTTACTTTGGATTACATGACACATTCAAAAAATAGATAGGCCTAGTGAGGTGATGCGTTTCATTCGCATCACCCATGACTTTGAGAAAGCCAAAAAGAATTCATCACGAAAATGCAAAATGAATTCAGTCGCGTTCGTTCTGCTTTAGAAGCTCATCCAACTTTGCCTCAACACGCAATATATCTTCTTTTGATGCGACACCGGGCTCTGCGTCGCCCTCTTCTTCATGCATAATCTGCATTGCATCTACAATAATACCGATGAATAAGTTCAAAACGGCAAAACTGGTGATAATGATAAAAGGAACAAAGAAGAGCCAAGACTGTGGGAATAGCTCCATAGTTGGTCTTACTATACCCATTGACCAACTCTCTAGCGTCATCACTTGGAATAAGGTGTAAGCAGATGCGCCAATACTACCAAACCACTCCTGCATATTTGGATCTGGATGTTGACCAAATAATTTAGTCGTCAATACTGCTGACACATAAAACACAATTCCCAACACCCCAATGACAGAAGCCATTCCTGGTAATGAATGACCTAAAGCCCCGATAACTCGGCGCATCTGAGGCACAACTGAAAAGAGTCTCAACACTCGTAAGATTCTGAATGCACGTAGCACTGATAGCGCACCACCCGCTGGCACCCAGGAAATTGCAACTATGATGAAATCAAAACAGTTCCAACCGGATTTGAAGAACTTGAAACGATAAACAATCAGCTTCAAAATCAGTTCTATGGTAAATATTATTAAGATAACAAAGTCAATTTTATGCAGTAACCCTGCGTTGTCCTTGCCGAACTGAGTAGTTTCCAACCCCAACGTCACAGCATTAAATAAAATCACTGCAATTAAAAAGTTTTGAAATGACTTAGCCTCTACTAAAGCGGTCAATCTTGACATAAAAGTGTTTGAAGATGTCATGGTTCTATTTTAGGAAAACAAAAGTTAAACAATGATTTGGTGTTTGAGCTTTTTTGTCAAGCCTTATCAAGGCACTCTTATTATGATAATCGTTGTGGAGTCATCAAAGATAGTGATCTGCCTCTTCACTGCATCTTGCGGCTAAAATGAAAACTGTGAGGTATTAAAGGTTCTGGTTGTACAACTTACTACCTAAAGCCAAACAGTAAGTATAGTGTTGAATAAGCCATCCAAAAAGTGCCATTTAAATAACAATTTTATATACATAGCCAAGACTACAGGCATCTATCTTGCGCCATTTCAAACAAGCGATAAGACCAAAAATAACCACCCGCTTCATTTTGAAAACATATTCCAGCCTGTTTTTCATACAATAGATTGTATATTTTATATTGACAGCGATGTCAAAACTTTCAAAATACAACATGAAAAGAGCAAAACATTATGAAAAAGCTTTCAATAAAGGCCATTTATGTAGCCGTCCTGTGTGGCCTGTGTAGCCAAGCCGGTGCAATACAAACGATTAATGAAGCACAATACCGTCAATTATTACCGACATATCAAGGTGCTACAGATTACCGAATTTTACTTGCAGACAAGGTAACGGTTAATTATCACTGCGAAATCATCGAAACACCTGATGGCGGCTACGATATCGATAGAGAGGGATGCAACAAGCCGGGGCAGTTTTACCATATAGATTGGCAAACAGAATTCCCTAATGAAATCAATTTGAGTGTCAGAGGTTCAGCTTCATCCAATACAATTGTTGAGCACAAATTGTGGGCCATCGCATTTGCACATGCCAGCGCATCAAGCCGTATTCAAATGCAATACGGCTTGCGCAAAGGTGCCGATGGTACTTTCGACTTGAGCAAACCTTTCGCGACAGGAGAGCGCTTTGGCGATTACTTCGAGCGCCAAATGAACCCAAATTATTTTGTCTCAAAAGGCTTGCAAGAAAGTTCTCTTGGTAAAGATTTACCAGCTGGAGTAGACGAAGATGATGGCGTACTTCAAATAGAGTACCCCGGCAGTGCTTGGGCGGAGCTACAAGGTGTAGTTGGAGGCGGATTTCCACTGCCATTTAAGAACCTCGACCCTAAAACGGTGCTTAGCTCCCACACCGGACCCGCGAGAAATATTTTAGGTTCTTCTTTGAGTAGCGGATTTTACAACGGTTCAGCACTTGCAATAGTCAGCGGCTCGTTACCGTGGAATCAGGGTTCCGACCTTTCTCAGGATTCTATGCATTTGTTTCTGCAGCAGTCAAAAGACCCCGACGCGCTTACTATGCTGATGTCTTTTATGTATAACCGTGGGCCTTATGCTGCAAAAGATCAGATATTACGCTCTCAAGAAGTGTTTGATCACTGCGTCTCAATCACAGAGGACTTAGAAGATGATTGGACGTGTTTTCAGAAACAAAATGATTTTGGTGCACGCTACATCAGGCAGATCCCTGATGTAACCAACACTTTGTCACAAGCAGCAGCTCAAGGGAGTACCTATGAAGTTCAATTAACTTGGACAGATATCTCTAATTATTTAACTTTATTACAAAATTACGGGTTCTATTCGGAGTCTGTTATCGACAAAGCTAAAGTTGCTGCACAATCGGTTTTTAATGACTTACAAAGCAACGATACAATTTCATACCAAACGCAATTTGGTCAGGTCTTGGAGCAAATTATGGTAAAGCTGCCTATCTATGAGTTAGGTGAAGGTGGTCCATATGATGAACAAGGCAAGAAGCAATTCTACCTGTATAACTACACTCAACAAACCGCATTGGTCGTTGCAAATAACGAAGCCAATCAGGCTGATGTAAACGAATTTGTGTTAGCACAAAATCGCATTGCCGTTGATATCAATGGTCAATTTACCCAATTAAAAGCAAGTGATGGAGCGTATGATTGTACCGATGAGGCAAATACCGCATTGGCAGCACTTAAAGCAAGTACTGATGAAACCTATGTCTCTCTTAGTGCACAACTTAAACTCAAATTTGAAGACAATTTATGTGCCTTCGAACACGGGCCTCACACTCCCCCGCCACCAGTGAAAGATGGATATTGGGATCCAAGCCAACTATATAGCCAACCTGGGCAGATTGTCATTGATGCCATCGATTGCCATGAATATCGCAATGAGTGGTACATCGTTGGCGATAATGCGCCAAGCAAAGCATTTAGTGTGGACCCTTGGGGTGTATGGCGACGTATATCCGAGCGACCTAATAGTGCTTGTTTAAGTGATAGAACAAGCAACTAAGGCTTAAAAATTTTTATTCATACTTACCATGTACCAAAGGGTCAAAACCAGACCCTTTTTTAACTTAATTTGACGCAACATTTACAAGCAAATTTTCAATATAAATGTCATTCTTCTCTATATGCATGACGAGTCAATAAAGTGCATCGCACCTGTAGCATATTCACCTGACTTCAAGCTATACGCATCTATGCTCCCCCTCAATGGAAATCTATATTTTCCACAATGCGATAGGCATAAAGTCCCAATAAAACATCACACAATACCACTGAAAAAACATCACTAAGGCAATCAAATGATATTTAATTTCTTTGAAAGTCCGCTGACGAATTAATAATACCGCTGCGGTCAAAACGGATAGCGGCAGTAGCGCGCTGCAAACGAACAAAGACAAGCTCGCCAGAGTTTTGTCTCCTAGCTGCAAATAGTGTTGTTGGCCAAGTAAGTAAATAGGCACTGCGAATGCTATAAAATTAATTACAGGCAAAACTAATACTCTATTCTGGCTTGTTTTAAGTCGTATCAACTTGTACAAGCCGACGGCCATTAAATAAACAAAACTAAGTAAACCAATGCTCAAACTGATCCAATAAAAGGTAAACTCCACAATAGATATTTTAGAGTAAGTCTTGAACCCGTCCGTTAAATATTGCTTACCGCGGGCTTCATAAATAGCATGTGATGGAGTACGGCGCGTTATATCCCTGTATATCCCGTCTCCTATGGGCAATAAGACTCTGTCTTTCGTCTGCAGCGACTGGATGGTTAATTGCCCCTCATTTTGCGAAAGATATACCGAATGAAACAGTAAATCAGGTAATGCAAAGTGAACCATTTTGTTTGGTGCTAACACATACACGCCTTCAATCTCCGGGGTTTGAATCGCCGGCGCGTTCGGCTCGACAAGTTCAGCAGGTTCCAAATCTAATTGCTCGATAAAAAGTTGGTTAAGTTTATCTAAATTTGCAGATTCATTATCTGTATTAACAGCCCAAAAATATGCTTTATTTTGTTCAGGAAAAATACATAAATAAGCATTATAACCATAGGCGCTGCCAGGGCGACACGCACCAAGTACGTCGTGACGGTCTCGTCCCGATAAGACTAGCCCCTGTCCTATCTTAAGCCCATGTTTAACTGATTCAGTTCCTTGTGGGGTTGACATCAAGTCCAGTAACTGCGGAGCAATAAAGTTTGATTTTGTATCATGATCTTGTGTCATTAAAAATTGAAGAAACTTGGCCATATCAGGTGCCGTCGTTACAAACTGCCCCGCAGGCCGCAGCACAGTACTGACAGGTGTCTGCTTAACTTGGTTTTCATAGTGTCCCATGGCAAGCAAAAGATCGTTTTCTGCAACAAAATGAAAACTGCTTTGGTGCATCTCTAGTGGTCTTAGTATGTGATTTAGCAGATAGTCTTCATATCGTACGGCTGTCACTTTTTCAATTACCATCCCAAGCAACGTAAAGCCTATATTTGAATAGGAAAAGCGCCGTCCTGGTTGGTTTCTCACATCAAGGGTGCTGCTATCTCTAAAAGCCAACTCCAAAGGCATATTTGGGTCGGTCTGGGTGGTCAACAATTGATGCATACGAATATCATCAAGTCCAGACGTATGTGTTAGTAAATGCCTAACCGTTATAGGGTGCGTTTTTGACCAAGGGTTATTGATCTCAATACCCGGTAAGACTTGGGACACACTAGTATCGAGACTTAGTTTTTGCTCAGTGATTAAACGCAATACCCCCACAGCCAACACAGCTTTTGTCACTGATCCTACGTACATTTTATGCAGGTCAGTCATTGCATTTTTGCTTTGCGCATCGCTCACCCCCCGTGCGCCTGTCACGTTGCGGCCACCATCTACCATGGTCCAAATTATGCCATCTAATTGCTGCTCTGCTAATACCTGTTCTAATTTCTGATCAATGCCAGACACTACATCATTATTGCTTGCCGCATACACTGAGCTCAAGCTGGAAGTCACGACAACGCATAAAGTAATTAGAAGTTGGAGGGTTGTTATTATGTTTTTCACTTATTCTCCCTGATTAATTTCATACCAATTATGACATTCGCATCGAACGTCTCAATACATGTAAGGACTAACACTGTGCTACAAGTATCTGATCAGCGACGTGAAACAAATGTGAAAAGGGATTTGAAGTGGACCACAATAGTGAATTAATGTCTATGTGTTTTAAAACAAGGTGTTATACCGAAGTGCCGGCCAAACAACTACAACGCAGCCCAATTGCGTTTATGTAGTGATTAATTATTTTTTGATGAGATACCTATGCCATATCAGTTCGGCTGGAAAAAAGGGCGCTTAGCCATACTAGCCATATGTATCCAAATACCTTTGTGCAAATTTAATACATCTAATCGACTTAATTTACCTCACTACTTAGTCAGCTATATGGCGATAGACTTTAAATCAGTGTTCAAATATTAACAGTCAAAAAACGCAACAATACAAAATCAAGTCAGGATACAATATACTATAAAAAACAGTAAAGCTTGCCTTAAAAGCAATAGAGGGAAACTAAATATATCAGTCTCCCATCGCTTTTTATGCGTTCAAATAAACTACTTAAACAAGTTTATTTAACAGCAATACTTAGTTTACGTGTCTTTGCGAAATTAGAGCGTAAATCCCCCAACCGCCCACATGTGTAGATGGGCAAGATACGTGTCCGGATAAGTATTTAGTCGCGTAATCTGAACCAGGAGGCCTAACATAGTCAGGTGCACCTTGGGTCATTTTATATTTACAAACGGTAAATGGAGAGCCCGCCGCGTTCGCAGTTGAAATAGCAGAGACAGCCGAAGCTAGCGCAATTGTTACACCAATAAGTAGAGTTTTCACTTTATCATTTCCTTTTTTTGAAAAATTGAGCTAATAGTAAACGCTGAACAGCGGCTGAATTCAACCACCCAAAATTGATTAATTTTCATACTCAAAAAATCATAAAACGCGACTATACCAGTCAATCGGCACCGTCAAATAACTCAAAAATCACCAGTTATATTACGCAATATTATTGTTTGGTTTTTACTAAGTTTGTTCTGCAAAAAATGCCTGAGCAAAATTTATATTACTTTTAATAATGGGAAGTTGCGCCACATTCTGTAACTACCATATTTGCTGTGAGTTACACTTCCAGCAATGAAATTAAGGCTGCCTGCATTAAAAACAATCAATGGGAAATATTATTCCAATATTCCAAAGAGTCATATTGATATACAAAAACAATCCTTAACTACACAACACATTATAAATCAACACCTTAAAAGTGAAAATTTACCCATTTTAGATAATCATGAGATAATTTCACCTTTACAACTATTGTATACAATATACACTAAATCCAAAAGACTGTTAAAGGAACACAATAATTTAATTAATTATTTGTGACTTTTTTAGCCTTTTTACCATGAGATAAATACCTTCGGGTATGCCTACTCACAATTTGGAGAACATGTAAAGTGAATATTAAACGTACAAAACAATTGTTATTAATGGGGTCCTGTTTATTACCCAGTGCCCTTGTATGTAGTAACGCACTCGCAAGCACAAGCGCAGTACCACAAAATAGCTATTGCACCAGCTCAGGAGGTGGTAACTATGAGCATATCGCAGGAGTATCAGCTGGAGGAATAAACAACACCTCATCTGGTCAGTCAGCATACACTGACTATACAAACCTTACGGCTGAGCTTAGCGTTGGGCAAAATCAAATCACCCTAACCCCGGGATTCGTCAACAACGCTTATACCGAGTATTGGAGTGTATATATTGATCTCAACAATGATGGAGACTTTAGTGATATTGATGAGTTGGTTGGTTCAGGTAACGGCCGTTCGGCACTAACAACAACCTTGGATATCCCAGCTTCAGCAGAAGGTGTAACGTCACGAATGCGAATTGCAATGAAGTACAATTCACCCGTTGCAAATGCCTGTGAGAACTTTAATTCAGGTGAAGTTGAAGACTACTCTGTGATCATCAAAAAGCGTGACACAACACAACTTGAAAATACTTGTCTAAGTCAAACGCCAACAGATCAGTCGGCACTCGTAGATGGTGTCCCCGTATGCGTTAAATCTTCGTCTCAGTTTCAAAGCTTCTCAGTTCCCGGAGCTGATACTGCTGGCAGTGTTGCGATCACCACATCCTATGGCCAGGGTAACTTGACCTTAGAAGCACGCAACGGAGAAGGTGGCTACCCTCGCCCCGGCGACGACAGTATACGCTCAAAGCACATTGGCAATACTGAGTGTGTTGTCATCTCCAATCCAACAAAATATTGGACTAACATAGTGATGCGGGGTCTCTTTAAAGGTGCCACCATAGTCGCTGACCTCGGTGCCACCAGCTGCCGTAAAGAACCAGGTCCTATCGATCCGGGCAATGTTGCATACGAGTTTTCACACGTAAATGTGATCATTTTTCCATTTAGCTTTAATGGTACCCCACTACCTTGGTCAAGAGATCAAATCAATGCCGATATGGAGACTGTTAAGCAGTACTATGCGGAGCAGTCCTATGGCCGATTCAATGTAACTTGGGAGATCAAACCTGAAATTTACATTAATGAATCTAAGTCAAAGTATGATTCCGACACCAAAGCTTGGCATCAACTCTATGCAGATAAAATCGCAGAGGCCGGTGTTGATATGAACTTCCCTGGTGAAGCAAATCTTGTCATGATGGCTGCACCACAAGTATCAACTATCAACTCGCAAGCAGGTCCTCCATTCATCCAACTATATCACCACAAACCAGGCACCATAGCGCATGAAATGGGACACGCAATGGGGCTGCGTCATTCAATGTCTGTTGAAGCGGGTAACCATGTCATAAACTCGGGTAGCGATACGATCCGAAACTATGGTAATCCACATGCAATGATGGGCATGGGAGCGCATACGCTTGAAGAGTACAACCTGATGTACAAGAGCTACTTTAAAGGTTGGCTAACCGATGCAGAAGTACCCCTGATCACATCTTCTGGTACATATCGTATTTACGCCTTTGACCATGGTACGGCAAATGGCACAAATGCGCCTGGCAATATTGGGCTGCGCTTGATGTCTGGTAATGGCGATTACACATACTGGCTTGAGTACCGTACAACAAATGACAGATATAATACCAATACAAAAAATGGTGTACTGGTCAATATCAAAGGCTATATGGAAAATGAACCTTTACCTTCGTTCTGGAATCACCGTTCAGCACTTTTAGATATGACCCCCAACTCTAAAGATAACTCTCGCTGGGCACAAGAAGATGAAACGGACGCTGAGTTAGCTATTGGCAAGAGCTTTACTGACCCTTGGAATGGTTTCAAAATCACACCCATTGCGCGAGGTGGTCAAGAAGACTCTGCAAATGCATGGATAGATGTAAAGGTAGAAAAACTATAAGTTCTATCTAGCGAACCTATTGAAGTTATAAAAAAGATATATTTGGCAACCCCTCAAGCTGAGTCAAAATAATTTGACTCAGCTTTTTTAAACTGTTTTACCTTTGTATATTCGCTTTAACTTTAAGTGGCTTCGCTGTACTCACGAGCAAAAACATAGCGAATTGATAGAGATTATGAATTTTAAACTCATCGCCTTCAAAGCTGTTTTATTACGCATATCCACGGTATTGCGGCGCTATTAATCCATAGATAGCCGAGTCTGAAACAACTCCGTTAATTTCCCAGCGTTGTTTCAACACCCCTTCTTTTTGGAAACCTAATCTCTCAAGTGCCTTGCTTGACGAGATATTATCAGGGTCTATTTCAGCTTCGATTCTACGCAGTCCTAGGTGATTAAATGCATGCTCTATGAGTGCTTGTCCAGCTTCCGAGACTATTCCTTTTCCCCAAAAATCACGGCTGATCCCAAATCCTATTTCCGCTCGTCTGGATGTTTTATCATAGCTAAAAAGCATAATCTTACCCAAGAGTTCTCCAGTCTCTTTCCAGTAAATGCCTAACGTTATTTCTGTATTATTCTTATGAGCGTCAATACTTTTAGCTATAAAACAGTCAGCTTGCTCAATTGATCCCCACGGCGCTGTATTCCAATATTTCATCACTTCACAATCTGAAAATATTGTAAATAAGTCTCCAGCATCCTGTTTAGATAGTGCCTTTAATATTAGTCGTTCAGTTTCTATAACTGTGGTTAGCATTTAACACCTTTCCTTTAGTAGCTTGTTTGAACTTAATGCCTGTTCAAAGCCGTAAAAAATGGGGCTTAATAAATGAAGAATAGCCTTTAAGCATTCATATCCTTACTCGAGACATTTAAAAGTACGCGCAAAGCCCTATCGCCCGTACTCCTGATAGGGCTTTATCGAATCAATATAGTTGCCCAGTTTGCATTGTTTGACTTGCCAACTGAGCTAACCACTTTGCTTTCTCAATCTATTAACTCTCGCTCTAAAATCGCAATCATTTTTTCAGATTGCCCCATATTGGATGAAGCTGGTAGCACCATTTGGTTTAGTCGCCAACCCTCAGCCCCTTCAGCATTCAGAACCTCTTCTATATCTGGTGTACCCTGTTTAAAGAAACCAAATTTAAACGGAAGTTCTACAGTCTTATATTCATACTTTTTCATTTTAGGTTGTTCCTCGTAATCAAGGTCTCGAACATCAAGTTCAAATGCAGATGCAAGTGCTTTCTTCGATTGCAAAGATGCTGTCGCCTCTGACTCAATTCTTTGAATAGTCCGCAGGTTTAACCCAGAAGCAATTGCCAGCTCATCTTGAGACCAAGATTTCTCTTTTCTCATTCTTAGAATTAATTCTGCATTTATTCTCATAATGTATTAGACCGTTTTCTGTGACTGCTTAATTATTTTGGTAAACCCATGAAAGTCATACGAAACTTTTACGCACCTTTTACGGCAGCTATACGAAAGTTATACGACACTTAGGTGTTATTAGCGCTAAATACACTTATACCTTAAATTGCTGCTCAAAAACAGATGGTAAATATTGTTGATGTACCCACGACACTTGAGGCCTTTTTGCTCTATAAGCCGCATGCCGACATTGTATTTGAATAACAAAACGCAAAAAGCACTAGCGGCTGAGCCAGTTTTTACTATACGCAGGATGAATATCATAACACTGATTTTTATACTTATTTTCACAAATAAGTCAAATTATGAACAAGAAGACAGGCACCTTTACAATCGTTAACAGCATCGGAACTTCAAATACGAACTTAACTTCAAGCAAAGTATGCAAGATGCTAATATTGAGAAAAATATAATGGAATAATAACAATGAATAAACAACGACTTACTATCACAGCACTTGCTCTGGCTGTTTTAACTGGATGTCAGTCGTCCCCCGCTCCTACTGTGACCGAAGTACCAGTTCAAAATGAGCAAGTTTTAACTACTACATCAAAAGCTAAAGCTGTAACAACTACGCCAAAAACCCAAGCTGTAGTAACGACTACTCCAGACCAACAAAAATTAAGTTGTGAACCGCTTAGGTACCAGTGCCACTCGATGCAGCCAGAGCAAGATATAAGCGAAAATACAGCCAAAGATATATCCTTTGCTTTAAATATCGCAACCCATGGCTACTATAGCGCCGCAGCCATAAGGTTAGAAAAAATCAAAAGCCAAAATGTTTATGAACAAGCAATTGTGGATTATCACCTAGCTAATATGAATATGAAGCGGATCGGAGAAGATGCACGTGCCTTAGATTATGCTTTGAAAGCAATAGACAGTGGGAGCTTACCAGCAGAAGAATATAAATCGGCACTGATTTTGGCAATAAAACTGTTTGTTAAGCTTGGTTGGTTCGAACTTGGAGAAGAAAAAGCATTAATTTATTTGGCATATATTGGTGAATCGTTTGACTTTGACATCTTTGAAATTTTCGATCAAATAGCACAACAGAAAAAAGACCAAACACGTTACGAGTTACTGCTTGATATTCAAACAATGATTGATGAAGAAGCGCAAAATCAGACCGCTCAACGCGTGCTCGATGAGATACAAACTCGAATAGCAAAACGGCATGCTAATCAAATCCAATTTGAGAAACAAATAAAACCACCTCAAAAACTACAAAACAACTCTACATGTCAAACCCTGACCTATCAATGCCACAACCTACGTGCTAAGCAGGTTTTGCCTGCGAATATTAAACAAGCCATTGATAAGGCGACCAAGCAACAGCAAGATAACAATGCAATGGCAGCAAAAGAAACGCTTGAATCCATAAAGACAAACTCAGACTTTGAAACAGCCATGATCAATCGTAAATTGGCCTATTTATATAGTGACGTTAAGCTACATGAGCTTTCGGTGCGTCATGCCAGCGCAGCGATCAATAGTGGTGCTCTAAACGCTGAAGATCACAAATACCAAATGAGATTGGAAGTATTTGGACTCTACTTACTGGGAGAGTTTGAGCGGGCAAAACAAAAAATTGAGGCTTACTTGAATTACATTGAGAAATCGTCAGACACCTACCTAGATGGCGTATTGCTTAAAATAACCAAACAGCAAGATGATCAGCGCTTTTTTAAATATCTGCAAGATAAAACGCTTCAAAACCCCCAGCGTGCAGAAATATTGCAGAGCTACATTGATTTTGGCTACTTTGGAGAAATTCAAGAAAAGAAAAAAAGCGCAGATACACCAAAAAGTTATAAGCCTGTAGTCATCTTTAGCAAAGAATACGACTATCCAATTGAAGCTGCAAAACAAGGTATTACCGGCAGCGTAACTTTAGAGTTTGACCTTAATGCAAAAGGCGAACCTGTTAATATTCGGGTAATTGAAGCAAGCCCTGAAGGCTACTTTGAACAAGCGGGGATAAATGCTTTAGAGCAATGGCGCTATAAAGTTAATCTCAATGATACGGGCAATGTGATTGAAGGAACAGGTATTCAAGTTCAGTTTGGATGGAATTTAGGTTCCGACAAATAACGGTTTTTTCGTTTGGAGATGGTTAGAGCTTGTCTGAATCAATTCAAATAAAGAAACCCCATTAATAACACCTTTGCAATAAAAGCTAGTTATATACCTAGCTTTTATTGCAAAACAAACACGCTAGCTGTTGCGATAACAATGGGAACCAGTGAAAGTACATATCAGTAAATAAAGCAATCAGCCAACATTGAGTTCATTAACTTTGATGAACTTTGTCTCCATTGGCAAATTAACCAAGCCATGCTGTAAAAATGTAGGTTTTAATTCGATACTGGATAAATCAGTCAAAGAGCACCACTTAAACTCAAGGTCGACCTCTTCTTCAATTCCACAAAAAACTTCCTCCATAGGGAACTGGTTCGGCTCACTGAGTTGCGCCAAAAAGTAATTGGCAATTTCATGAAATTGCTTATTTGAATACTCAAAAAAGTTCTCAACGTACCAAAGGTGGCGCTTTACGACTATTTCAACTCCCAGCTCTTCGAGCAACTCGCGATTTAACGTTGCATCCGAATTTTCAAAAAACTCTACTCTGCCCCCCGGCAGTGCCCAAAATGAATCGCCCACAGCCCTATGTAATAACACGTGATTGTCGTGAATAACAACCGCAACGCTACGGAAGTTGAAACGGGCACTCCCTTGGTCAAATTTCAGCATATGGATACTCCTAAACACGCCAGCCTAAATAAAACTTGAACAAAACTCGTTGTTGTCACATAGACCCTACAACAATCCGTACCTATTTTAAAACAATTATCCAATCAAAATTTATTGTTCTAATAGACTTTTATGATTAAAGAACTTTTTAACTGTATTACACACCTGACCCGGTTTTGCATTCATATTCTTATAGTGCTACTCAGTAGCGTAATCCCCCTTGGGAATGACCATATCAACAAATAACTCTTTTTCATTTAGCCGTTTAATTTTATCGCCAATTTTAGTGCCGTATTCAAGTAAAGTGTTGGTATTGTGTATTGTCGAATGAATGACACCGTTTTCGACTTTCCACTTATTCCAATACATATCAACTTCGAGTGAATAAACTAAAGAAAAAGATATTTCACACTTGTCACCTGATTTTTGATATTCAATAAAGCTATAGTCAACCTGCTTATTGTCATGATTGATGACCCACGTGCCGATTAAATGATGAAGACTATGGTTAGCTGACAGTACGCATGAAGAAAATAAAAATAAGAACAGTGATGTTAAAGCTTTCAAAGTGCCTCCTTTTGCACCTAACTCCGTCCCCACTAACGAAGTTTTAAGCGAATTTAAATTTTCGCTTGTTGAAAATGTTGTTATAGCTAGAATAAATTAGCCTTTGATTGATGTCATTTGGCCTAAGTACTTCATGAAA
Organism: Pseudoalteromonas obscura; assembly: GCF_030135505.1. Taxonomy (NCBI): domain Bacteria; kingdom Pseudomonadati; phylum Pseudomonadota; class Gammaproteobacteria; order Alteromonadales; family Pseudoalteromonadaceae; genus Pseudoalteromonas; species Pseudoalteromonas obscura. The sequence continues at coordinate 650,228 of NZ_JASJUT010000001.1, forward strand.
AAGAGATATCAGGCATCTTTGCTCTGAAACCTAAATGAACTTCATCGCAGCACAAACCGAACTCCCAAATCAAGCCTGATACTAACTGTGAATCAAACCGAATAATATCCCAGGGTAGATTGAGGTCCGCAAATGCACTGACATCACCATTGGTGCCTTCTAGATATATAATTTCAGGAGTCTCAAAAATAGCCAAGGCTTCGTTGTTTAAATTATCCCACGGAGCAACCACAAGCTTTATTTCTGTTTGTGATAATGATATTGCTTTCAGGGCATGAGTACCTAAAGAACGAAACAATAAATCAGAAATATTCTTATCCATATTTATCTACTTGAATCAGGTAATACAATAAGAGATTAAACTGTCGTTCACACTCTTTGAGCGTAACACTATTTATGAGTTTGAATGACACTTTTTATTTTTTTATATTTTATAAAACAGCCAATGAAACTAACCACACAAACCGCTTTCAGCACTAACAGGCTAAATGGACGCCACCAAGCCCCTGTACTTGCTTCTATTATGTCTGAAATACCAAAGGCAATAAAAGCTAATGAAGCAATTATGTTCACCGTAAAATAGGCATCTCTATGGCCTTTCATTAGCAAATTTATGATTAACCCAAGCGCTATGGCAAACCAGAGCATCGACTCAATATAGTTAAATTCCGAAATCGTCATTGTAACTGTTCACTCATTATTACCAGCTCCCAAAAATAAATCGACTCCATTTAAAGCTGCCCTGCCATATACCCAGTATGTTGCAAGTTTACTCTTTAATGTCACATGTTTTAAGCTTAATACTCAAAGGCCTAAACACACCTTCACTTATTAACGCAGCATAAAGTAAAACCACTAAATTGACTGACAATGCCCTTAACAAGGAAAAGTTCTCATAGGTATCAATATTGCTAAGTATTGCAATTAAGCCTACTACTAAGCCGATTAATGCACCACCATACATGAATTTAATTTGGCTTCGAAATAGCGCCGCCAAATATTTTGCTTCATCCCCACCAACCATCTCTTCTGTGAAAATGTATTTAAGCCCGGACAAAGACTTAAACATGCCATTTGTACCAAAAGTCACCATGGTTGCTGAATACAAAAATAATATGAGAAATACACCAGAAGTAACATCTAGGTAATTTCGTAAGCTTGCACCGAAATAAATTAACATGCCGACAGCACTGGATATCATTAACAATCCCACTACACTTTTCATAATTACTTTCCTCGTCCAATTTATTTCAATATCTGTTGAAGTTGCTTTAAGCTCTTGAGGAGAAAGTTCATAAACAGACGCCAGGGCCAACGTAGATTCAGCAGACGCCTTACCGTTAGCTTCTATACGCTGAATTGTTCTTACAGATAACCCCGTTGCTTTGGCAAGTACCTCCTGTGACCAGCCCTTTTCTTTGCGTAGTGTCTTTAACTTACTTGTAGAGAGAAACAATTCGATCTCCTTAAAAACTTTGAAAACAACGAACGTAATTATGCGTGCCTCACCTTTAACGTCTATTTCTATCTAACGACATTTAAACGCCACAGCATGACAAAGCTATAAATTCAGTATGTTATAAAAAAGCAGAACGCGATTCGGTTAAGCTACCTATTTAGGGTAGCGCAAGAAGATACGTTCTGATTTAAAGAACCACAACAGCTCGTGTTTACCACCATCAAAACAGGTGAATATTTAAGTGTAAAGGGTTCGATATCGCGCATGCTATTTTCGGTACAATTGCTAATTAAGAAAATACGTGACATAAATAAGTAGCACAACTGCTATATTGAAGGAGCAATTTTCATGATAAAGACCGCAGTTCTATTGCTTTTTACAGCTCAATTGATTGCATGTTCAAGCACAAAGACAACCCCACTCGAAGACCCCCCCTCTGTTGAAGAACTATTTAACCATGCTGCTTTTGAGCACCAATCCACAATTGAAGAACATGATATATTTTCTTTGCCCAAACAAGAGCAAGATAAATTCTTGGCGTACTTTAAGACAGCTCTCGATAAAGGCACTCGTCCAGATAAAGCTGTATTTAACTACCTCAAGAAACGACTTGATCAATTTACTTACGACGGCGCAACTCTAACAGCACGAGAATCTTTGGAGAAAAATGAAGGCAATTGCATATCCTTGGCAATATTAACTCAGGCCTATGCAACATTAGCAAAAGTAGAAACCACATTTAGAGAAGTAGGTACAGTCCCTGTTTTTCGAAAAAACAATAATACTATATTGATCTCTAATCACTTTCGCACCAAATTGTTAGCGCCGAATTCATCGAGTGCTGCCAATCAGTTTGAGATCATTCGCGCCGGCACTGTTGTCGATTATTTCCCAGCCCAAGACAGTTTTTTCATCGATACTGCAAGCTACGACGACCTAATAGCTAAATATTATGCAAACAAAGCAGTAGATTCTTTGCTAAACGAGAACTTCAATCAAAGCTATAGCTTTTTAACAAGCGCGCTGAACTATAGTCCAAATGATGCTGAGTTGATCAACATCGCCGCAATTTTACACCGCAGAAAAGGACTACAAAACGACGCTCTAGAATTATTTAAATTTGCAGATAAACATCATTTGACGAGTCAAAATTTAATTTCTAATTATTTATCGTTAGTGAAAAATCAAGATAATACAGAGCTGATAAATCACCTAGAAAACTTACTCGACAGCAGCGCCTCAACGCCGTTTGATAAAATTCAATTGGCTCAAAGAGCAATTAAAAAGGGTAGCTATAACAAAGCGATAAGAGAGTTAAAAGAAGTCATTGTTGAAACGCCCTATATTCCAGAACCCTACTTTGAACTGGCTCGTATCTATTATACCAAAGGCGAAATGGAAAACACTGAGCGATTACTTGCGCTTGCAATCGAAAAGTCTTCAGATCCCCAGAAACGTTCTTTGTTTCAAGCCAAACATGACGCAATATCGAAAAAGAAGCATTAGTATTTGGTAACTAAATAATGGTAACTACCTATTTATAAATGAGGCTATCTTGAGTGAGCGAAACACTCAATTACATTGGGTGCTCCACTCACATCAGATCAGCTCATAACCAAGCGCTAAACCCCGCCATGATTAGGCAAGGTTTAAATCACGCTGGCAGCTTATTCACAGCCCGCGAGTATACCGAGTGCAAACGTCACATAGCCTATGAATGCTCTATGTTATCGCCATACTCAAGCGTTTGGGGTTACTTAGAATATTGATGGCTTCGAACCTGTTTTCTAGTAAAGATCTTGTTGGTAATTTTCCAGCCCTGGCTAAGCTTTAATAGTAGGAAGTAGTCAGTATAAACCGTGTTATGAATGGTGATTGTTGCCTTTGCCATAGCCGAGTCACCCGTTACATCAATAGCGATTATCTCTCCCACACGGCTGTTTTTTTTACCCTCTTCAATACCACTGATGTAGGTTTGTCCCGACCAACGTCTAAACGCACCACCACTGTCAACAAACTGAAGCTCTAAACTGGGTAAAAATGCCTGCTCAACTAAAGCGGGCTTTCCTTCAGCAGTGCCATCAAAGTACCATTGAATCACTTGCTTTATTTGTTCGATATCTTCATTTGCGCCAGCTGTACTTATCTGCAACATAGCGGCTAAATACACCGCCATCACTTGAGTTATTCGCTTCATATTTATTCCTTGTTTTCTTTAAAAAACCTTCGTAATGCAAGAAGATAGATTTTGGATTGTGGGGTAATGTACAATCTTGATATACCCCATGTCATGTCTGACAAGTGACCGAACGTGACTTTAAATTATTCGCATATTTATCAAATAATTATAAAAATATGAAAGGAAGAAAATGCGCTGGAAGTTAGGCCAATTTTATTTTGATGCCAATAACAACATACTGAGCAAAGGGCAGCAAGAACACCTGCTAGAACCTAAAGTGGCTGAACTATTGAGTTATTTTTGTCAAAACCCACAGCGCGCGATTAGTCGAGATGAGTTAATTGAACAAGTTTGGTTTGGGCAGGTTGTAAGTGATAGTGCCATTAATCGCATAGTTGTAAAATTACGCAAGGCCCTTGACGACAATGACAAAATAAAGCGGTTTGTCGTCACTGTGCCAAAAGTTGGTTATAAATTTGCCATTAAGGTTGAAGCGACCACCCATAATGATGAACTTCATTTAGAAGACCCAGCTGACAAAAAGTCCTTGCTACACAAATCATCCCCTGTATATCGTTCAAAACACCTCTACTTGGTTCTGTGCTTTATCGCTGCCTGCATCACCTTTTCAGTATTTGTTTCTCAATCCGATATTACTCCCACTTACATTGATGCAAAGGTTTCTCCTTTATCTAGACTCTCAACTACCCAATTCGAAGGAGCTATGTCTCCAGATCTACGATACTTGGCGTTTTCAGCACCAACTGCCTTGGGTGTAAATCAGCTGCATATCCATGATAATCAAAACAACATAACTCATATAGTCAGCCCTGAAAGTGGAAAGGCCCACGATGCTTATTGGTCGGATGATGGGCAAAAGTTATTTTATTTGTTCGACCAAGGACAAGAGTGTGAAATCCACCAAATTGAGATATCAGAGGCAATTTTCAGCGCGCCCAAGGTGGTATATCAATGTGCAGACAGTCAGCTTAGAAGCGTTATCCATATGCCAAAGGAGCAAAAGCTCTTGTTCATTGAAAGAGATGCAGAGTATGCACCTTGGCAAGTCTACAGCATATCTTTAAACACTGTGGCAAAACGAAAAGTTGCTCAGCCAATCGCCAATGGCAAAGGAAACTATTATCTAGATAGAGATAGAAAGACAAACCGCATCTTGCTGTTACATGAATCGGCCCCCGGCATTAGCCAAGCTTTTGAATTGAACATCACAGATAGCACCTATCGTAGCTTATTGACCTTACCATATATGGTTCGCTCTGCACTTTGGGGACATGACCTCAACACCATAGTTCACCCCGGAGAGCATCCCTCATTTGACTTGGTGGCAACGAGTTTGGCATCAGGGCAACAGCAAGTTTTATATAGTGATTCAAGACGCATCACAGATCTCAATCGAATCAACAATGGCAAAGACTATTTGTTCTCCTCTTACATAGTAAACCGAGATATTCAAATTGACGGAGACGTCAATGCGCTATCCAATTCTTCTGTGATGGACTACCTACCTGCGATTTCGAATGACGCTAAGCAACTTGCGTTCATCTCCAAGCGCTCCGGATATAGTAAATTATGGCTGCAACAAATAGGCACCAATCAGCTGCGTTCAATTGAACTTGAAGATCAAGGGCGCTTGTTTTATCACCTTGATTGGTCTTTTGACGATAAACGACTCCTAGCTAATACAAATAAAGGCATAGTGATATACGATATAGAGCATCTTGAAGTACTAAAAGTAATTGATACCACACAAACCGTTACCGCCGCAGGTTGGTACTCTGATGAGGAGGTTCATTATAGTGAGTGGCACAAACAGGGTTGGCAGCTCAACCTGCTCAACATAAAAACCAACCAACTTCATGTGATGGATAACACGCATGCTTTTGTACTTGCAGACAAAGTGTCAGATGAGATGCACTATGTCCACTTTGACCAGCAACTATCTGCAACATGGCAAGGCACAGCGATAGATTCAAGCATGTGCTCAAGTGTGTTACGTCGTTACCGGATTAATTGGCAGTTCGACAATAACCGCATTTATTGTAGAAACCCTCAAAGCAATGCCATCATAGCAATTGATAATAAGGGCCAAACTGCGATCTTCCATCAAGATAACTATATTCCGTACCACTTTTCCGTATCACAATCGCATTGGGCAACATGGCAAGTGTCATCTTATGTCAGCGATATAATAAGAACCAATTTTAGTGATAAATCATAAAAAGTCATTTTAATTCATTGCAAGGTAACGTTTTAAAACCTCAAGACTGTCAATAATTCTCCTGTCAAAATAAAACGATAGGAGAATTCTATGTTTAAAGTTATCGGGTTACTATGGTTCGTGCTATTAGGCACTTTTACTGAGCAAGCTTTAGCTAAAATGTCCAACAGTGAAAAAGTACTGTTTATTTTATCTGCCGACAAACATGGCTACTATTTGCCTGAAGTCGTTGAGCCTTATCAACATATCATGAATAACGGATATACCGTCGAATTTGCCAGCCCAGATGGAAGTCCCGGTCGGCCAGTCGCCTACAATCTACTTTCTAAACAGGCTCAGGTTGACTACAAAATCATGCGTAAGGGCAGCAACATTGACCAGCCAAAACCATTAAAATCGATACAACCGAAAGACTACGTGGCATTTTATGTACCTGGTGGAGCTGGACCTATGTTTGACCTCGCCGGGCACCCTGAAATGGCCAGATTGTCTTTAGCATTTTTAGCCCAAGATAAAATCATTTCAGCTGTATGTCATGGACCTGCAGCGTTTGTAGATATAAAAAATGCAGACGGAACATACCTAGTATCTGGGCTTAAAGTTACAGCAAAATCAAACGCCGAAGAAGGACGTTGGGCTCGGAAAAATTACGCATTTTTATTACAAGATAAACTCAAAGCACAAGGCGCTAAGTTTGCGTATGCGGCACCGGGCGAGCCCTATGTCATTCACGATAATGGGGTATTGACTGGCCAAAATCCCAAATCAGCACTTCCCACAGCTATTGTATTGGTTGAATTGTTAAAACAAGGCCGCTCTTAAGCTCAAGCAGCCTGTCAAATGGCAGGCTCAACTGCATAAATTGAAACATTGATGAATCAAGTAGCACCTGTTGTACTATAGCCACCGAAATAGTGATTAATTATAGCCAATCCCGCAACTTAGAAACCACGCAAATATCATTAGTCACTCCTAGACACCTGCATCATTCGGTTTTATAAACATCTTTGGTTTTTAGCATATCAAAAACCCGCTTTTCACGAATTTCATCAAAGCCAACCTCTTTTACATACGATTTGGGATTACTAAAAGTGCCAAATAACAAATCCCAAACCGCAAACCCATAGTTTTGAGCATGGTGTAAACTTTTATGATGAACCCTATGCATTTCTGGGCGCTGGAGGATATACCCTAGCCAATACGGTGTTTTTAGATCGGCATGTATAAAAATATTGTACAGTGCCGCACAAATTAAACTAACAGCGGTACCTGACGCGTCAAGGCCCAATATAAAATAGCAACAAAAGGCATTTAAAAAAGTCGCTGCGGCCCCGTCAAATGGATGCATATAAAATGAAGTAAGTGCTTCAATACGCCTAGGGCTATGGTGCAACTGATGAAATGTCCGCCATAAAAAATCAGATTTATGCATCGCTCTATGCCACCAATAGGCAACAAAACTGGTTAAGACAAAACCCAACACGCCTTGAGCAAAAAAGTGTATATCTCGAAACTCTAATATCGATACTTCGCGAAATAAATCAACGAATATGAGCCCAATGCCAACGGTCGAGAATGACTGAAACAAGCTTATAGAAGAGGCTAAAACTAGCCAGCGACGATCGCAGCCATTCTTTGAAGCTGGCGCGATGACTTCTAGCGTAAACACACCAAGAAAAGCAACAATTACAATAATCAATGTGAGTAATTCCATTTCTACCTCATTTCCAACTTGTTGTACTAAACAGTCTCAAAAACAACAGGTTAAATCAATTATTTTTTACTAATGAAAAACGGGAGCTAGCTTCTTTTCTCTATACTCATAGTATGATTTCCTTGAAATACATCGCGCCTTGGCAAGAGGTAAATAGCCTTTTGAGATTTAAATAAGTGCTAAGCTAACAACATTCACAAAGTGTCATTTCCACTGTCGCTTTGCCAGACCCCAAATCACAAACAACATGAGGGACTGTACTATCAATGCACGATAGATATCCATGTGAAACGCCCCATGCAATAAAATTTCTCATTGTACAAACCAGCACCCGGTTCGATGCCCAACTAGCGATGCTTATATTGAGACGGGCAGTAACCTCGAATAACGTCTTTACTGCGTAGTTTGATATGCTTAGTCTTGCGCCCTGACACCCTTGTACGCCAAAGCTTGAAGCTGGACACTTTGAGCCTTTTATTCATAAATTGGATAACTTGTTTTTCATTAAGCCCAAACTGAAGATATATGGCTTCAAATGGTGTGCGATCTTCCCAGGCCATTTCAATGATCCTAGACTCGTCCTCTCCTGAAAACTGCATGTTTCCCTCTCACAAAACCTTGTTTTACGACCCTATATTCAATTTGGATCAGCCGTAAGAAGGGACTAAGCCCACATTACACTAAAATTGGCAATAGAGAAGCTGGGCTCCACTCGCCTATTCCGCACTTTTTATTTCGCTTGCCCAACGAGACCATGAAATACTGCGACCAGGAAATACAATCCGTGAAAAAGGCCACCGCTCTTGAAGCCAGATTAAGACTGTTTGATATAACGCCTTTTCAAGTTTAATACTGTCATCTCGAACCCATAAGTATACCTCACAATCATAGTTTGGCGATTGACTAGGGTCGATGTAAACAGAGCCAAGGCACTTATCCTGTGATTTATTGAATACCGAGTATGCAAATGCCTCTCGTGACTCAAACTCCTTTTTATGCACCTGTAAACTCTCTATATTTTCGTCAAGTGTCATATTGCGTTTAGGCCATTGTGAATTTGGGCCAAATATTCCTTGTAGCCTTTGCTGGCTGGACATCACAGCATCAAAATCCAACTGTGCTACTTGTTCTTCAAGCACCCGAAAGTAGAAGTTCGCCGATTCAAAATACAATGGGGGCTCAAATGTATCGGGAATAAATAGGTCTGTCATATTCAATCCAATGTGTATCTTTTCACCCTCATAGTTAGTGGGTATTTGTGTTTTTCTTACAAACTCATATTGCAGAAGCAGAGCCTGCCTTATTGTGATGCGCTGTTAGCAGTGCGTGGTGCATTCGCAACCCATAGAAATACAATCAGTCCAAATATGGATCCTATAATAAATCCAATACTTGGCAGTCCCATACCAATGCCTTGCAGCGATTTATCTGATACATGCAAAATAGCTGACAACTTTTTCCCACTGTCGCAGTCCGTATTTATTAGCTCAAGACTTAAATGCGTCAACGCACGTTCAGCATCTTTTACATAACGGTTAAATGTCCAAAAACTGATGATATAAAAGGAAAGCAATCCAATGGAGAATACAAAAGATGATCCACTCACGTGCCAAGGTAAAAATCGAATAGGTTTACCTATGTCCCTAAGCGGTATAGCTGCTGCAAATGCAAATGACCCAAATAAAACAGTAAGGAATAAATTAAACACTGTGGATGCCAAGCTAGCGTAGTTCATCGCTGTTTGTAATGTTAGTTCTAATATTTTCTGGTCCATACCATTTCCTATTGCAAGTTTTTGAACATCCAAAATTCGAGGGGATACCTATGTCATTAAAGAACTGCGAGACGCTTTTTGACTCTTACTATCGACAATATTCAGAGTGCCTTTTTAAAAAAACCCCTTGGTTTATAGTGCATACAAACGTTGTGTAATCCAATTGGTTCTTTACCTTTGGCATCATTCGCGTACTCACAGGAACAGCTTCTCCTGTGGTCAATATAAGATTACTCCCCTGATGGTAACTTCTCCAGTGATTGAATAAAGCATTTATTAATAATAAATAAGCGATATACTCGTAAAAAAGCGATAGTAGCTTCTCTTCCATCACAGCTAGACCTTCGTTGTGTAAAATGCTGCGGTTATCAGGCATCATGATTTCGACATAGTCTCGGGCCACCTTTAAAAAGCATATATGATCACACGAAGTCCACTCTACCTTTTGGCCATTATTTAGTTTTATTTTTGACTGTTTTTGCTGCTCGCTATACTCATCGAGTACTTGTTGTAAACGCTCAGCTCTTGACTGAGCCACTAATTTAAGTGAGCTATCGGTTTTATAAAAAACTGCATGTTGAAGAAAGAGAAGTAGTAAAGTGAAGCAACAAAATTATTAAACTAAAAATTTTCATAAAACCTCTTTAGCTATCCTCAAGCTAACAAACCAGTGTTCGAGGCCTTTAAGCCCCCGCTTTATCAGCGAGTCTTGCTCTCACTTCCATAAGTGCAAACCCTAAAAGGTTGAGACCTTTCCATGAGTTAGGGTTTTCACATGCAGGGTTATCTTGTGCCAACCCTATACCCCATATTTTGTCTACAGGGCTCGCTTCAACTATAACCCGATTACCAGTGTTGAGTAAAAAAGCCTCTAAGCCGGCATTTTGAGAAAACTTCGCCAGATTGGCGTTGACGACTATTTCGAAACGTTTTTCGTCCCATAAATTTTGTTCAAACCCCAGTACCTCGCGACCAATCGCCTTCGCTTTTGCTGGGCTGTGGGCACAAAGTACCTTCTCACAGGCATCATGATCACCAAACAACTTTGCTTTGTGATACATCATGTAATGCTCAGCCGTTAAAAATTCATTTCCATCTTCTTGGAATGTTGATTCATACCACTGACTGAAGCAGCTCTTTGATACTTTTCCGCTTTTTTCTTGATGTCCCCAGAAAAAAACATACTCCACTTTGTTTCCCTGATTGACAAAGTCAGCCAGTTTATCTTTCGTTCTAACTTTCAAATTTCTTCTCATATTTAACGTATTAACGCGTTTCGCACACAGGCTAAAAAAATGGCTAAATTTAATCAACCACGGTTCTGTAAATATATTTTGAAAACATAACCATTTGTCTGTTCTTGATACCCAATTAGTCAGGAGGCAGACACTAAACTAGAAATAGATGCTATCCCAAAATTCGCATTCAATTTGTGCCGGGAGTTTAACTTTATGTTCTATCTTAATGAGTCGAGTTGCAAAACATCAAACTCACCCATACCGTTACTAGTAGAAACACCTAGTAGGGATAGTACCGAGTTTATAGCCAGTTGCCCTTTGGGCTCTTGGTTGTACTGGTTTGTGTTTGAACACCACTTAACTTCAGTTTTTAACGGCCCCAACACAGTTTTACTATTAATATAAAGCACTGCTGACTGCGCCCCTATACCACCAAAATAATCACTTTCGATATAGGCTAGTGTTTTGTTGATAGATTCGCTTTTAAGCAGTTCGTGAAGTGAAGAAGAGAGTTTATAAAACTCTGGATAGGGGGCCTCTTTTTCTGAATTAACAAGCTCGTTTATGTCATCTAGTAGCTGATCAGATACTTGGATAACTGAATACCCTTGTTTGAGAACCACTAATTCTGCAACTACCCAATTTGATGCAATCTTACTAATAACATCACTTTTACCCACAATTGCGTGTATCACTTAGCCCCCAGTCTAATTCCTTAAAAATATATAACCACCTCAATATTAAAAGTTACACTAGTACTCAATTCGCTTTCCCTCACACACCCAATTATCTAATAGCTCATATTTTACAGGGAATAGAAAACGTGAAAAAAGCCGAACTATAAGTTCGGCCAATTTAGACAGTAGGATTAAAAGTAGGTTTCTTGAAGGGCAACAAAATCCACTTCACAACTGTTGTCAGCTTTTGAAAATATGCGCATTTTTTTACCTGACATCTGTGCAGCCAATATAACACTCAACATATGATTAACGGATGCTTCAGTCTTTTTACTATAAGTAATAACCCCAAATGGTCTTTCACTTTCTTTACAGGCTGACGTTCCAAGTGTAGAACCTTTTTCAAAGTACACTTTCACAGACTTATTATCAGAAAAGTCATAGACCTTTGTGCCAACCACTTTGCCAAAGGCAATATCGCCAGCAAATACATTTAAGGAGCAAGATAACGCCCCGAATAATAGAATTTTTCTTAACATTGTTTTTTACTCTACTTTTTAAATTGGGGAAATTATAACGCAAGGCGTAAGCGGAACAAAGTTACTAAAAGGAAAATAATATTAAGTTTTTTATATTTTAATGAATTCACCCCCACTTTATAAATTACTTAATATATCGCATTTATTAATAATACAAAGTCGTGTTTAGACCACTTTTATTCGTAGAGGCTCCGAAGTTCAAATCCAATAGCTAACTTTGTTTAGGGTTGTTAAAGAAGGGCATAAAGCCTGTGTAACAGGGTCATTAAACTCCTCGACAATGCCGTAGTAATTAATGAATCAATTAACAGATAAAGCTTTTAGCGCTCTTTTGTAAGGCGCGTGGAAAATGGATATGGGTAGAACACTGCTAAAATAGCACTCCCTTGATTTTTTGGTATAGTTCGAGCGGGATCCACACGCAGCACATTAAAGTTTTTATCTGTTACTTACACCAGCAATGCTAGTTTATCGTAGAAAAATTCTTTATTTTTATATACTCGATGTCGTTATTCCTGTTAGGAACTTTTGTAAACTTGCCTAGCTTTTCGATACAAAACTTGCCATTAACTCGATGACTTCCCTCTAAGACCTGTGCATAAAGTGTACTAGGAATTGCGCCTGGAGCTGGCTCCTCCCCCGCCTGTAAAACTCCAAAAACTTCATTGCTCCTCCACAATGTGATTCTAAGAAAAGGCGGATGGCCATTCCAAAGCGTCAACTCACCAACCACATTAGTGCAATCTTTTGCATGAGAATAGGCACTTCCCAACAATAAGAGCAATGGTACAATATATTTCACCATAGGTTCCGTTCGTTGTGTTGCAAGCTGTAACTATTACTTAAAAGAGATAAGGGCATACGATTTGCTCTCACTTTAATATGAAATACCTTCTATAATTTCTTTTAATCTAATTTTATTTCGTTCTGCGTTTTTACCTGAAAAAGCCAGCTCATTTTCCTCTATTGAATTTTTGAACCTCAATAAAATTGACTTTTGATATTCTGTCAATTCCCTCACTTTACTAGAGCCATAAATTACTCGAGCTTCTTGGAAAATAATACCATCAATAAATATCTGAGAGGACTCAGCACTATCCGCTAATATTTTCTCCCTTAGCTTTAGTAATATTTCTAACCTTTCAACGGTTAGAACACCAAGATGGTGAAAAAACTCTTCTTTGAGTTTTGCTTCATACTCCAAAGCAATGCCTCTTTCATTTGGCGATAAACTATTTAGATATTCTTTGGATGGTGTACTAGGCTTGCTAGCGAAACTACATGCACTGACTATCAACAAAACAAGAATAAAGCACTTCATATTTCACCATTCGTATATAACCCACTTATAAGCTGGGATTAAAAAATCAAAATAGACAAGTCAGTTTCCATCACAGGCATAGGTAGAACTTACTATTACGCACAATGGCAAAGTCATTCATGCTGTTTGAAAACGCGTGACCGCAAGTACTTGTCATATACCCTGCCGCACTTTTAAAAATGAATCTAGAACCGCAAAAGTAAAATTTTGAAATTCCGATTCACACTGCTCGTTTACACCGCAATTTGCAAAAGCAGTAATACTGACATCGCCATCGGGAATATAAATGTTTTGAGTAAAATAGCCAAACTCAGTACCACCATGGTGATAAAATGTCTTACCTCTTACCTTCTCCACCCAAACTCCAAGTCCATAGTGAAAATCAGATGAAGAATAAAAACGAGGCCCCCAAGACTTTACGAGGCTCTTCTCTCCTATCATTGTAGCTCTCACGCTACGACTAACAGTTCCGTTATCACGCACAATAGCTCTTAGTAGTTTTGCCATATCACTAACACTTGAAGCCAACGGTGCGTCAGAGGTCGCGGTTGTGCCTATAATTTCTTTTGTATCTACCCAAACATTCATGGGGAGTGGAAACGCGGGGTCTGAATCATTTATAAAGAAGCCCGAAGCCAGTTTAGGCATGTGCTTTTCAACACCTTTTGAGTAACTAGATGTCATTTTTAGTGGTTCGAGTATTTTGTTTCTAATCGCTACAGAGGGGTGTTGTTTTAATACTCGCTCTAATATGACTCCTGCTAAAGCATACCCAGTATTAGAATAAGCATATTCTTTCCCGGGCTTAAAATTAGCAGGCTGGTTCAAAGCAAAACCCAGAGGGAACATGTCTGTCGTAACTTTATCTTTTTGAGCAAATTGTGCTTTGAAAAAGGCATAATCACTGGCATCGTTATATTCGAAAATACCACTTGTGTGATTTAACAACTGCCTTATTGTCATTCGATCTGAATGCTGAATTTTCCCAAGCAATTGACGATCCAAGTATGTACTGATGGAAACATCTAGGTTGATCACACCTTCATCTGCCAACATGGCAGCCAACAAAGCAGTTAACTTTTTGCCGGCACTCCCATTGGGAATGACAATATCCGTTGTCATTGGCTGCTTTTTTTCCAAGTCTTTAAAACCTGCACTTCCGATATAAACACCGCCTTGTGATTTAACCAATAGAACGGCTCCGGGAATGTGTTCAGATATAAGATTGTCTAGCATAGGCTGATAGTTACTATGGTAGTCAACCTTCTGGATTAGGCTGTTGTTTGCCATAACCCTGCTGGGAATTGTAAAGTGAATGGTGATTAGCAGTACTAAAAAAACGTATTTATTCATTTGACTCATCCATGACTCAGAGATTTCTATGCGATGAAGAAGCTCGAGCCAAGTACATCCCTCTTTTTTAAAAGTACTTCTCTTAGTCTACTATTGCATTATCAAATAAAGGGCCACTAATATTATCGTTATCAGGCCGATTGCACTGCACCAATACCCTGAGCTAGACTCACCTTCAAAGTATACCGCTTGTTTATCTTTGGGGTATTCCCCAGCAGTAATTAATTTACAAATAGGCCAACCAATCCAATAGCATACTGTCCCATAAAAAACGTCAGCCAAGATATAACCTATTGCTCTAAAAACCCCTTTTGCTATTTCACTTAAGACATCTTCCATATTCACTCCTGTCTTTGCAACCGGACATACTCTATTTGTAACCATAGGTTCAAGCGCCTTAGGCCGTTCAACATGACGTAAAGACACCGCGCGCCTTTCCATATGGACCCATCAATACTATTTAGATTTCCAAGGCCGAATGAGGAAGATGCGCGCCAACTAGCAACAGAAGGCTGCCTTGGAACATTGCTATTTTCCCCAATACAAACGGTCTTTTGCGATAACTAGGGTCAATACCGAAAGACAAATCTGCTTTTTCTTTTGAGTCAGATACTATTGATATAATCTTCATAAATTCGACCACTAACTAATGTCTGTCTTGAGCATATAAAGTAGTTGGACAGAATTGAGTTAGTTCGAATATTGCTGGCCTCAGTCAACCTTAAATACTGATTGATAACGCGGGTTTGCAAGCTCATGAAAAACATCGTCTAAAAACTGTGCAAGTTTATCTTCTGCCAGCTCCGAAGGAATGACGACATCATATACTCTAGCCCTCATCCCCGTATCGGATTCAGTGTATAAAATCCATTCGTTCGCTTCACGATAAACCGACATAACTTTGCCGAATACATTAAATCTATGCTTCATGAGTTGCCTCAACCCCCAATTAAATCAGACCCGTAAAATTGATTAAAATACTGGCTAAAGCTCTGTAAGGCAAGAGTAAGCTCAATCACCTCGTTTTTGGACTCTTTGTCGTGTTTTATTTTAAATACATAAAGTTTAATAACTTCTAACAAAAAAGTTTAACTCTAAAGGCCAAAAAGAAAAACAGCTGGCACCCATACGCTCTAAACAAATAGATTTTTATAATGCGCAGATCCTGTGCCTAGAACCATGGTATTCCATAAAAATATAACTAGTGGATGGTACATGGCTACAGACTTTGAAATTTATCTATGCGGAGGTGTAGTCATTAAACTCTTTTGCGTTACTCAATTCTTGTTATACCAAACTAGCCAATCATTTGGCGCAGGATACGCTAATTTGTAGGATTCTAAATCGTCTTTGCTGGCATATTTTAGGTATATGCCAAAGTAATCCGATAAATACTCTTCTCCTATCCCCATGCGCCAAAACATGCTGTCCGAATCGTGTTCAGGATATTTTATCCAAGGAGGTATTGGGGGTGATAATTTGAGCTCATCGTCAAAGCGCTGCTTTAACATGGCCTGCCAGCTTTCTTCATGCTCTAGAAAAGCTTTCCAATCTTCATCGGACACACCTTTAGGGGGCCCTAATTCATGTGACGCCATAATAACTCCTGATATGATTAAACTTAAAATGACATAGTCAAACTACACTTGAATGCTTACGCCGACGCAAAAGGCACATTATGCCTACTGCCTCTATTCCTTTACTCAGTGGCCTATTCGCTACCACTGCAAGAACCTCCATTTCCTGAGGAGTCATCAATATCAGATTCGATGCTATATCTGGTTTTATTCTTGGACGAACGGAGGGAGCTTAAAATTAATAGCGCACCGAACGCAATTGTCATCCATCCAATATGCTCCGCCGGAGCTGAATTAATGTTTTTATAACCAATATATGTCAATACACAACCTATGGTAAACGGTATAAGCTTCACAGGTTTCCCTATCAATCTAACACCCAAAAAATGGACTAAAAAAGTTTGGCATTACTTAATTAGTAAAGCGATAAATAGCCGAGATTTTTACAAATCCGCCCTCAATGACTTGTTAGTTTATAAATTACACTTGGCATATTTAGCTTTAACTTCACTCCAAGCCGCGTGCGCATCAAAATCATCAACTAAACCTTTATTTTTTCCCGTAAACGCTGAGATACCATGCTGTATCATATACTTAGGTATATATTGAGGACTACCGAGTTTTTCCAGCTTATTGCATAATTTTTTCTTTTCAATTGGGTTATTCATCAAAGCAGCAAATGTGCTTTGTAACTCTTTTAACTCCAATTCCGAAAGTTGAGAAAGTGAGTTCATTCGTAACACCGAGATAGCTTGATGGGCGGACTTATCTTTAACCCTCAAAGTGTCATATTTGCCATAAGCTAAAGCAGCCAAAAGTAGCTCAGACGCTTTACCAAACTCGTTGTTTGATAAACATTCAGCAACCCCAATAAAAATATCGGCAGGACTTTGCTTGTTAGATAGCTCTGTCATTTCAACACATCGTGCTGGGGTAAATGCTTCTAAATTACCTTTAGCTTCAATATTGACCGTATCAGAGACACTATTGAATGAAAGAGCTCCGAACGCAACGCCTAAATACCATTTCATATAAAACTCCATTTATTATAATCAACACTCGCAGTATACGGTGCTTAAAAGTTTGGAAAGCACTAGCCATGAAGTTACGCAAACTAAAATGCTAGAAAGTAGTTAATACAACCCACTGCCAATTAACTTAAGCTCTACACCACAGACTGTATATAGGTAAGAGCTATTAAAAACAATATTAATCTCCTATCGAAAGGCAAAGGTAAATCACCAGAGAGTCCAAGCTTGCAACGTTTTTACGAATCTAACCTTGTAACCTTCAAAAGCAAGTTTATATCCATCCACTACTTGGCGATTAGCTTCGCTCTATAGTCGCCAGGAACTTCACTAGCACCAATAACTATTCTTTAACTGCACTTATTACTTTGTCAGCTAATGACATGTCCAAAACAATGCCGAACCCACAATCAACTGCACTCTGTTTTGCTTTTGAGATAGACACAATATCAACCTCGCTTACGTATAAGCCGACAACTTCTGCGTTCGCGTCATACTTAGTCGCTGTGCAGTGATAAGCTATGAAGTACATACTTTCATCCTCAAAAACTGCACTAATATTCAAAAGCAAGGAGACATTGTCGATTGTGATATTGATAGCTTTTTTTTCATTAGAAATAACAGCATAACCATCAACCCACTTTACATTTATGGGGTGTTCGATATCAACTGCCACTGATACTCCCGAGAGCATAGACAAAGCAACAAGACATAAGCTTCTTACTAGACGCTTCATGGATGACTAACGCTCGCTTTGCACTGCATGCAGGTTGAAGGGAGAGAGAAAGAACACAGGCTTGCTGTTTTGCGTCCTTGTTTCGTTTAAGTTATTAGGCACTTTAAAATCTTCTCCTATTATTTGTTAGTCACCGTAATGCTGACGCTCTTTGCGAACCTCAGTTGGGGTATCAGTTATATCCTCCAAACTATGATCCCACAATAGTTGTTAAATTGGTGATAGCATTTAGATTTTACTAGCCGAATATTCTCGAGAGTAGGCTTCGCTTTTTGCCTAACGTTTTATAGCCAAAGTAGGTCGTAGCTTGCAGGCTACTACCGGTAATTTCACTCCCCTTATTTAACGCTTGATTCACGACATTGAACTCAGCGCTGCGTGCGACAATACTATTAAAAATGTCCGCAAATTCAGATTCATTGTGATAAATTTCTGAGGCAATATCGATAGCCAATTTGTAGATAGGCTCTTCTGAATAAGCGTACTCGCCTTCTTTACCATAAACTTTATAGGTATTAGGAAAGTTCAAATCAAGTTTGTGACCCAAAACTATGCGACAGAATGCACTTGGTAAGAATGCTGAGACCCGCTCAGCCTCCGTAAGGTTTAATCCATGGTGTGTTAATCTGTCAGTGATATCCGAATCACTTTGGTCTTTATACTCCAAAAAGACAGGCAATACATCTTTGATTTTTTCTCGTTCAATCATATTCTGTGAGTACTCGCTAAGGGGTAGAAATATTGTGCGCCTAATTTGAGCAATTAAACAACCCGCTATTTATTCATTTATATTTAATTACTTAGTAATGACTCTTTAGCAAACAAGGTACACAAGCCAGCGACTTTATGCTCCTGACTTTTGCTTTTATCCGTTTTTTAGTTTCATCAATAGCATGAGACTCCGACAAACATAAAACCATAACGACCAGAACAGATATGATACCACCATCTACCCTAAACCTCGAAGCTCCGTAAACAAGCGAACAAAGTAGTATTTATTTGCCTCGAAATTGTACCCGGTATTCATAATTATCTCATATCCAATCAATGGTGAATGCTACGAACTAAACTATTGTACGAGAAATACCATTCATTACATACCTGTTGGATTAGCCTGAAATGCGCTCACCTTGCAGCCACGTTCTAGATCAATTTCGTCTGGTTCCTCAATTTACCTTGCTATATGCGCTGCTAATCGAACCGGTTTGATAGAAAGAGCACAAACCATTGGTATAGTTGACCTGAAACTCGAAGTCTTCAATTGAGGCTTGGTAGCCATTGAGTTTGGCAATTATGCGGTCGTGATACACTTTTGTATCAAGAGGGATCCAGTATTCAGCAACTTCACCATAAGTTAGTTGAATACTTTCAAACGGAATTCTGCTCACAGACTGTGGGACTGATATAGTGACAATGTCCATGAAACCATGGCCTTCAACTTCAACCCCTCTTTTTTTAATTGAAGTTTGAATGTCTAAACTTTGCGGTTCCGGGCAATTGGCAATTGATGCGCACGTTGTAAAAAGCAGACTTAGGATTAAAGAGTTCGTTATTTGCATACAACCTTGCTCTACTCAGTACGAATTTGTTGACAACAATATAAATTAAAGCGAGCCCAATAAGTATTTCAGCACCCTCGTTTTTACTCGTCTTGTTAGGCAACTTTAAAATATACAATACTTACAACCAAAACCAATACAATATATGCTAACAATTGTATACCTGCCTGACGGTGTTTACATGCAAGTGCAAGCACCGTTTTATTAGAAGCGCCTTGCAACAGTTTTACACCTTTTGAGGAGACAAAAGCGACGGGGACTTTAAAGTATTCTGGCGAACCTAATTGTGCCCAAATCTCAGGTTCAAGGTTTTTAACTGATTGATAGTACTTATATTCGGCCAAACCCGAACGCAGCATTAAGATTGCCCAAATGGTCACTAGACATATTGATATCAACATAACATACCTCTTTTAAACTACCAGTAAACTACATAAATGCTCAAAATACTAGAAGCGAGGCGCCACTCGCGACGCCTTGCTCGTATCACTCATTAAACTTAATTTTAGCGTTCAACCAAACTAAACCAGTTCCCTGAGTTATCAATAGCCATAGCTTCAACACCATAGAGCTGTTTTGTAGGTGGTTGAATAAACTCAACGCCTTTAGCCACAAGCTCTTCATAGGTTCTGTGGCAATTTTCAGTTTCGAAAACGCCCGCGCCAAATGCACCTTCTGTGATTAAATTGCGTATTTTCTCAGCGGCATCTTTGCTGAACATAGGCCCCTCTTTTGGCTCTGCTAGCACCAATTGAAGTTGTGGTTTAGATTTCGGGTGTACAGTTAGCCAGCGAAAGCCACCTTCTACTTTCATGTCATCACCGACCTCGAAACCAAGCTTATTTTGGTAAAAATCAAGCGCTTCTTCCTGATTCAGTACATATATTGTTGCATGCGCTATGGATGTAATCATTTAAATATTCCTTTGTTGTTGATTTGCCTTTATCTTATAGAAATAATCAACGTGATATTTCTCCAATATTGCTCACTTCTCCTATTTTCCCAAAAAGTGATAGGCATAACACGCTGGTATAGCCTGCGAAGGAAAGCGATAAGCCTCAGCAGACAATGCCCAAAGCTTACGGCGATACAGAGTTGGGGCCATACCGGTTTGCTTCAAAAACAATGAAGAAAAGCTGCCAAGACTTATGTAGCCTACTTTTTCGCAAACCTCTGATACACTAAAATTTTCGGTGATTAGCATTTTCTTAGCGCTTTCGACGCGAAGCCGAACCAAAAATTCATTTGGTGTTTCTCCATAGGTATCTTTAAAAGAGCGCAAAAAATGATATGGGGACATATGCGCATACTGCGCTATATCCGATAAGCTAAGTGGGGTATGATAATTACCAGCAATATATTCCCTACCTGCATTCAACCTTTTAAATTTATAGTTCGTAGCCATAAAGTAAACTCCTTGAACAACGTAAAATATAACGCGGGTTTAAGGTTTGAGCAACGAAGCTGTGATGTGGCTTTTTATCTTCCCCTTTCTCGTCAGCAGCTATTGCTAATAAATATTTTCGTAATCCAAAAGACCAGAAGTAATATATAGCGCTCTCGCTGCGCGTAGTCTTCTGCTGACTATGTTAACTGTTTCCTTTTGCTCTCGTATTAACCCTACACCGTTCAATCATAAAGTCGAAAATATCACTGTCTTTATATTGATGACTGTCATCGCAAGATAAGATTTGCTCGATAGAGCGACTAATTTCATTCGATTCATGAAAAAGAACCAGCTCCGGAAACTCCTCTTTCAGTCCAGTAAAATAGTCTTTTTGCAAAGCACTAAAGTGCTGAAACCTCGAGATTTTCTTTTCTATTGCTGCGGAGCTTCGACCTAAAAGTGATGAACGCTCGAATTCTCTATTAGCTCTTACTTGTTCTGGCACATGAAAGTAGACGTACTTAGTCGGGAACGACACTCGTTTTCCATCTAACATTTTTCGATAAAAGCTTACAATAGTGTCAAAGCATCCCCAATGCTCATCTGGGAAAGTTAGACCAAACCAAACCGGTTGAAAAACATCACCATCTAAAATAGATAGCATAGCGTCATTTGCAGAACGACTTGCAATGTGCCACCTTTCAATTTGTTTCTGGTAGTACCATAGGTCTGACTCTCTATTATCTTTACCAAATAATTTATTAACTTCAGGTACTACATAGCACCCATGCTCATCTTTTAATACTGAAGCGATTGTGCTTTTACCTACAGCAGGCGCCCCTTCAAAAGTTACTATCATTTCAGCTATATTCTCCGGTTAACTAATCAAGATAACTTCACCAAGGTAAAATTTGCAGCGATGGGGTGCCAGCCAGCTCTTTTACGCGGCTGTTTAAACAACCTTGCTTGGTATTACTTCCGAAACATCTCTAGAATCGCTAGGCATATTCAAAAAGCTTGACTCTAGCGCAATATCCTCTACGAAAATCCACTCAGCACTTTTTGAAACTTAATTTAAAGTGGACACTTTTAATCTTTTTAAACACTTTGGCGACACAAAAATCGTCAGCAATTGACGCTAATCAAAAGTCTCTTTACCTGCTTAAGTTGTTGACATAACTCGTCAATCATTGCCAGGATTTGAATCCCCTGCATCATCAGTGGAACATTTGCCATTGAGTGCAACTTGATAACTCATCCGAAAAGTTATGTTCGTGTTGGATATCTAAACTTTCTAAAAAACGCTCATCTGAATAGACAGTTAGGACATGTACCGTAGCGCCTCTGCTGCGCTCACATTACCGTTAGATTTATATCTCAAAAAAACTCTAGCTCTGAATCACATTTTTACTAGATAATTTACTTGTGGCTGCCAAGCATTCCACTTGCTATTTCATCTATTTCCGCGAACTTGACCGGTAGAGAAGGAATACTCCCTAACGCCATTATTGTATTTCTCAATTGTTTGTTCATATTACTCGTAGGGTTTTGCGCCCTTTTATAAGGACCACCATGCAAATCCCAATCGAAGACAAAAAAACCAAGCTTTGCAAAATCAGACCAAACTTCAGAGCTTCCCCAATTTGGAGATTCCAATTGCACCGCAACAGCATCATGATCTGCATAGTTTTTAATCACCAAGTTGGGTATTGTGCCTTCGCCTGCCGTTGCGAATAGAGCTATATTCCCTTCGCTATCACTAGCGAACCAGTCAAACTCTCGACCTTCCAATTCTTCTTCGTAGATGCTCATAGTTTATAGCCTGTCACACTTTGTCAAAATGCTTTAAATTATAACAAATTGAAGCTAAATGAAGGTATTTAATTTAACTTAGAGTAAGCTACAAACACTTTATGCTTTTAAGTGTTGTGTACTGAGGCAATTTAATTGATTTGAGTTAAATTTTAACCTTATCGCCACTGAGGCATATCGCAGTATTGCTCAACTTTACTCCTATATCACCAAGTAAAGCCGAGCAATTTACTGAAGTTACGGCAAGCTTCTAATTCTAGACACGGAGATCCGTCCATGTTGATCGCATTTACTTGAGTTGACACCAACCTGTATTGAGCCACCGCTTTTTTGTGCTGCTAAAAGGACTGATAGGATTTGGTCAACTTCAGCATCTCCTTGTCTGACAGCATAAAAAGCTGCGTCACAGTTTTTAGGATTGTGATGTGCTTTTTCTGTACGAAACAATATAAAGCCACCGGTGTAGCCAGTATTGATTTCCGCAACTTTTGTCGCCTGACTCCAATCATTCGCAAACGAAGGTATAGATAAAAATAGTAAAGCTGCTAATCCAATTAATTTCATTGTCCTCTCCATAGTGAGTTTAGTTAGTGTTATATTTTGTAATGCACAAAATTGTCATATTAAGGTGTAAATTATCACCCTTAATAACAACAGAAATTATAATTTAAAAACACACACAACAATACAACCATTTTAACTCAAAAAAATTAAATTTAAAAAACAAGAAAAAACTCACTTCACTTTTAACTTCAACTTTGATTATAAGTCCAGCAACACTTAAAATTAAACAACAAATAACAATGCTCAATGCGACATTAATGCTGCTTCAGAAGCTAATATTCATACTTATTTTCAGGTGGCACCTATCAAGAGAGTGAGTTTGTAAAAAGGAGATATAATAAGATATTTTTATCAATTGTTTGACACACTTACGGGCATTTCGTCGTACCAGCTACAGCACCTACACCATACCATTTCATTAGTTGAGAGCGTAACTTCCATTTTCGTTAGGTTAATTAACAATGGGTGGTAATTGTTAATCTGTATACCACCGTTTAAGTTTCTCCAGCCAACTTAGCTCAATGAATGTATATGTCCGGGATTAGTAGCTTTGAAATATGCTGATGGGCGAAGCCCAACCAGCTATGCTAACTACAGCCATACAACATTCTTAAGGACTTGATTTAGAACTGACATGAACACCATTACCGGCAAAAACCCAGCCACTTATACCAGCTTGTTCAACTTTAACAGCCATAAAGTCCTTACTATATTGTCTGCGCCGAACATTATGCTCGGTGCCAGCTGCGTCCTCAAGTACGACGCTACATCCATACTGATTTTGGTAGGCACATTCCCAGTCGTTGTATGCTCGTATCGTTTCTGTAAATTTTACTGAATGGGCTTGATCATGTGATATCTCAACGCACCAAGCTCCTACAATAGCCAAAGCAATTACTATTGCTACACTGATATTCAATCCCATAGTGGCACTTAACTCACAATCGGTAATAGATAATTATCAAAAAAATGAGACTAATAAGGCTCGTGCCAACCGTTACGAGCCCCTTCACATTTTATTATATGAACTTTTATTTAAATACCCACCTATCAGTACATCTGACGCCATTAACAGAAGTATTAAAGTAAAAAGTTACTCTCTCATTAAAACTAAAAACAACACTTTTGCCATTCTTACTTCAGTCCATTTTGTGCTTTATTGACTTAAATTTCACAGCTTGCACGAAGGGCAGCAACCTATAGGCTACCCTCGCTATGTTCGAAGTTTTACTGCCGTACCAAACACCAGTATTTCTGATGCCCCATCAGTGATAGCGCTTGTTGTAAATCGTATTCCCACTATCGCGTCGGCATTTAATTTTTCTGCATTTTCAATTAATCGTTCAACCGCTATATTTCGCGCTTCAACCAACATTTCGGTGTAGCCCTTAAGCTCTCCTCCAACAATGCCTTTCAAACCTGCCATAATATCTCGGCCAACATGCTTCGACTGAACCACATTACCATTGACGATGCCCAAAACCGCTTCAATTTCTCTTCCAGGAACTGTTTCAGTTGTCGTATAAATCATAGTTTCCTCCTATAACACAACGTCTTAATATACTGTACAGAATTATCCTATATGACTTATTAAAACTAACCAATAAATGAGTACTTGCCAAGCTTTTAACGCCATTATTAAATAAGTTCTGACCAGTGCATAGATATAAATGTTGGACTCGTTAGAATCATAAAATG
The DNA here is from genome assembly GCF_030135505.1 of Pseudoalteromonas obscura. Classification (NCBI taxonomy): domain Bacteria; kingdom Pseudomonadati; phylum Pseudomonadota; class Gammaproteobacteria; order Alteromonadales; family Pseudoalteromonadaceae; genus Pseudoalteromonas; species Pseudoalteromonas obscura. The sequence goes on from NZ_JASJUT010000001.1 coordinate 675,082, forward strand.
CCAATGCCCTTCCAATTATCATCTGAATAATTATCTATAAGAGGAAGCATCCGTTGCTCTGAATTTTCCGTAAAGGCCGATAAAATAACGATTAAAACCAGTAGTTATAACTTTAAAAAATAGCATGCTAATATTTATGCTTTGTGACTAAAGCCAGCCATACAATGGCTATACTATTTATTTGTTAAAGTTTTTACTGAGCTTACACTAAATAGTACTTTGGTGTAGTGATGTTTAGTATGCCAGTGAAGTGCCTCTCCATTTAACACATACTGCTGACCTAAATTTAAGCTAATTGTACTTGGAACGACAAGTTGTAATACATCGAGGTATAGCACCGTATCCAAAAACACCCTATCGGGCTTGAAGCATTGGTCATGTTTAAGCTTAATAGACTTAAACTTTTTTATCTTGCCTTTAATATTAATTTCAGACATTTCTATAGTGCCAGTCATGTTAACTTTTGTGCCATCTGTCGGTATACACGACAATGCTTCGAAAGGTAGCAACACAAGTACTATAACTAAATACTTTATGAACACTGCGGTGCTCCTTTAATTGACAGACTATAGTTGTTTTTACGGTGAACAGAGTGAATACAACAAATGGTTATATTCCTAACTTAAATGGCTGGCTCGGGTTAATCTGAGCCTCCACCGTCACCTCCTGCTCCCCCAGCAGAGTCATCACAAAAGCTTCCTGACTCAATATACGATATATCGCCGCCAAAAAATGTATCTGACACTTCCTCTCGCATTTCGTTATAGTCACAACTTTCGCCACGTTCGTCATGCCATTTATCGAACTGTTTCATACTTGTATATAAAGCATGCGCATAACAAATATGCCTCCAGTTATAACCTTCATCATGGACAGTTTTTTCAACCTGCCCAGATGTATACATTTTACTCTTGCCATACCTTCTCGAAAGGTCTTTCCCTAGCCGGAGTATGTAACTTCTTATTGCTCTTTTCTTTCTATATTTTGATAAAAACATAGCTCCTCCTAAAGCCTAGCTATATAACGAGACATTTATACTTGGGTTTACGAAACTCTTACGCCAAATGGTGATAAACAAAGGCTCAAGCAATTATGGCAATGCCTATTAAAGCAAGAGTACCTTTGCCTCTATTGCTTGATACATCTGCGCCACAATCAGGACATTTAAAGTGTGAACAATGGCCTAACTCAACCTTTATAGGGTTGATCTTACTATTACATTTTTTGCATTGCTGACTCAATTATTCACCTTCATCATAATGTGTACCTTGAACAGTGTGAAAAGCAGAACACAATTAAAAATACCTAAGCGCAAACTTGCTGCTTTTCGTCAACTGTTTGATTTGCAATCTAAGCATTTGAATTATCCAAAGTAATTGGTATCTTTCTCAAGCTTTTTGCGAAGTAACTCAACCGAGTCATAAAGCTCTGTTTTTGGGTACGGCAATACTTCTTTGCTGTTTGACCAAGTTAAATGAACAATAAAGTACTTACCTTCAGACTTGACCAAAACGTCATCTCTATCTTCTCGCTTTGCAAGGATTTCTATATTTTTACCATACAATACATGGCCAATAGAAAGTTCCGCGACTATTTCTGTCAATAGTGCTAATTTGTGTGAAGAACCGTAATCTTCTATGTCATTCCATGGTTCAGAGTACATAAGCCTCCATGAGAATATAACGCCCCCTAGTTTAAGCGTTTGCTAGTTAACTGATAGCTCTGTTTTTACAATATTCATTAGTTCTGGGTTAAGCGGAAAGGCTTTACTGCCTAACACAGAACTATCATCGAATGTCATTATTAAATATGTTTTGCCGCCATTAACAAACGCGCCATTACAATAGCCACCACGAAGCCTTAAAGACATATTAACCTGACCTTTCCAAACCTCATGTGGAATAGCTCTGTAAGTATATCCTCCGCTCATCAAAATTGTGACTTCTTCTTTTTCTACTGGCGAATGTTTTTGTACATGTTTTTCAAAATCACTCCAATGAATTTCAACAACTGAGCCGATGAAAACCTGTTTAGCCTGTGAAACAAGTTCGGTATAACTTCTACTTTCTACTGTACATGCCAATGACATATTTGAAAGTAATGTCAGTAAAGCTAAAAAATAACGCATATTTATCTCTAAGTTGCTAATACTTTAAACGAGGAATTTTTATTGGCCTAAATGTAAAGCCAAGCACTATTGGGTCATCAATGACGAATCCGACTTTAAGCTGTTGTTAACCTATTAATTTTCAAGATTTTATTTTTATTCCCATCTAATATGTAATCAATGGAAACACATCGGCCGTTTTTGAAAAAGTTATCGTTATGCAACCCCCCATGAAAATATGGCCCTGCATCATGATTACTAAAGTAAAATTCCACCCCTTCGATACTAAATGACTCAATCAAGGTGCCCGCTTTAGGTTTGCGTGTTTCATAGTTGCTAATACAGCCTTGGACTTGCTGAAACTCTTTGTTTTTAATGATGTTTCTTACTTCAACTTTCTCATGATATTGAGAGATTTCAGCTGAGATAGCCAACAGACATATAGCAACAAAGACTCCCACCAAGGTTGTTCTTTTAGTTTTCGTTATATCAGAGGCTACTTGAGTTATAACAGGAAACTTAATAACCAAACACAGTACTACTAAAAAAGGGATTAGAGATAATAAGTGGTCAATACTTGTATTTATTACTGGCTCAAAATATATACTCAATTTTTACGAATCCAATTGATATCTGCGTAACGGATTAAAAAGGTTTGGCTATAAAACTGGTCATCGATCTTCGACATGTCGAAACTTCCTTAGATACTTATTCCGCCCCAATAAAGGGCTGATAACGATAAGTTAAACTGAGAAACGTAGCTAAGCAAGGCGATTACAGCCGTGAACTTAATTGTCTATTTTATCGCGTTACCTTCACTTGTTAATACGTTTTTTTCTTTAAGTACTTCTAAAACGAATTCTGGCATATCATAGAATATAAAGTAGTCGTCTTGATATGCAGACCCGGCTCGCAACTTCTCCTTTACGTAAAAACGCCAATTAAGTATTCCTGAATTGATGGCTTTGTTCCAATCCAATAAGTTACGCCCCATATGAGACATAATAATTTTTTTACTGTCCCTGTTTAATTTCCAGATTTCTTGTTTTTGAAAAAATGGATTTGGACGATACACAATAAGCTTTTCTAATACCGCCTCCCCCATATAATAGGGTTCAAGTTCTTGTCGTAATTTTTCTTTGTGACGTATGCTGGTAGCGCAAGAAACGGAATCGAAGTCTAAAGAAAAACGATCACAGCCTGCAATAACCGCCCCCTCTAATAACCACTTACTAGTTTTAAAATCTATTTTATCGTCTGAGATAACAATGTACTTCATTTTACTTTCCAAAAAGAATAATGCGGTCTGAGCAGGCTCAAATAAGCGGCGGTGGAGCAAAAGCCAACTTTGCGATCAATGCCATTATACCTAAGACCTATCTCAAGTCCTCTACCCCAGCTTTTATCATTGGTTGTTGCAGAGAGAGTAATAACTTCTCCACAAAGTTGGCCTTTGATTTCATATGATCCAACCGTTACATAACGCCAGTAAAATCGGCTAACTAATTGCTCAAGAAAATATCTCGATTATCACCCTCACCACCTATTTTGTTGTCTGCACCGAGTGAAATAACCTCAAACCTTTTATTGGAGACCTTAGCTGGGTTATTATATTTATACTCATTCCCCCAGCTATCTATAGGTATTGACTCAATAATACCGACTTTTGATTCAATCAAATCTGATAGGGTATGGGGGTATGTTTGATGAGTTGTATAATACATTTTTATAGCCGCTTCTAACGCTGCTATATCGAGCGCTTCTTTAGACACTCGATAATAGTGATGTTTACTCATAAGCTGTGGCATGACAATTAAGGCCAGCCCGGCAATAAGTAAGGCTCCAAACGCCCAGCACACTCTATTTTTTATCATTGACTATCTCGCGGGCTTCATAATGCCTAGTTAATGGATGCACAAATGCTTGTCTAAATATGGTTACTAAGTAGCCCAAACCAAACATTTTGCATCCTCTATGCTTTAAGCACTTGCTATAAGCTTTTTACTTTACCTGAATATTTGAAAGTAGTATGTTTAGACTTTCTTGTGTTAGAGATTGATAGTATATTTCCGCCAACCAATTTTTATTGTGAAATAGTAAAATTCGACCTTTATCCTGTTTCTCAACCAGCTGGATTACCTCTAGATGATCATCCACTCTGAAGTAATAAAACTCCTTTTCTTTCCCATATATAAAAATACTTCTCAATTTTAACAGCACTACCATCTGGCTTACTTCTAATAGAGAGCTCAAGACATTAACCTTATCCGGCTTTAAATTAGTTAAAGTTAAAAACAGCCCTAATTCACTGTTAATAAAATCAATTCCAACAGTATTTTCATGTTTTAAATTTGAAACTAAATAACCAGTGTGCATATCCTCTAACGACATATCCGAAATGGTAATTGACTCCTCAGTTTCTGCTGAAAAAGAATGCATTATTGGCTTAAATTCGTCTAACTTATCATCCACAAAGCCATCTGGTAGTCCAATTGAAAGAAAGCCCAAATCAAATTGATTTGAAGGCTTGGAGGTAACTTTTTTAAATGTGACAGTAACTAGCCCAGTAAAGACCTCATCTCCGCCCGCTTCGCTCTTTGATTTATCAATTAAATAAATGCCCCACAATATGGGGCCAAACTTAATGACTATGGCTACTAATAAACAAAAGGATATTATGTACTTTACTTTTTTACTCATAATTACCAAATAACGGGTAGCTTACAACGCGAGTCGCGCTTACTGCGATTGCCATATTATTTATCATTTCGGTCTAAGTTTCTCAATAATTTGCGCGTCTACCCAGTAGAAATCTCCATTTCCTGATTTATCAGGGCTGTTAAAGAAAAGATATTTGCCATCTGGTGTTACGTATCCTCCATTTTGTGAGGTACTCGTGTTTATCTTATCCCCTAAGTTAATGGCAGCACCCCATGAGCCGTCTTCTTGTCGAAAACTAACGTAGATATCGCTACCACCATAGCCGCCATCTCTTCTGCTATCCCACAAAATATAGGACTCATCAGGTGCAATAAAGGGATGGATATTCACTATTCCGGTGTTCAATTCTTTGCTGAGGGGTTTTGGGGCTTCACGTTTACCATTGATCAGACGAGCATATCGAAGAAGACCGCCTCCCCCTCTACGATATTCATCAAAAAAATAAGTGCCTTTTGAGGAAACCGTAAGGGCCATGATGTCGATGTCTTCATACTCAGAACCGAGACTTTTTAACTCTGACCATCCACCATCGATTCTCTCCCTATATTTATTTGTATAATACATAGTTTTACCATCAGGAGAGATAGAACCGCCCACCCCTCGCTCTACTTCCGACTCGTGCCATCGATTATTCTCGAATTTAAGAACAAAATGCGATTCTTTTTTACTTGTGTTGTTTTTCCTAGAAAAGTAGAACTCTTTCATATCGGGTGTGAAAACAGCGTCCCACTCATGATGTTCCGAAGAAACAATATCAGGGGCAAACACTTCGGGAGTTAAGTCTGGTGGTTTTTGCCCAAAATAAGGCTCTACAGGAGCTAAAAGTGCAACTTGACTATGGCCTTTGTTGCTCATAGTTAGAACCAAAAACAGCAGAGTAACTGAAATGCGAATATGCTTCATGATTTGTCCTTATTTGAAGCTGATCAAGGTGGCTGCCAGTTTATTTAAATTGGAAAAAAGACCTGACGTTCTTATGACTTTAAGATGTTCTTTCTCTGTAGGCGACAACCCATCTATTGAGGGCATCAAATGCCCTGCTAAGGGGTTGATAGTATTTGGATAAAACCTTTAACGAAGCGAAAAAACGACTAAAATCTGCCCACTTGATTTGCATTGTTATATGCTTTCGAACTGGGTTAGGTTCCCTAACCGAATAAACTTGCGACACTCTCTTGCTGCTTGTTGCTTTTATCGGAAAAATTACTTTTCACTCTGTTTTTGAACCGAATATACATAGAAGCCGTATAACACCCATATTTAGTTGAAAGACATGAGGCGATCACTACATATTTAATATTAAAGAAAGGTAACCTAATAAGGCTGCACAAAAGACAAAAATTTAGCTAGGTAAACCGTAGAATGCTAGTCCTTTTAAAGATACACTAGCGCGGATTTGAATTAGGGCAAACATTAGGAAGTAGGAATTTAAATTGAAATTCACCAACAAAGACGTATTGCTATTTGATTTGGATGGGACATTAATTGACAGTGTGCCAGATTTGGCGCTCAGTATTAATCAGATGCTAAACGCATTAGACATGACCCCCTACCCTACAGACACTATTCGTAGTTGGGTTGGTAACGGTGCAGCAGTGTTAACTAAAAGAGCATTATCAGGCAGTATCGACATTGACCCTGATTTAGATGCCACTTACGTCGAAAAAGCGCTTTCAATATTTCTATCATTCTATGATAAGAATGTATGCGTTGAGACAACACTATATCCTAATGTAAAAAGCACATTAGAATCTCTGCATAGCGACGGTTATCGTTTGGTGATTGTAACAAACAAACCAGAACAGTTTGTTCGCCCTATCTTGAAACATTTAGGTTTAAATGACTTTTTCGAAATGGTTGTAGGAGGCGACAGCCTACCAAAACGCAAACCAGATCCAATGCAGTTAACTTATGTATGCGAAACTCTTGGCGTTTCCCCCTCGTCGTGCTTAATGATAGGTGACTCAAAAAACGATATTTTTGCAGCTACAGCGGCAGACATGCAAAGCATCGGTTTAACCTATGGATATAATCATGGTGAAGACATTAACAGTCATGGCGCATCACTCGTATTAGATAACTTTGCAGGTATCATTGAAGCCCTAGTTCCCATAACGGAACCTACATATTAAGATTATCAACCTTCCCAAGGTTTTTCGTTGTATCATTTCAATTACTGTCTAGAACATGCTAAATAAACACTTTGAGCACTCCAATACCCGCGTAGGAATCATAGGCGGTGGTATTGGCGGTGCCACTATCGCATTAAAACTAAGCCAACAAGGCGCTAATGTATTACTTTTTGAAAAAGAAAGTAGCCTAGTCAATGGTCCGCCAATGTGTCATCTACACGCAGGCGGCAATTTGTATAGAGAAATATCAGACCAACAATGTGTCGATCTGTTAAAACAGTCGATCAACACCGCAAAACTATATCAAGACGCTATCGATTACAGGCCAACAATCGTAGCTGTACCATCGCACGATAACGGAAAGCCAAGCGACGTTGTATCTAGGCTAACAGTGCTTCAGCAAGAGTACCAGCGACTAATCGCGTTAGATCCACAAAATGAGATATTGGGGCCAGCATCCGAGTATTTTAGGCTATACCAACGTCCTGACCTCGAAAGGCTATCGCAATTAACTGCACCAAAGCATCCAAAAACCCCTGACGAATGGATGATAGCTTTTGCTAAACAAACTGATTTAACTCAGCTTAAGTTTCCCGTGTTTTTGGTACAAGAATATGGCATTAGCGTTTTTAGACTAGCTGCATTGACCAGTTTAGCCCTAGAAAGCAGTCAGTATTGTGAGTTATTGACAAACACCCAGGTCACTTCTGTTACGCAAAACAGTGCTCAAAAGTGGCATATAGAGACAAAGCGCTCGGGCGTAGACGAAACGTTTGAAGTTGACTATTTAATCAATGCGTGTGGGTTTAGAACCGGCACTATCGATGACATGATAGGGCTTAAGCCACAACGTATGGTTGAATTTAAAGCCGCTTACATTAGCCGCTGGAACAACGACCAGACTAATTGGCCAGAAGTTATTTTTCATGGTACTCGAGGCACTAAAAATGGCATGACCCAATTAACCCCCTACCCTAACGGTTATTTTCAAATACATGCAATGACACCTGACATTACCCTTTTTGAAGATGGCTTAGTCTCATCGAAGCAAGAAAGTGCCCAGCCAGAGCTACCGAACAAATACATCGACAAAGTCAATCATCAGTGGGACGAGCAGGTAATTAATGAAAGAACCACCAAAGCCATTGAAAAAGTAGCTGGCTTTATTCCCGCGTTTAATAGCGCTGATATTGGCGGACGCCCGATGTATGGCGCGCAGCAGATACCGGGGGAAGATGCGACATTACGAGTTGCAGATGTTGCTTTTCAATCAAATAGCTATGCGCGATGTGAAATCGTCAAGGCATCATCTGCACTGCCAGCTGCTAACACTATCATTGGTAAGCTCGTAGAACTTGGTTTGTTGGCTGACAGGTACTCAAAATACTGTCACAGTGATTTTGTTGATACGTCTTCAACTAGCGATATAACAGAGCAGCAAATTGCTCAACGGGCAGAATATCTTGCACAAGAGCGTGGTTTTCCTGTAGACCTCGCCAGGCGAACAACGCCAAACATTAGCTAAATAGTTACAACGGCTTTAGGTTTGCCAAAACCTTTAGCCGTTCTATATTCGATCTGAACAGTAAGAATATGAGCAATATTTCATCGGCCTTTTTGTTGGCTAATAGAGCTTAGGTCTTTCATTATTGGATTTGTGCCTGTCCTATGGTATCCCTTACAACGCTTTTAATGCCTACTTAATGCGTTTGAAAGTTGCACGCAAGTATCCATCTTGCTCCCCTAGACCGAGCTCAATGAGCGGGTAGGTTCCTTCTTGAACCATAGTGTCACCAATTATTGTTATTTTAAAAGGAATGGATACCCCTTCATAATTTGGAAAACTCGAATATTCAATATGTTCAGTCAATATATTATCTTCGTAGCTATAGCGGCCCAACGAACCACCAAAATTATCAAACGCTACAACTTTTTGTTCTTTCGTGAGTTGAAACGAGCTAAACCTTGGCCGGTTATTACCAATACTCGAAAACGCAAAATGACTATCTGTAAATATTTTAATCATTTCACGGCTTTTACCATCGAAGGTGGTGTATTTTTGGTCACCTATAACTAATGTTTCTAATTCTAATTGCCATTCACCTTCTAGCGTGTCTGCTTGACGGCTGTTGCTTAGTGTTTGACACCCGCTAAGCAATCCTAACGCGAGCACTAAGGTAAATAAAACTCTCATTGTTCATATATCCATATTATGTTTAATAATCTAGGGCACTATCAGTGATAAGTTACCTGAAAGCTGGTGTTGCCAATAAAAACAAAACACCTAACTACGCCGTTTCCACCCTCACCCTCAAATACGACAGGGCTCAATCCCTCATTTGCAAATGCCTTCTTTTGCGGTTATGAAATACTGCTTGTACCCAAATATATCTGAACGCGCTTTTGCTATCTACTGAGAATTCTTCACATAGATTAATTCAACTTTCAATCTCGTATAACAAGACTCCATCGCCGCTTAACCCCAGCGGTTGCCTTTCCTACACAAACTTCGCTTAACTCTCAACTTACCAAGGTAATTCACGTATTTTTTTATCTATATTGCATTGCGTGTCTGTCTGAGTGAATGGTCAGTCCTAGTAAAGGAAGTCTGTGCCTGTCCTAAGTTCCTTTCTGCCTTATAGCGCTGATTAGTCTAATAAAAAAGATAAGCGTTCATCCGCTTTAGATGGGGTTAACTCGATGATTTCAGGTTTGACCACATTTTCAATGACAAAAGGATCTTCAGCGATAATTCCCTCAATTTCCTCTTTAGACACGTTTGCTGCGATAATGCCACCCCCAGCGTTTGGCTGCAGGCTTCCCGATACCATAAAAACGCCCTTATCAAAGCCGGCTTGAAGCCACTCTTTATGACCTTCCATAAAGTCTTTGGCTCGGGATTTGTTGTCTGAGAACCTCAATTGAATGATAAACATGTCATAACTCCTTTGATATATTTCATATGTTGACTTCAAAATGCCTAGGCTATCTAAAGCACAAAACACTTTAATAAACGGAAAAATAGCAGGTTAAACTACGCGAAGAATGGTCGCAAGCCTACTGTTTTATATGCGATTTAACAGCTTTATTAACCACCTAACCTCGGTTAATAAACACAGACTCTACAAAATGATGTAATTCACTCTGGTTGGAAAAGTATTCATCTATCTCTCCCCAGCATGTAAAAGTACTTTCATTGAAGCCCCCTTCAATATCATTGAAATACAAGCAACAATTACCATAAATAGCTACAACCCAAAACCCACCTCCTTCATCACCAAATGGCGACAGTTTCCACTTTTGAAGCTCGGGTAACTTTATTTTTTGCCACACACTTTTGGCTCTTGAACTCATTTCAAATTCTGAGATTTCAATGATTCCTTCAAGGTGGCTTTTTGTTATCGGTTTCCAGATACTCATATACATTTAGATAGTTAGCGTTTTAATAAACGGTTATAAATAGCTGACTAAAATTAGTTATGAAGCAACACACGCCTGCTGCTTTTTACTTCTTGCTGAATGGCTATATCACGTTGCAATTCAATATATTACGATAATAAGCTTTGTATGGACTACTCAAATTCAGCCCTATTACATTTGCTTTTTTTAACCGATTGATAAAATTAGCCACGTAAATGTGAAGCCACTTCACCCTCAATTTTGCTCAAAATTGACGTTCCACTCTCAGATTCGAGATCAATTTCAACCCAACCATCTGTTCCCATAAATTCAGCGGTTGAAAAACAAAGTAAACCTGAAGCAGAAATGTTACCTTCTAATCTAAAAATGCCAATTGAGGTTTTAATTCGAGTGATTATAAATTCCATTTCAATTTCTCTATAGAGATATAAGTTATTATAAAATAATAAAAAATGCGACTATTTTTCAATCCGCTTTAATCAGTTTGTTATACATATTTTACACTTAATTTTCAGTGCTTAGTTGAGTAAGGTAACTTTTTAGTTTTACAAAACTCTCAAGTCCACGCTTATCTGTTTGATACTCTGGCTCCCAAAAGGCTACAGCTGTATATTGATATAAGGAGCTTTCTAGCATCCAAGTATCTCCATCCATTCCCTGAGCTTTATCTTTTGGAAACTCTAATGCACTCTCTAACATACTCTCTAAGTTTGAATACTGCTCTTCCGATAATTCAATACTTTCCTTTGATTTAATACCTTTCCAATCATAACCACCAGCCCCCTCATAAATTGTAGTTATTAACAGATAAGGTTTGTGTCTAGTAACCTCATAGATAACAGGATTTGAAAAAGTAGGCACTATTTTCATTTTTAAAACTGGTTGAAGATAAAAACCAGGATCAGTATATTCAATGGTGCTTCCCGTAGATTTACAACCTACAATTGAAAGTAGAATCAAAAAAATTGAAAAATTCTTCATATTACTAAACTGCTCCTTCGATACGCGTAACACTAAATTAGATAGTGAGCAACACCGCCACCTACCTATTACATTGTGCCGTAAACACCAAAGCCAAATCAAAAGTACCTAGTGCCGCGAATCTGCTTAAATTTATTGTAATGGCGCAACTCTCAAAGATGGCCATCTAACTAACCATCCTTTTGAAATAATACGATTTTCAAATGTTACTCGTGATCTTTGGGGGTTATGCGTAATGCAACAACCAAATAAAGATTCAAACCCAAACGCTGATACAACTTCATATTGATTCTCGCCTGTTTGACGAATGCCAACTGCCGTTTCTTTTTCAGGCCAGTAGCGCATAGCATCAACTGAACTTTGATAAGGTTCATCATTATTACGTGCATGCATTTTAGCTTGATTTCGAACTTGCCAATTGAGCTCTGGCATACGGCCTTTCAAATATGCTTCATAATCCAAATAAGCATTAGGTTTGGACTCATCAGAATCGAAGTAAATCACATCAACGTCATTCAAAGGAGTCATAGATTTAAACTCATGTAGCGAATCCCAAACCAAGTTTCGAACGAAACCCGCTGCTATATAGCACTGAGGTAATTTCAGCTTAAACACATGATTTAGTGCCTCAGTCCGTATTGGATCCCGCTTTATTAGCTCTATGATTCTGTCCATTTTCACCCTATACCATAACGCCTTGTTTCACCGAGGAAAATAGCAAGCTAAAATCGGCGACGAAGGAGCACAAGCCAGCTGTTTTACGTACATTGTTTAATTAACTTATTATATGGCTTAATCACCAGTGTAGCTTTTGAATATAGTTTCAAGGGAAATTGAATTTGGATACTTGTGATCAAAGCTACGGTAATAAAGCTTTATATATTCTTCAGTTGAACAAAATGGTTGAGATATTTGAGCTGGTGTATTGTGAATAGCATCCATTAAATCTGCAACTAGCTGTGAATTTAAAGGATATGACGGCTTAAATAGACTAAACAACCAAGAGCTTTTCGTTCTTGTAGCTTTGAAACCAAGTGAACGGAGATGACTGGTCACTTGAGATATAACCTCTAAGTGAGCTAGTGCATCTTTACTTAAAACTGAATCCAACGTTTAACCTCAATTGCTATAGAACGTCCGCCTTAGCAGGCGCAAAGCAGCAGGCTAAACCAAGTAAAGAATAATCGCAAGTCCGCTTTTTTTGCGCCCTCGGTTTAACTAATTTGATAGCTCTACTTAGCTACCAAAACTTCCACCATGGCTTTTACACCAAGATGAGATATCTTTAATATTTGTGGCTCACTTATGTTTGCAAAGCTGGGGGTTGTAATTATTTGCACAGTAATATTAAAGCTATTAATTTTATCACCACCAATAAAACCCTACACATAATTACCGCTTCCAGCTAACGCTCTTCTAAGGAACAGGTAAGAATTGGCTACAACGTGTAGCGAAGTAAAACCCAAAATGCCACGTTTTGGCTTAGCAGTAGGTTTAGAGCGCTTGCAATATCCAATCTATCTGCGTCTTTAATACCGGTATGCGCTGGCTGTACCTGCTATGTTAACTTAATAAATTTATACTCACTATATCGACTTGAATTTAAGTCCCGCGACGTAAAAATTCCCAGTCCATCTAGCTTCTGGTTGCTCTTTATATTCCAAAAGTAATTCTTCTACATCTTTTAGCAGATTGTCCTTGGAAGCGTATTCGCCATACCCATAGTTCGGGTCAAACAGGCGATAGGTCGACACTTCTGTAATAGGGTTTTGCTTAGCTGTTGGCGTTACCCTTTTTATGCCATTCACAAAGCCGTCATCAACAAACAAACCCACTACATGCCCTGCGTAAACGTCTTTACTCTCACCATTTTCATTTTCTTGCTTGGTAGAGTATTGGATGCACATAACATAGTAGTTCCATTGGTAGAATTTATTGTTGAATAGTGATTTTAAGGTTTTGACCATTGCCTGTTGAACTTCTTCGTTGTTGTATCCAGCAAAGTTTGGGGGAATATCAACCTCGTTGTAACTCAGGTTTAAATAATGAGCGTCGGCAAATGCTTGCAAGTGCGGTTCGTCTGACCCATTAAAATTTTTACTGTAATCAATTTAGGCTTTAATTACGGCCTCTTTGTTTTTAGTTAAGAGCTTGAGGTGTCCTTCACCCTTTAACATGGCATCTATCCAGCTTAATACAGCACCAAAGCAAACTCCGTTTTCGGTCAATGCGAATTCGCCTACCTGCTTTTTCAATATTTCGTTGTACACGACTCTTTGAGAGAAATCATTCCAACGTCTACTGTTTGGAAATTCAAAAGACATAAACAATACTTATGAAGTGGTTCAAAGTAACAATACTTTACTGAATTCACCCTATAAACAATTGGCCTAATTAGCTTTTTATCAGGTGCAAGCAAGTATTTTGCACTCGGTCGTGTTCCTGAACACTCAGGTAGCTCAATAGAAATAACCAAACTTGATTCAACCCCCAAACGCCCATCGTGCTGAATCATCCTTGAGCTATTTGTTAGACTGTTCTACATTTTTTGCAGTACGATTGGATTCTCTTCTCACCGCTCTTAATAGTTCGATAACCGAAATAAACTTCTGCTTCTTGTGCTGTTTGAGCTATCGTGTTGCATGTTTGTGACGGACATTGAGCAATCGCACCGTCAGGTTTCACTTTTTTGATGAAGGTAGTCACTTTCTTTCGTTCGGTACCAAGCTTGTATATTGTGTCTGGACTTTCAGGCTTTTTAGGGTCTTCAACTTTATATCGACGATAAAATTCAGTACATACGAAAACCAATCCACAAAACACAAAAAATGGCTCATATAACCCTTCAGGATCGAGCATCCACAAGACGCCTAAAATCACCAGAACAATAATTGTACTTAGCTCTAACTTGGCAATTTTATCCAAGTTTCTAAAATCCATAGTAAATCACCTCCCCCATGTAATGCCTAACGCTTACCTTACTGGCGGAAAATAGCGGGCTAAACTAAGTACAGAATGAGCAAAAGCCTGCTGTTTTGCATCTCTTGGTTGAAGCGCTTGTTATGTTTGTTAGTCCAAATTTGCCATGTAGGACACTGCTAGCAATATGGTAAAGCCCTCATTAATCTTAAAGGAGTTGTATTTAATTCCACTCCATTTTCGATGGCGATTTTTGAGGCTTTTGTTAGTTGCCGCTTTGAGCAATTTTTACTTGCAACAAAGTAATGCGGTCATTCAGCTTTTTAAAAGCCAATTGAGCATAAAAATAATGTAGAAAAAATGCAACAAACCCAGCTGCGCCAAAAGCAACTAGTGGTTCCGTATAGAGTAATGGAGCAAATGATATCAAATTATTATTCCAAAGATACTGATTTTTTTAAACCAAAGTTGGAGCGCAATAAATTCAGAGGAGCTCTCATCTATCTCTTTAACACATACCGTAAGCATTTCGGGCAGCAAATCGCTAAAATCGACTTTCTGATTTCTAACCCAGTAAAATAAAATGCCAATTAGAGTTAATACAATGGTAATTATTATGGATAGTATGACCATTACAGCTTTATTCATAATTATGACTAACGTACCGTTAGCGTGAAAATAGCAAACTAAACTAAACTAAGCGAGGCATGAGTGTAGCCAACTGCTTTGCTTACATTTAATACCATTATTAACAATATCTATATGCAAAAAACTGAGGTGTACTCTTGCTAAAAAATTGGTGCCTGCTTTCTATGCCCTCCTTACTCATATAACGCCTTGCTCCGCCGCACTTTTGAAGTAAAAGCTTTTGTACTATTAAACACAAAAGCTTTAATTGAAAAGTGTCAGCAGGAGTAATTTGTTATAGGGGTAAGATTACAATTCTATTTCTTTTCGAATGCAGGGTCATACTTCTCGAAAGAAGGGACATTATCAACAGAACCATTTATGCCGCCGAAAAGGTAGATGGCGCCATTCAACATGACAGAACCCATACTTTGTTTACCTATTGGCATTGCTGTATTTTCACTCCAAGTTGAACTGACGGTATCAAAAACGTGTACGGTATCACGCGCAATATACCCTCCGATTATGTATATATTCTGATCAATGGCTTCAACAGAAAACCCGTATCGCATGGGTTGATCTAATACTCCTGATCTTACCCATAAGTCAGAAACTGGATCATAAACTTCGAACCCTTTTTCGTTACTTGCTCCGCCAAACACATATATTTCATCACCAAAAGTTACACACTGGCTACCCCACCCTAGGTTTGAGTTAGATTCCCTATAAGACCATGAGTCATCTACTGGGTTATACTTTTCAACCGTGGTTAATGTGGTAGGCCCATTCCTTCCGCCAAATACATATATCTCGCCATCATATACGCAGCTAGAATGATTATCACGTGGCGTGCCCATAGAGGCCCCAGCTGTCCATCGTTGAGTCACCAAGTTAAATACTTCCACAGAATTTATCGTAGAATTACCTCCGATACTTATAGTGGACTGACCGCCGATTGCATAGATTTGATTATCAACGGTATTAGCAGTATGGCTCCATCGAGCTGTCTGCATACTTGTCATTGATTCCCAACTCTTATTGGATGTATCAAAAACGTCCACATCGCTCATATGCTTGTTATTTTGGTCCAGGCCGCCGAGAACGTATATTTTCCCGTTTATCTCAACTCCTTCAGGGCCACGCCTATACGTAGG
Source organism: Pseudoalteromonas obscura (assembly GCF_030135505.1). Classification (NCBI taxonomy): domain Bacteria; kingdom Pseudomonadati; phylum Pseudomonadota; class Gammaproteobacteria; order Alteromonadales; family Pseudoalteromonadaceae; genus Pseudoalteromonas; species Pseudoalteromonas obscura. The sequence continues at coordinate 691,143 of NZ_JASJUT010000001.1, forward strand.
CAAGTTTGGCAATACTTGCCAAGGGTTACTCACCACTTCAAGGTCAAATGCTTTAAGTTGAGCGGAACTTTCACCGTCAGTTACAGAAATAATAATTTCGGGAAAAACACCAACATTTTCATTACTTGGAGTACCCGCAACCTCACCTGTCAGGGAGTTAAAAGAAGCCCAAGACGGCAAGTTTTGGACACTAAATTCAAGAGAGTCATTCTCTATATCCGAAATCGTTGGAACGAACGAATACGCATTATATGCCAATATCTCAGTTCCTGGGGCTCCTGAAATTAAGGGTGCGTCATTTTCTCCAATAACACTCACCTTCACAGTGACTATTTCACTTGAAATTTCACCCTGTCTTAATCGGTATGAAAAGGTATCACTTCCTTCGAAATTTGCGTTGGGTGAATACCTCAAGGTTGGGTAATTTCCTGATACTACCCCATTGGAGGGTGATGTTGTAACCTCGACCCTAACTTCGATGCCCAATGGGTTGTTGGTTTCAATATCGACTTCTATAGATTGGTCTTCATTACCTTCGACGGCTTGGTCCGCTACGATAAAACTTTGTTGATATGGCGACGGATCGAGTTCATCCTTAACACCATCGTTATCATCATCTGTATCTATTGAATTGAAAATACCATCCAAATCTGTATCTAAATATTCATTAATGTCTACTTTTACAAACCCATCTACACCGTCAATCCAGTCATCTAAATTGCTTGACACTAACGACGGATCTATCTCGGGAATAGTTGCTCGCAACGACTCTAGCAATAGGGTATCGTCGATGACGCCATCTTCTCCAAAGTCAGCTTCTAACGCATTTAAGAGTTGTGTTAACTCAGCATCTGGGTTCGTAGAGTTGGCATTGGATTGATTCAACGCATATCTATATAAAATTGAAGACATTGAAAGCAAATAAGGGCTTCCACTGGATAATTCATCATCATAAATAGATAAAGATGCAAAATCATTTTCACTGTCATTAGGAATGACTTCACTAAAAGTAGTGAGAAACTCGCGTTCGGCCTGATTTTTAGCGTCCTCGAAGTGTAGCTCACTCTCACTGATTAGATTTCTAATTCGTTGACTAGTTAAGTGAGTTAAGAGGTTAATGTAAGCTGTCTGCTCTTCTCGGTCAGATAAACCTATGACAGAGCGCAATGTAATCGTGCCTTGAGATAATTCTCCTGTGATCTCATTGCGGTAGTATCCAGTGCCAGATAACTCTATCAGGTCAGAACTGTCATTCAGCAAGAAATTAAATCGTCCTAGATCATCAATTGTGTTGGTGATTACTGTAGAGTCTGTATTAATCGCATCGGCAGAAAGTTGATTAACAGTGACTGTTGATCCGATAACAAATGGGCCTTTTTGAACGGCTCCCTCTATCTGTACCGTAGAGTATGGAGTTACAGCTGGAGCTGGGTCTGGAGTTGGAGTTGGAGTTGAACTTGAAGTTGGGTTTGGAGCTGTTCCGCTCCCGCCGCCGCACGCGCTTAAAAACAAAGCACTAAGCAAACCTGGAATTATCTTTTTATTAAACACTAATTAAACCTTTTTACATTTCAATTAAAAAGCCGACTCTAAAATCAACCATAACATCTAAATAAACGAAAAAAACAGCGGAATAAACTGATTAAATAACAAGCAAAAGTATAAAACCTTACGTCCACCGTTCGATTTATTCGTTTCATTTTTTATATTATAAACCAAAGTCAACATTGAAGAACAGCATATCAAACTAATAAAACATGTACCAAGAACACACCTAAAGCAATATCATGATTAAAAATAAAAAGTTAAATCAACGCTCAAAGCTAAGAAATAGAATATAAAGAGAGATATAAATTGAAGTATAAAAATGGACAGTCACATTTTTAACAAGCCAATAAAATCACTACAACAAGTGAATAATTGGACAGGCGCACTTTATTAAACCTCAACCAAACCACTGTAGCACCTATCAAAACCTAGCTTTCACCACTCAAAAAAAACACTAAAAATAAAATTTAATTATAGTTAATTTTAAAATAGGAATTTTTTCATTTAAATAAATAAGCAAGGTTAGAGTAGAAAAAGGATTTAACTAATATTCGTTACCCAACCCCCTTATACCAATTAACGTCATTTTTTTCCGCTTGCGCTCTCAATACGGTTTGAGAGAAGTAGAAAAGTGGACAGGCACATTTTATTAAGCCCACTAAAATTACTGCCATAAGTAATAAGTAGAGAAGTGGACAGGTACACTTTAATAAAGCTCAATCAAACCACTATAACACCTTTCAAAATCCAGCTCTCACCACTCGAAAAAATCAAAAGAAAAATTTAATTATAGTTAAGTTTAAAATAGGATTTTTTCATTTAAATAAATGAGTGAGGTTAGAGTAAAAATAAAGGATTTAACTAATATTTACTACCCAACCCCCTTATACCAATTAACGTCATTTTTTGCCGCATGCGCTCTCAATACGGTTTGAGAACCTACAAAATTACCATAGCGCGTTCCATAGTTTTTTACCTTATCCAGCCAGGCCGCTTCTTCAATTCTCAGTGATGCAAGAGTACAGGGCATGCCTTTTTGTATGTAACCTCTCTTTTCGGAGCACACATGGCGGCCCGTCCATTCAACAAGTTCAAGGTAATCCAATAGTGAGATGGGTAATGTATGTTCTTGATCTCTTTTGCCAAACGGTATTAATGATACGGGTTGTTTGGTTTGACGTTTCGTCTCATTTTTATTCAACTGATTGACGTTTGTTTTGGAACTTTTAAGTTGCTTTATTCGCTCTTGAATCGATGTAAAATCGCTATCCTCTAGCTTATTTGCCACATTCGCTCGGATTGGATTTAAATCCACATATGCCATACAACTTAGTAGTGCAGCTTCATCTAATAAAGCCTGTGATTTATATCGCCCTTCCCAGTACTTACCCGCGCAGTTATCTTCCTTGTTTGCTTTCTTTGCTATGTATTCATTGAGGTTTTTCATAAACCAACTAATGTCGTACAGCCTTGCGCGCCACTTTTCAATCAGCTCAGATTTAAGTAATTCCTCAGCCTCGTTCAATGTTTCACCGTGTCGGTATCTATCAATGAGTGGACTACCTTTGTATAGCTTGTACCACCTCGTTATCACCTCTGCCTCTGTCCAACCTAGAGCTTGCTGCCTATTCACTTTTACAACCAAATGATAGTGATTACTCATGATGGCATACGCAGCTATTTCAATGGCAAAAACACCACTCAATAGTTTTATTCTATCTACTATCCATGCCCGTCTATGGTCAAAGTTTTTACCTGTGTACTTATCCTCTCCGCACAAAAAAGCACGGCGTACACACCGTGCTATTAAGTGGTAATAAGACGTCGACGACAAATCTATTAATCCCTTCCTTGCTCTTGTCATTCCCTTCAGCTCAATTTAAAACTGGATATTTAAACAGTAGTCAATAAGCGTTAATTATGCAAAAACTTTGTGTCTGTCCCATTTACTCTTATGCCCCATTTACTCTGCTCCATGTGCTTGACGGTCACTCTTCATCACATTCATTTACAAGTTTTTGAAATTCTTCCATGAGCGGGGCTACTACTCGCTTTTGATATTGACCAAGCGTTTCATCGTGCTCAGCTATTACAAATACTTCCTTAGCTTGCCCTAAAGAACAATTCTCCTCGAGCCTTAAATACTTAATAATTTCAATAGGACTAAACTGATTTTCGTCGATTAGCTTTTTAGCAATACCGACCAATCTGCCAACATCTTCTTCAGGGATCACATCAGCCATACTACACCTTATAAATATTACGCTCGCCTCATCGGAGAAAAAACAACACAATAAATTTGTGCCTGTCCCACCATATACACCCTATACATGCAACATGTGCTCAAAACATGTCTTTTTACTTGCGTAGCGGTTTAGAAAAAACGCGTCAATGCTACGAATCAGGTTAACTTGATTTGTTAATAGTACCTTTCACATCTTTAACCTTTATCAGTGCCACGATGAAAATCAATGCAACAATATCAATTTGAATCCACTGCGTACTCAATGATTCCGTATACTTATAAAAAGAAAACCCAGGAGAAAACTCAAAACCAAAAGCCAATTCTGGGCTCGTTGCATGCTTTATTGACAGGCCAATAAAACCTAACCCTGAATATTTGGCGGTTACTGAGCCTATAGAAAACCCTATAACCTGTAGAGATTGATTGAGAATCGATAGCCAATACCATTGTGCTTTTTCTTTAACAGCTGTGTATCCAGCTACAGCATTCAGGATAATTAGGGGGAGCCCAACTATAAGCAATAGTGCTGACACTCCATTCGTAAAAGTCGATAACCCAATAACGAAAAAAATTGCAATCGCAGCTACTAATTGAAAATACCCAACAATTTGTACCTTTCGTTCAGCTAATGAAAAAGCATCTTCCTCAAGACTCTCATCCAACTGTTGAATTTCTTCTTGACGACGTTCCATTTCTTCCAAAAATGCACTGTAATTACTCGAACTTGGGTGAATATTTTCTTTTACATCTATTAATTCAGAAATGGAATATTTTGAATAATCTATTTGTTTCATGATCTCTTTTGTACTGCTATCGCCCCAATAAACTGACCGGAGAGTACCACTGCACTGTGGCAACCTCGTGCCGACCCCGCGACGCTTAAAAGGTCAACTTCATTGTATTGTACAGCATTTATCCTTCGATGCGGATAATCTTACCTGAACATGAGATGGTGAGCCCTTTTTGTGCTTATGCCCCAATCATCTATTTCCCAGCGGTTCTGTCCTGATTCAGTCAGGAATAGCATGAGATCTATTCGCTTTAGGCGGTCCCAAGTTGCTATAGCTTGCAGTGTCTCTTCCAGGGTTAAGTCAGAAAAGTCAGAGTTAGCTATTGGCTTGCACAATGAGACCGTCCCGTCTTTTACAAGATTTTTTAGTATTACTAATACGTCTTCCTTTTGGCATTTCCATCGCTCGAACTCCCATATGATCTCTTGCAGAAGGGCCCCCTCTGATGCACTTAATGCAATTAGAAAGTGAATATCTTGATGAGATATTGATTCCATGAGAGTGCCTCTCCCCGCAATTAAACGATAAAAAATAGTTGGCTATATCTGCACTCTTTCTTGAGCAACTAGTTGTTTGGCAAGCTTCTATTCATAATTCGTTGCCGCTTGAATTGCATCAGCAAATAACTGCCAACTTGGATTGTCTGATTTTGTTGGCAAATCGAAGTTCGTATAGAAGTTATCGGCGCTCTCTAGCCAAGCAGCCATAGCCTCTAAAAAGTCTCGGGTGTTAATATTTTCCCATGTACCTGCGTCTTCGGCGGCTATCACATTTAACAGCTCGATTAGCTCTAACTTCGAGTTTACGATTTTATACCTGACATCCATTTTTTAACCCTATTAGTAGACACATAACGATGCAATAACTGGCGCTTGCCAAGCTGCAAAAAGCTTCTTTATCTTATATATTCACAGCACTTTTAAAAGTCATCTATGTGGCAATCCATCCCAATTACAACCTTGTTATGCTTGATAGCTAGTAATGTCATCCACATTTAAAAAGGATATCGTTCTACCGTCGCTAAAGGTGAAAGTCGATTCTGAACCACCTAATATTTCACGGAAGTTCAGAGTAGTTAAAGTTAAGCTAGTTAAGAGTAGCTCTTCTTTTAGATTTACCACTTTAAAATAGCAGCCCAACTCGTCCATGCAGTAACTTGCTGGCGCTTTGGAATTGGAACGCCAAAAAATGATACCGCAATCAAAATAATGCCTGTACCAAGAATCTCCAACTTTGAGATAAACCTCGTTCGCTGGCTCTTCAAGCTCACCATTGTGCCAAATTTCAATACAAAATAGCTCTGAAACTACTTTCCCTTCAATGTCAGGAACCGCGCCATTAAACTCCAACTTACTATTCATGGCTCCCTCAGAACATAACATTTTGATCTACGAAAAAATCGCATAGCAACGGCTACTCTTATTCGTATTTAATTACCGAAAGACCATAACAATAACTTAGGAAATTGTCACCAAATCAGAAATGATGTGAATGCGTCAAATGACGTACAGTAGTGATGTGAAGAGTCAAGTTTAAGCAATGAATTTGGAACTTTTCCACCATGTTTATTCTCAATTGACTAAAAAGCAAAGTGAAACCGAGCTAACTGTTACGAGTCAGATTTTAAGGCTCTGTTATATGCCGTTAGATAATGTTCCAATCCCTTTTTTAGGAACTCACCTAGATTGATATTAAGGTACAAAAAATTGATTGCTTCAGGAAAAGGCATAGAGTTATCGACCACCAAACCACCTGATTATGCGACATCAAACGCACTTTCGAATTCTTGAGGTGCTAAGCTATCCAATGCATCAAAAAGTTCAACCTCAAGATCTGTTTACGCAATTAACTCTTATTATAAATAAGAGTTTTTTCGGCCACTCTACCGGGAACTAGCAACTTTCCTTCGCACGTCAGTTTAATTAATTCACAAATAATATCTTGCATGCTGTGCATAGTGATCTAGCAGTATAGCGCTTGTAAGTTTGTGACTGTCCCACCATGTTCTTCCAGTTTGTGACTGTCCCATCATGTTTTATGCAATTTGTTATGTTTCACATTTTTGCAGCTCTAGTTCATCTATTAACTGCTGTCTATATTCTAAAACAACCTCTTTCGGAATGTGGAAAATTTCACAGTGGTTTTTATCAGGTTCTTGCATTGGATAGGCTCCCTGTCCAACCATGTGCCCACACCCACCACCTATGTCTTTTCCTAACCCTTTCAAAGCACATTCTGACACAGCCTTCCAGTAAGCATTATTGTATGCTGATTCTCTACACTCTTTGTATGAACTATTAAGCTCTCTGGATTCTTTTAGTATGCCTGTTCTCTTTTTCTTGTACTCATCGTTATCTAAGCAATTGCCCACGGCAAAACTTGAAAAAAAGACCAAGAGAAAGAATGTTGAGAATTTCATATAATTACCCTTGAAGTATAAAGCCGTACTAAACGGCTAAGCATTAGTTGGCTAAAATGTGATGCAAAGCGAAACTGAGCCAAGCTTTAACAGTCCCCTCTAAATAGGTTTGTTATAAGCACTCACTCAAATAGTATAAAAACTCTTTTATTTAAATGAGATTGATAAGCGTATTTTAATTCTAATAAGTGACCTGCTAAATCCATATCATTAACACTAGTATTTATCCATGATTTTTCATTCGACCAATGAACCGCAACACTCTTCAATTGCTCGTCATCAATACAGTACAGCTCTTTAGAAAAACTCGTTGGTGATATCCAAAGGTTGTCGCTTAGAATAGTGGCTGAGCATTTAAAGCAACCAAGTAAATCACTGATTTGTGCTTTGCTAAAATGTCCACCACCCAGAATTGAATTTTCAGGAATTTCCTCAAAACTATTCAGAGCGCAATCTTCATTTTCTGCGAAAAATGTAACGTCCACACCAGCTCCATAAGGCATTTATAACGATCGCATAAGTAACGTAAGATGCCTGATTATAGTTAATAAAAAATAAGCGCAAGCCTAACTATTTACGCCCCTTTGATGCGTTTGTTAGCTGTATTATCAACCCAATACTGTCACTTTTTATTTCTGTATTTTATAACCGGTTGGTTCTTTTTCTTTGGCGTTTCGATTGTCATGGTACTCAACACCTTGATATTCACCACTATGGCCTGTTATTACTATTTTACCAGAGTCTAACCACAATATTACTCTTTTAACTTCTTCGATTATCTGAGGGTAAAAATCATCGACCTTCCCATTGAAGTCATCTGAGCAAGTTAAACCAAGACCGTAACCCAAACCGAGGTTATCCATAAAACCGAAACCTGCACAATATAGGTCATAACATTGCTCGATATATTTATGAACATCGTTTGGTTTCTCAATTATTTTACAAAGAACATTGCGAATACTCCATTCATAATATTTACCCATAGAAAAGTACTTTGACAGCACTTTTTGAGCTTCATATAGACCTGATGGGGTTTTGTAATTTATTGAAATAATTTCGAGATAATCATCAGAACTTAGAGTCTGTTCGAGTGCAGTTTCCGAGTACACCCAATTCTCAAATTTAGTCAACTCGATTTCTTTTGATACCAATTTATAGAAAGTTAATTCGACGGGGTGCAAACAAGTCTCTCCATACTGCTAACGCCTCACTTAACCGGCGCAAAATAGCACACTAAACTAAGCGGCGAAGGAGCGCAAGCTTGCAGTCTAGCGCCCATTGATTAATTTACTATATGACTTTGTCACCAGTGTAGCTTTTGAGGATAGTTTCAAGAGAAATTGAGTTTGTGCTCATAGCACCTAAAGCGGCGTATTGAGGTTCGATGCCTTTACTTGTTAAGCTCTAGTGCATGATAGATATAATTACCAACACCAATTCTCATACAATCATCGAAGTCTTCTGGCTCTGATCCAGTAAATATTGATTGCCCAATTAGGGTTTTATCTGGAACATCTTTGAAGCTTAATTCGAAGCCATGGCCATTCCACGCTTCACCGATTTGCCTTACTCAACGACTTCAAAACCTATGAATTGCTCTAAAATTGGGACCCTACAAACGCAACTTCCTTCGTTGGGGCTTTCCTCCTGAAACTGTTCAATACGGCGTTTAAAACCCATAACCTCCGAGCTAACAAAACCGTGCACTGAGTACCAAACACCATCAAATAGAAGATAAACAACATTTATTTCATTAGCGACAACATTAGCTAAAGCTGAATCAAGCCTTACCCCTTTAATTGTGCTTACTTTGAGTCTGGCAGCCTTGGTGGTGGTGGCGGAGCAACTTCCGCTGGCTCGAAAGCAAGAAGTTCTTTCAGTTTATAGACGCTCCAATTTGCGCAAAAAATAACAGTGGACCTATCTTTTTTCGTAGTGTTGTAAGACAGAATAATCTCAGTATCATTAGTGTGCTTTTTAGCAATACTTATATATGAACTGTAGTATTCGCCTACATAGTTGTGATCTTCACGTATATCTAAGTTAACTATAAACTCACCTTTTAGACGTGCTGTAACACTACTTAAAAACTCATCACCTTTTTGGATTGGTGAAAGTATTTCGTATTCTATCATTTCATGCTCAGATTTATTCTGTACTTCATGATTAATGGCAAAAGGCGAAAAGGCTTTTACATCACCACAAGCAAATATTTCAAAGCTAAAAAAAATAAACAAGATGAAAAGTTTATACATGGCCTTCCTTAAGGTGTAACGCCTTGTTAAGCGACAATAAAGTTTGGCTAAAAATTAGTGAGGCACGAACGACAAGCCAAACTTTTGTGTCCGCCCTTGTGCACCTTGTTAAGTATCTACTCAACAAAGCTTACAGCTTTATTTTTTAGAACAACAGTATAGATATGGCCCAATTCATTGGCAACTTTCAACTTATTGCCCCAAAAATTTAGCTCGGTAGAAGTAATAAAAACATCTTGAACATCAGATTCTTGGGATTGCTCATAGGATGTGTTGTATATTTGAAGTCCCCATATAGGGTTCCCTGTTTTAGTGTCTAAGACTTGTATGTATCCACCACTTTGATTAGTCCCATTTTCATAAGACCAATGTGGAACAGTATAAACATAATTACCAGAAATGATTGGTAATACTGGCTTCGGAGCCTTGCGTTTTGCGTGACTCGATGAAGAAATAAGTACACCGATAATAAAGATCAGACAATATTTCATAGACACTTAACGTCCCAAATAAAATGCAAAAAATAATTGGCTAAAATTTGTGAGGAACGAACAAAGCAAACTGTTTTTTGTTCGCCCTTTTTAATTTGCCTTGTTAGGTGCCAAAGTACATTTGGTTAAAGTTATAGTCGTGCATGAATGAAAACATAATTTTATCTATTACTCCCTCATCCTTGGAAAAGATATCTATATCGCAATATTCTGTTAGTCTTAGCCAATTGTTACGATAAAGCACTTCTGCACAAAACTGACCGTTGTACAGGATTTTTGTAGATTTTTTAGCATTCAGCTTTTTAGGTAAGCAGTAATCAATATCAGTTCCATCCTCAAATCTAAATGATTTAGGGGAAGATATGCGGTTTACTGCAACTTCTTCTTTCTTGAAGTAACACTTTTCATACACATCACCAGAAAAGACCAATTGCTTATCTCTTTTGAGTTGTATCTCTCGTGGCGACTTATGAATCGAGTAACCTAGACATGACTCATCACTAATTTCATATCTTCGAAAAAAGACAAACTTATTTATTCTTCGAATTGAGACTCGAACCATTTATGGCACCTAACGCCTTAATAAACGGCGAAATATAGTAGACTAAAATTAGCGACGAAGGAACGTAAGCCAAGCTTTACGCGTCCGAATTAGCTGTTTTGTTAGAGTTGCTAAACCCAAATAATACTAAATATTAAAAAAATGAGTAACCAACCTAACCGTTTTACAGGGCGAAATCTATTTTGGAAAATGCAAAACAACGGAGTAACCAGAACTAAAGAATAAATAGTTAGGGCAAAATAAAAGTCGTTGGAATTTGGCTTTAAGCTAGGAAAAATAGCAGCAAAAATGACGGCCACTAATAAGATTGCTAACACTCTAGAACTGTAGCTGGCTATCTTTTGTTTTTTAAAAGCTTCCATTTAGTGAGCAACCCTTGAATGTAACCCTAACATTTTTATCTACGACAAATGCGTATAACAACAGCGTAATTCCTGCCGCACAACTACGGCTATTGATATACGCACTTTATTACTGTCAACCATAACAATAACTTAAGCAGATGTCACCAAACTAGAAATGAATTTGTGACGGCCCACCCATCTTGTTCTTCTAGTATAAGAAATTAACCTTGATTACGTTTGTATCCATATACGACAAAGGCCAAAAAACAAACTCATTCCATCAGCGCCTTTCCTGGATCTAAATAAAACATCTTTTTCCACCCTTGTGTCTCAAGTGTAGCGTGCCAAGGCAGAGGAATTAAAGATAAGATTGAATAATGCACATGGGCGGGTTTGTCTTTGGCGTTACCAGTGTCGCCAAGTGTACCTATTGATTCTCCTGAGCTAAGCCACTGCCCTTGGTAGGTTGAGTAGCTTTGTAGGTGAGCATAGTAATGAATACGCCATTTTGGCCCAAGCACAGCCACAACTTTGCCACCTTTATTGACCTGCCCGGCAAAAAGCACTACACCACTGGACGCTGATAATACATATGTGCCTTTTTTACCAAATATGTCTATGCCTTTGTGCACCCCAGATGTGCCCCATGGTTCGTACCAAAAGGTGCTTTGGTTCCAATCATTTACAGTGGCACCACGTACAGGTATATGTAGAGACTGCGGGAGCAGCCCACTTATGACTATTGCAACTAATAGGGTTAAAAATACATATTTGAGCAACTTCAAATTAATCTCCTTGAAAAAGTTACCTTGTCGTACATGTAAATAAACGAATAAACCTATTGCGTATTTTGCACGAAAAGTAATAATTTAGCTGGTAACAAGCCTTTAAAAGTAGATTAAATACTAAAACTCCTTAAAAAGTGCTGAATAAGCCACTGATTAAATTGCAAACTAATAATCTTGTCTTATACAAATTAGATTTATTCCTCCATTTTGCTTTCATAATTATGTATCACTATTCGACATAATTAGAGGTAAACTCACTTGGAATAGATATGCAGCACACACTAGATAAGGAAAATTTCCAATCATTTGGTGTCGTTTGTGAACAAATAAATAACAATAAAAACCAAAAAAGTACTAAAAACACAAAAAGTGCTGAACTCACAGCCATTTTGCCGTCTAGTCTTGGTTGTGCCAGTTTTCGCAAGGACTATGGACTAAAATATGCCTACTTAGCTGGAGGTATGTATCGTGGTATTGCATCTAAAGAGCTGGTGATTGCCCTTGCTAACGCAGGGTTGATGGGATTTTTGGGGACTGGCGGTAGAAACACAAAAGACATTGAACATGACATTGTTCATATTCAACAAGTACTTACTGAAGACCAAGCTTATGGCATGAATTTGGTCGCCAATTTGGACTCGCCAGATACTGAACTTGCCACTGTTGAGCTGTACTTAAAATACGGTATTCGCTGCATTGAAGCAGCGGCATTTATCCGCATCACACCAGCACTTGTATTATATCGCCTTCAAGGCCTGTACCAAGACGCGCAAGGCATTGTGCGCTCTAGTAACAAAGTGATTGCCAAGCTCTCTCGCCCTGAGGTTGCCAGTCAGTTTTTAAGCCCGGCGCCCATGCAGATCGTGCAACAACTGCTCGAAGCGCACAAGATAACGTCTGAACAAGCACAATTAAGCCAATTCCTGTTTATGTGTGATGACATTTGTGTCGAGGCTGACTCGGGAGGCCATACTGACAGAGGTTTACCAGCAGTGCTGCTCCCTGCAATACAAAGTCTGCGCAACCAAAAAGTTACAGAACATGGTTTTGCTCATGTGCCTCGCGTCGGCCTTGGGGGTGGGATTGGTACGCCTAGTTCAGCAGCTGCAGCATTTATGATGGGCGCTGATTTTATTCTTACCGGTTCGATTAATCAATGCACCGTTGAAGCTGGCACGTCAGACACAGTTAAGAGCATGCTGCAACACATCAATGTGCAGGATACTGATTACGCTCCAGCGGGCGATATGTTTGAATCGGGTGCCAAGGTACAGGTACTTAAAAAAGGCGTATTTTTTGCGGCTCGTGCTAACAAGCTCTTTCAACTGTATCAGCAGTATGACTCACTCGACGTTTTGCCCGACAAGCTCAAAACCCAGCTACAAGACAAGTATTTCAGCATGAGCTTTGATGCCATTTGGCAACAAACCAAAGCGCATTTACTGACAACAGGCCGTCCTGAAGATGCAACGCGAGCAGAGCAAGACAGCAAGTACAAAATGGCGCGGGTGTTTCGCTGGTACTTTGCCCACAGCATGAAGCTGGCCTTCAGTGGTGATGAACAAGCACGTGTGAACTTTCAGGTACATACCGGCCCCGCCCTCGGTGCTTTTAACCAATGGGTGAAAGGTACAGAGCTGGAATCATGGCAAAACCGTCACGTTGACAAAATTGCCGACAAACTGATGTGCGACACCGCTGAATTGATGAATGCCAAGATTCAACAACTGCTGGCAGCTAACCTCGCTTACAAATAAAAAACGGAGTAGATATGAAAACATACATATTTCCGGGACAAGGATCACAATACGTCGGCATGGGCAAAAAGCTATTTGCTGAGTTTCCAAACTATGCCGAGCAAGCCAGTGACTTACTTGGCTACTCAATTAGCGAGCTGTGCCTAGCAGATCCCAACAAGCAACTTAATCACACTCAATTTACTCAACCTGCACTCTACACTGTCAGTGCCCTCGCCTTTTTACAGCAGCAGAAAAAACAGGATACAGCGGACTATTTAGCAGGTCACAGTCTGGGGGAATACGCAGCATTATTTGCCGCAGGTGCTATCAGTTTTGAAAGTGGATTAAAGTTAGTACAAAAGCGCGGTGAGCTCATGAGCAAAGCAGCTCCCGGCGCCATGGCCGCTGTGCTTAATGTCAGTGAATATGACTTAAATAACGCACTGACAGACAACAACTTAAATACCATTGATATTGCCAACTTGAATGCACCTGAGCAAATTGTGATATCAGGCCTTGCCGAAGACATCGATCAAAGCCAACGCTGTATTGAACAATTAGGGGGACGATTTATCAAACTCAATACCAGTGGCGCTTTTCACTCCCGTTATATGGCCCAGGCCAAAGCTGAGTTTGCTGACTTTATTCAAGCTGTTGAGTTTGCTCCCATGCATACACCAGTCATTGCCAATGTGACCGCAACACCGTACCAAGCCTCCAATATTCCAAAGCTTTTAATTGACCAAATAACCCAACCTGTACAGTGGACAAAAAGCATCGAGTTTTTGCTCTCACAAGGAGATATGTGCTTTTTGGAGCTTGGCCCAAAAAAGGTCCTGACCAAACTTGTACAAACCATTGAGCAAAACTTTGCCAAAACCCCACAACTCAGCACAGTAACAAATTCTATAGGCAATCAAGCAGTTGTTACACCGCAACAACAAGTGACACACTGGAATAACACTTACCCGATTGAAACTGAGGTGTTTGTAAAAGGCCAAGCAACCCCATGTAAAACGCGCTCTCAAGCCATCTTACAGTTTGGTCATCGCCCTACAATTTATTTGCACGATTACAGCGGATACTTCCACTTAAATGACGTAAGCCCGGTAGCGACAAGCGCTCACATAGCAACAACGGCTTAAAACAGCATGAATAAATACACTGGCCAGAAAAAGGCCATCAACAGAATAAACATTAACAATACTTTTGGACCAAAGCGATGAAATATTACATTGGCTTAGCAACCTCATTTCACGATCCTGCAATTGCGATCGTTAACGAAAAAGGCGAACTGATTTTCGCTGAAGACGCGGAGCGCTTTTTAGGCTACAAGCGCGGCTTATACTGCCTACCAGACAATCCATACTACATTGAGGAAGTGCTTAAAACCCACTGCGCTGACTGTACTGAGTTAGTGATTGCCAAAACATGGAGCAAGGGCCGCGAAAAAAGCACCAATATTTTAGAAAATGTGGTTTTAAGTATTTTAGAAACTTTCTCATTTAATATCGACGTCAACACTCGCGATATAAAAGATCAGTTCTACTTTGCTCGCGCTTCTCAAGCTGCGGCGGGTAGAACCCTGTCACGCTTTTTTGAAGCTGGTTGCCGTAACTTTATTGTCGGCAACTACAGGACCAAAAAGCCAACCGATGTCCGCTATCACGATCACCATTTAACTCATGCGGCCAACGCGTGTTTTAACAGCCCATATGATGATGCAGCGTGTATAGTGGTTGACGGCATGGGCGAAAAAAGCAGTATTGCCTATTACAGCTATAAAAACGGCCAAATAAAGCCAGCTCCTATCAAGGTAAAACGCTCTTTCAAGAGCCTTGGACTGTTTTACACCATTATCTGTGAAAACCTTGGTTTTGACCCGCTAAAGGGAGAAGAGTGGAAAGTGATGGGTCTTGCCCCATACGGTAAAAAAGACCAAAAGGTCTATGACTTACTACGCTCATCACTGCAAGTTAAAAACGGTAACTTTGCCGTGCCTAAAAACCTCAACGCCATCATGAAAGAAATCAAAAGCATGGCAAGAGAGCCTGGTGAATCAGTTGAGCGTTATAAAGACTTTGCATACACAGGGCAGCTGGTATTTGGCGAAATCTTCATGGATTTAATCAATGCTGCATATGACTATGCGCCATCTAAAAACCTCACTATTTCAGGTGGTTGCGCGCTGAATTCATCATTTATGGGCACAGCCCTCGAGCGCTCAAAGTTTGAAAATATCTTTGTGCCATCAGCGCCAGCTGACAACGGCAATGCCATTGGCGCAGCGTTTTTGAGCTATCAACAAGACAACCCAAACTGGCAACCGAGTAAAACTGTGCAGTCTCCATACACAGGCTCCACGGTCAAACAAAAGTCGCTGCAAAAACTGGCGCAGTACGGCCATTTAAAAGCCACTGATTATGGTGATGAGGTCTACAAAAAAACCGCTGAATTTTTAGCCGAAGGTAAAATTATCGGTTGGGCACAGGGGCGAGCAGAGTTTGGCCCTCGCTCTTTGGGTAACCGCTCAATCCTCGCAAACCCATGTTTGCCGGATATGAAAGACACCATCAACGCCCGCGTTAAGTTCCGGGAAGAGTTCAGGCCTTTTGCACCTTCCATCTTGCATGAATACGGCGATGAGTACTTTGAAAACTACCAAGAATCTCCTTACATGGAACGTACCTTGGTGTTTAAAGAAGCTGTGCGAGACAAAGTCCCAGCTGTGGTGCACGTTGATAACACGGGTCGTTTGCAGTCAGTGAAAAAAGAATGGAACGAACCCTACTACAACTTGATCAGCAGCTTTAAAGAGATCACAGGCGTGCCTGTGCTACTCAATACCAGCTTCAACATCATGGGTAAGCCCATTGTGCACTCTGTAGAAGACATGCTCGCTGTGTTCTTGATGTCAGGTATTGATGTGTTGGTGATTAACAACACCATCTACGAGAAAAACTAGCAATACGCGCCCTAAATCGGAATTGATTTGGGGCGACCGCCAAGGTGGGCGGTCACTTTATAAGTTACATATCCGTTTTACTGAGACAAACCATGAAAAACAAACCAGATACTATGGCCAGCAAGCAATCAAACGCTCAACAAGATATTGCCATTGTCGGAATATCGCTGCGCTTTCCCGGTGCAAACAGCAAAGAGCAGTTTTGGCACAACTTAGCAAACAAAGTAAGTAGTATCACAGAGATCCCAGCTTCGCGCTGGCGATGGCAAGATGACTTTGATCCAACTCCGAAAAAAGACGAACAAAAAATTGTCAGTAAATGGGGTGGATTCATTGATGATATTGACGGTTTTGATGCCGGATTTTTTGCCATTTCGCCTAAAGAAGCGCAAAGTATGGATCCACAACAACGCCTGAGTATGGAGCTGGCGTGGCAATGTTTTGAAGATGCGGGTTTGTCTCCAAGCACCTTCAAAAACACCAAAACGGGTGTGTACTTAGGTTGCAGTAATACAGATTATCAAGAACTTGCCACAGGCAATATCGACCCGCATTTTTTAACGGGCATGTCTACTGGGGTCTTTGCTAATCGCATCTCCCACTATTTTAATTTCCAGGGACCTAGCGAGACCGTCGATACCGCCTGTTCATCGTCATTAGTTGCACTACACAAAGCCATGAACGACTTTAATGCCGGTGAAATCAACGCCGCTCTGGTCGGTGGCGTTAACTTGCTTATCACCAAAAGTCGCTATGTGTCATTCAGCAAGCTTGGGGTTTTATCGCCAAACGGACGCTGCAAAACCCTCGATGCCGACGCCGATGGTTATGTGCGTGGCGAAGGCGTCGGTATGGTGCTTCTTATGCCATTAGAGCGCGCTTTAAAAGAAAACCTCACAGTTTATGGTGTAGTTAAAGGCAGTAGCGTTGGTCATTCAGGTCACACCAATACCCTCACCTCACCCAGTCCATTTTCTCAATCTAGAGTGATCCAAGAAGCCATCGACAATGCAGGAATTCACAGTGATGATTTATCATACATCGAACTACATGGCACTGGCACTCGACTCGGCGATCCAATCGAGATTCAAGGCTTAAAACGCGCTTTTCGTGCAACAAAATCTAAAAATGCCGCCAGTGACAACACCTGCTACCTCAGCACAGTAAAAACCAACATCGGTCACTTGGAGTCCGCAGCGGGAATAGCGGGCATCATCAAGGTATTATTGAGCTTTAAATATCAGCAAGTGCCGCCGCTGCAAAACTTTGCGACTTTAAACCCAAAGATCTCTCTCGATAAATCGCCATTTCAATTGGCCACTGACTGCATGCCAATTGACCAAACTACCCCACTTGTTGGTATCTCGTCATTCGGCTTTGCCGGGGTCAATGCCCATGTCATATTGCAATCACTACCTAAAAGAGTGACTCATTCAATCAAGCTCAATGCCCCTGTTGCCATTGTGTTGTCGGCTAAAAAACCACACGATTTGCTTGAACGCGCCAAACAGCTAAGTGCTTTTATTACCGCACAAAACTTACAAAACGATGTGCTGGCCGACTTGGCATTTACCTTACAGGTCGGCCGTGAGAACATGACTCACCGCCTTGCCTTTACAGCTAATTCCATCGCTGAAGTAACCAAACAGCTCAACCTATTTGTCGCAGGTAACGAGGCAAATTGGCAACAAGGTAAAACAGATAAGGACAAAGCCAACGCCTGTATTGAAGCAAACAATAAAAACCTCGCTGACGTGCTAAGTCAATGGCTCACTGGTGTCGATGTCAATTGGACAACGCTTTATCAAAACGCTTTGCCAAATAGACTTGCCCTGCCCGGCTACCCATTTAACCCTAAGCCGTACTGGATAGAATCAAAAAAAGAAGAGACAAAAGCAACGCTGTTGCACCCGCTTGTGCATAAAGCTCTGCCAGCTTTTGATGAGCTACTCTTTAGCTCAACTTTTAGTGGAGACGAGTTCTTTTTAGCTGACCACCAAATAAATGGTGAGCGAATATTACCCGGGGTCTGCACCTTAGAAATGGTCCATGCAGCAATCTCGCTGTCTCATGATTTAGATGAGTCGCACAGCATTCAAATAGAAAACGTCAAATGGCTGCGCCCGATCAACCTCACTTTAGCAACAACAAAAGAACAAAGAACCGTTTATCTATCGCTTTGGGAAGCTGACAATAGAATTCAATTTGAAGTATGGCAAAAGCAAGATGGCACACAGCTAGCGTGTGCTTCTGGAGAGGTTTGCATCTCGCAGCGAGCTGTGCCTAACGCCTGGTTTGAACAAGCCCCCCTATCTGATAGTGAGTTTTCCCCCTCTGATATCTACACAACGTTTAAAAACATGGGGATAGAATATGGCCCAAGCTTTCAGGGACTTCAGCAATTAAGCAAACAAGGCACGACAGTAATGGCCAAAGTCAGAGTGCCGGAATCTTGTTGTCTAGGTTTTAGCCTGACTCCCGCTATAATGGATGCCGCATTGCAGTCGCTACTCTTATTCGCTGAGCAGCGAAACGCGGCACTGCCGTTTGCCACAGAGCAAGTCAGTTATTACAACGCCAGTCAATTAAGCCAAGTACAGCACAATGAAATATGGGTAAAAGCCACGCAATTAAATACAAACGCAGATAGTACACAAAGGTTTGACCTCGATATTTTCGCCCCAGATGGCAGTTTATTGGTTCGCATTGAAGGCTTTTCTACCCGTGATATGCCAATAAACGCGTTAAAACCGAGCCAACAAAACGAACAAACGCTATTGACGTTGACGCCATGCTGGCAAGCCATAACGCCTGATTTTTCGCAGTCGTTTGAAACGCGCTCGCTCTACTTTGGTCCGCAAGCATTAAAACCAGACTGGCTAGAAGCGTGCACTGACGCCTCCATTGACCAGCTACTTTGGATTGCAAAAGATGAATACGCCCAACCGCTAAGCTTGTTTAGGCAGTTAAAGCTTTTGCTTGCACAAGGGTTTGCCAACAAGCCGTTATCAATCACCTTGGTGACAGAAAATACTCAAGCAGTTTTTGGCCAAAATGATCGAAGTGCTCGCGAAGGAGCTGGCCTGATAGGCCTATTGCAAAGTGTCTCGCAAGAAAACCAAAACTGGACTGTGCGTATCATAGATGCTGAGCAGCTAACCGCCATTCCCCCTGCATTCACAGCGCTACCTACTGGCTTGTACGCGCATCGCGGCGCTCAATACTTTGCCTTTGAACTCGCCGAACATACCTATCTAGATCATGCGCCAAACGCCAACATGGCCTACCAACACCAAGGTACTTATCTAGTCCTTGGCGGCGCAGGCGGTCTTGGTCAAGTGTGGAGTGAGTGGATGATAAAACACCACGATGCGCAGATTATTTGGCTTGGCCGCCGAGAAATAAACACAGACATTCAAAGCGATATCGACCGCCTAGCCCAACTTGGAAAAGCCCCTGTTTACATACAGTGTGATGCCAGTGATAAAGCCGCGATGGAAAATGCATTTGCAGACATCACCCGCCAATACGGCAACTTAAATGGTGTCGTACATTCTATTTTACATTTGGAAGATCAAGCGCTGGCAAACATGGATGAAGCGCAGTTGCACCGCAGCTATCACGCCAAACAACAAACTGGTGAAGTGGCCCTTGAAGTATTTAGCCAAGCGGATTTAGATTTTTTCTTGTTCTTTTCTTCGATGCAATCGTTTTCTCCTGCTGCTGGGCAAAGTAATTATGCCGCTGGATGTGTCTATCTGGATGCCTTAGCACGCACTTACCAGCACAAATGCCCGGTTAAAATCATCAACTGGGGCTATTGGGGCTCAGTTGGCGTGGTACAAGATGAATATTACCAAAAGAAAATGCGCGCCATTGGCATTGGCTCAATAGAAGCCAAACAAGGCATGCAAGCACTTGCAACTTTTATGAACTCAAACCTAGTGCAAGCTGGCATATTGAAAGTAACACAAGCCGCCTTCACTGACGCCTTTAAGTTACAAAGTTTTAGTGCACAAGGCATGCCGTGTGCACTTGAACAACAAGATTCCCAGCATCAACTGCCCGCGCAAGGCAACAAAGCCGATGTCGATTTAAAGCAGCTTTGCAGCGCACTCAACAAAGCCGGTTGGCAGCGTCCCGAAAAGCGTGAAAAAGCACTCGCGGCACTACCTGATTATTTCAGTAAATGGTGGAGCGAAACTGCGCGTTATTTAGAAGCTGAGCAACTACTACAAAACGGTTTTATCCAAGATGTTGACGTTGCGCCAATATCAGATCCCTCTGCAAACTTGCTAGACAGCTGCTTAGCCAGTTTACCCGCCATTTTAAATGGTGATATTAAAGCCACAGATGCAGTTTTCCCCAATGCTTCCATGGCCTTAGTCGAAGCGGTTTATCAAAACAACCCTGTTGCTGACTATGCAAACGCGGTCCTTATTGAGCAGCTTCAAGCATATCTTACGCAGAGCAATGCAAAGTCAGTACGTTTGTTAGAAATTGGTGCGGGCACTGGTGGTACGACTCGATCTGTATTACCTGCTGTTGCGAAATGGCAAGTTGCAGAGTACGCCTATACCGATTTATCAAAAGCATTCTTTAATCATGCCAAAGCTCAGTACCAAACTGATTACCCGTTTATTGACACCAAATACCTCGACATCAGTAAACCACTTGCTGCTCAAAACATTGAGATAGGCCAATATGATGTGGTGATTGCCACCAATGTGTTACATGCCACTGCTGATATAAAAAACACCCTGCAAAATGCCAAAGCCAGTTTGAAACAGGGCGGCATTTTGCTCATCAACGAAGTGGTAAAAAAATCCTTATTTACCCACCTCACATTCGGCTTATTGGAAGGATGGTGGCTAAGCCAAGATTCGCACATGCGTTTATCTGGTTCACCTATGTTATCAATTGAGACTTGGCAACAAGCGCTAAACGAATCAGGGTTCAGTACTGTATTTGCTGCGGCAGACCCCACAAGCCAACAGCAAGTATTTTGCGCTCAAAGCAATGGTTATATTTTACAAAAAAGCATGCCAAAGCGAGGGGAAAATACACAGAACAAAGACAGTGTCAAAACAACAAAATCACCCAATATGACCAGTAAGACAACAACGCAAAATCAGCAACAGGCGACAAATTCCAACGCAGACCTATCCAAGCTTTCTGAGTGTGTACAAAATGCGCTCTTTGACATTGCCAGCAATGCATTAGACATGCCGCCCAATGAATTAGATGCTGAAGAGTCGTTCGCAGACTACGGCGTGGATTCGATTTTGGCCATTCAAATGCTTGATGAGATCAATGCAAAGTTTGGCCTAAACTTGCCTGCTACCTTGTTATTTGACTACCCATCTATTGAGACACTCAGCGCTTATATCCTATTAGAACACAGTGATAAAGCCATGACACTGCTACCAGCCCAAAGCCCTGTTGAATCAAATATATCAGCCAAAAACATTGAACAACCGGCAAACACAGACAACGTTCAAAGTTTGCGTAAGCATCGAGCTCACACTAAAGCCTCGCAACCTGCCGATGATGAGAGCAAACCAGTAGAGATTCCCGCCAATGACGGTAAGATAGCCATTGTTGGTATGAGCGGCCAATTCGGTGATGCAGATAACCTCGATGAATTTTGGGCAATGCTGGCTGAAAAAAGAACTTCAGTCAAAGCACAAACACGCTGGGACCTGACTGGACTCAATGACAATCAGCAAAGCTGGAGCAAATACGCCAGTTTACTTAATGACATCAGCACCTTTGATGCGCCGTTTTTCTCCATCACGCCGCAAGAAGCCATGTACATGGACCCGCAGCAAAGACTATTTTTGCAAGAGGCCTACAAGGCATTAGAAGACGCCAATATGGTCACTCAGGTTGCTGGGCAAAATGTTGGCGTATATTTGGGGTGTGCACAAAGCGATTATGCAGGTTTGGCTGAAGACGATGCGCCGGCGCAAATTTTTTGGGGTAATGCAGGTTCTGTCATCCCAGCTCGCGTTTCTTACTTTTTGAATTTAAAAGGCCCTGCCCTTGCCATAGACACTGCATGTTCTTCGTCTTTGGTTGCCATTCACAGTGCGTGTCAGGCATTGAACAACAATGAGATCAGCAGTGCGCTCGTTGGCGGTGTTGCGACCTTATGCACCCCCAAATTCTCGCTTCATGCAGGTAAAGCAGGCATGCTTAGCCCAGATGGCACTTGCTACACCTTTGACGATCGCGCCAATGGCTTTGTGCCAGGGGAAGGCGCAGGCGTATTAGTGCTGAAAAAACTGGAAGACGCTGAACGTGATGGCGACCACATTTACGGCGTAATTTTGGGCTCTGCCACCAATCAAGATGGCACCACCAGCGGGATCACAGCGCCCAGTTCCTTGTCACAAGAGCAGCTACACGGCGATATTTATACCCGTTTTGATATTGCACCCGATTCAATTCAAATGATCGAAGCTCATGGCACAGGCACTAAACTTGGCGACCCCATTGAGTTTCAAGCACTGACTCGCGCATTTAGAGCGCATACCAGCAACACCGAGTTTTGTGCGTTGGGCTCAGTCAAAACCAACATCGGCCACTGCCTTACCGCTGCGGGTGTTGCTGGCGTGATCAAAGCGCTACTTGCCATGAAGCACCGTACAATCCCAGCTTCACTGCACTTTGAACAAGGTAATAGCCATATTAACTGGCAAGGCACGCCGTTTTTTGTCAATCAAGAGGCCATTGCATGGCAGACCGACAATCAGCAAAAACGTCGTGCAGCAGTTAGTTCATTTGGCTTTAGTGGTACCAATGCCCATGTTGTACTTGAAGAGTATCAACCCCAGCCCACTCAGCAACAAAGTGTAGAATTGCGTCCTGTGATCATTGCGCTTAGCGCCAAAAGCACCGACGCACTTAAAGACAAAGCACTCGCATTGCAATCATGGATAGTAGATAAAAATGTACAAGAAAGTGCACTGGAAAGTTTAGCCTTCACGCTGCAAAGCGCCCGTGAAGAAATGGACCACCGAATGGCGTTTACAGCAAATTCACTTTTGGATGTGAGCTCAATGTTGTCGCGCTTTTTAGACCATGCGCGCGGCCAATACAAACAAGGTGAAGTTAAACAAGGTAAAGAGATCTTAAGTGCCTTGGATAGCAGCGACTTCGCCCGTTGGATAGAGCAAGGCGACTTAGATAAGTTACTTGCCCTTTGGGTAGTCGGCGCGAATATTGACTGGCCGTTATTGTATGCAAATAGAACACCTGCACTTTTACGTTTGCCAACATACCCGTTTGCTAAAACGCCATTTTGGCTCCCAGAAAAAAGTACCAATAAGCCTGTTCAAAAACCAGCACTAAAAAGCCCTGAATACAATAATTTTGAGCTCAGTGCTGCGCCCGATGTAAATGGACACAGCGCTCATGTTCGGAGCACTCTAGCTTTTGAACCTGTGCCACAAATGCGAAACATACAGACAGCACAAGCACCGTCTGCGCTACTTCACTACACCGCAAATTGGGTGGACAAGCCGTTAACCTCTACTGAATCTGCCACTTATCATCGCCAAGTTGTACTGCTTGGTCATGACTTACCAGAGATATATTCGGTATCAAGCACGCGCCTTAGTTGCACGACGGCAAACATCCAAGAACAACTAGCAGCCTATACAAATGGTCTTATCGGCTACTTTAAGCAACTTGAAGTACAGCAAGGCACCATCACTAAAAAGACACCGAGCAAGTTACTTGTTCAAGTTGTTGTAAAAGACCAAACCCAGCTTTTATCTGCGCTAAATGGTGTACTTAAAACAGCAGCCATCGAATACAGTAATATTGAGACTCAGCTAATTGCTGTAGATGATACAAATAATTTTGAACACCTTGTTGAGGATGAAGCAAAAAAACAAGACTCCTGTATACGCTACCAACAGGGGCAGCGACAGGTTTTAACCTTTGACTTGCAAGCTTATCAGCACGTTGACACCTCTACACTGCCTTGGAAAGAAAATGGTGTGTACGTGATAACGGGCGGCCTTGGCCAGCTTGGTCAAACCTTTGCCAAAGAAATCATTCAACATACTGCCAATGCGAAAATTGTGTTTGTTGGCCGTCGTGCACATAGCGATGCGATTCAGTCGCGCCTTGACGCATTAAGTGAAGAATCTTCGAGGTTAAGCTATGTGTCTTTGGATATTGCCAACCATGATGACGTCAACGCGCTTTTTGCAAACCTCACTGCCAGACACGGCAGCATTACAGGTATTATTCACAGTGCTGGTGTGATCAAAGACCAGCTGATCAGCAATAAAACACCACTGGAAGTCGCACAGGTGTTTGCACCTAAAGTGGCAGGCTTAATTGCATTGGATGAAGCAAGTAAAGCATGCGATTTAGACTTTTTTGCCTGTTTCTCTTCCATTGCCGGTGTTTTTGGCAATATGGGACAGGCAGATTATGCATGTGCCAACGCCTTTATGGACCGCTTTATGGCAAATCGACAGACGCAAGCAGTGCAAGGCGCACGCAGCGGTTTAAGCCTCTCTATTAATTGGCCGCTATGGTCAGACGGTGGTATGCAGGTTGACTCATTAACCGTCTCTATTTTGCAATCTCAAGGCATTGAGGTCATGCCAAATGAAATAGGCATCGACGCGTTCTATCGCATATTTACGTTGCAGAACATCCCTACTCAGCACTGTTTTTTATATGGCGATACAAGCAAATTAACAGAGCTTTGGTATAACCCTAACGGCACAGCTCAGAGCCACGATACCAATCCTGTTCAGGGTGAGAAAAACCACGCCCAAATCCGTGACTACGTTAAGTCAATTATTACCGACATCACTAAAATCGATGTGAAAGACTTAGACGAAGAGGTTGATTTTAAAGACATGGGCTTTGATTCCATCATGCTGATGTCGGTGGTACAAAGGCTAGAATCTGATGCATTTTTGGCTGTTGAATCCTTGCCACCAGCACTGCTTTTCGAGATAAGCACCATCAATGACCTATGTGACTATTTAGCTGCACACCAAATACCCACGCATGTGGACCAACTTACGGCTCAAAGTACACCTACAAGTACACCTTTAAATGCGCCATTTCCGCTGTCAAAAGCCCAGCAAGGTCTGTGGCTATTGCACAAACAAGATCCACAGCTAAGCACTTACCATGTACCAATGGTTTTTGAAGTCAATGACTTGAATGTGGATTGCATGCAGGCTGCGCTCAACTGGCTCAGCCAAAAACATCCAATTTTGTCGGTGCAGCTTTCTGAAATCGAAGGCTTACCAAGGCAACAAATCACTGGGCATGCGCCTAAACTGATGCAAAACCACACGCCTGTGGCGTCAAAATCAGCCTTAATCGATTTAATCCAAGCAGACATCAAGCAACCATTTGCGCTAACGCAAACGCATTCAACACAAAACCCGCTGCTGTGGCGCGCATCACATTGGCAAATAAACAGCCAGCTTGATGTCGTGGTAATGGTGTTCCATCACCTCATCATCGACGGTGTCTCTGCTACCTTGTTGCTTGATCAATTGTGGCAAACTTACCATGCCCTTGTCGCCAACGAACCGCTTGAGCAACCGCAACCTGACACTGGTTTTTTCACTTATCTTGAGTGGGAAAAACAGATGCTTAACAGCGAACAAAGCACGCAGCTAAAGCACTATTGGCAAACACAATTGCAAGGAATTGAGCCTGAATTGTCACTGCCAGGCAAGCACAAAGAACAAAGCGCGACCAAACAAGCAAAACGTATTGAACTGCCAGTGAATAACAATCATGTGCAGCGTATTCAGCAATTTTGTAGCAGTAATAAGATAAACCCCGCCGGGTTTTTCTTATCGGTATTTCAAATACTTTTATGTGCCAACACACGCCGTACTGATATCACCCTAGGTGTACCGGTCCTGCACCGCCCAACCAGTGAAATGGCCAATGCCGTAGGTTTGTTTGTTAATCAATTACCACTGAGAGCCAAACTGGACAAGGCACAGCCATTTGCACACCTTGCCAGTCAAAATCAGCGTCAGTTAGGTGAATTGATAAAGCACAGCGGCTATCCATTTACAGACATCGTCCGCGCAACTGGCGCTAAACGCGTTATACACAGCCATCCAATTTTCCAAATTGGGTTTGCGTACCACAACTTCTTAAAACCAGATTGGATTGAGTCTAATCAAGATTTGGTGAACGCCATTTGGCCTGAATGCTTGCAAGAGCCTGAACTGGATTTAAGCCTTGAGGTCACGCCGCTTTCGGACACCTTTAAGATTGCTTTTAAATTTAACGCAGCAGTTTACCCTCATCATATAGTTGATACATTTGCCAAAGACTATTTGGCCCTATTTGATGATGTCATATTTGCAAACGGCCCAGTGCTAAGCAGCTTGCCTGTATTTACTCAGCACCAACCAATACCTGCCTCAGCGCATCAATCTACTGAGCAAACTCTAGTCGATTTATTTGAAGCACAAGCGACCCAGCATCCAGAGCGCACTGCCGTCTGTTTTGGTATGCAGTCTATCAGCTACAGCCAGCTCAATGATAAGGCAAACCAGTTCGCCCATACTTTACTCAACCACCCCGAATTTAAACATGGCGCTGAAAACCTGATTGCATTGTGTGCAAAACCATCGATTGAACTAATTGTCGCCATACTCGGTATTTTGAAATCAGGTGCTGCCTATGTACCACTCGATGCCAATTCACCAAAGGCGCGTATTAATCATATATTACAAGACGCCAACCCAAGTATTTTGGTCCTTGGCGCTGATCTGCCTGACGCGGGGGCTAGCCAGCACAATCAAGTGATTAACTTACAAACGGCCCTTGCTGGAAATACGCAAGTTGCCAATATCAATCGAGCATCGTCATCAAGCCTTGCTTATATCATTTACACATCAGGTTCTACAGGCAAACCAAAAGGCGTGTTAGTTGAGCATCACAACGTATCCAGCCTGTTCAATAACTCTCAGTCTAAATTTGGCTTTACTGAGCAAGACACTTGGTGTTTGTTCCACTCTTATGCATTTGATTTTTCGGTGTGGGAAATTTGGGGCGCGCTACTGCACGGTGGCAAGCTCTTGATCCCCGAAGAGCTTACTCGCAAAGAATCCGTGAGTTTTGCCAAGTTTGTCACCGATAACCAAGTGACAATTTTAAACCAAACCCCATCGGCGTTTTACCCTCTGATGGATATCTTGCTCGCAAGCCCACACAATGCGCTACGTAAAGTGATATTTGGCGGTGAGGCGTTAGATTTAAACAAACTGACACCCTGGTTTGAGCAGACACAACGTCAAGCTGAGCTTATCAACATGTATGGCATCACCGAAACCACTGTGCATGTGACTGAAGTCACCATAGATGCCAACATGGTGTATGGCGGAAAAACACGCAGTATCATAGGCCGTGCCCTACCCGGCTACGAAGTTTTGTTGTTGGATGAACAGTTAAATCCGGTTCAATCTGGACAAGTCGGTGAGATTTTTGTCTCTGGCTGCGGCATTACTCGAGGTTACCACAATCAGCCTACCCTAACTGATGAGCGGTTTATTACACATAGTTCAGGTAAACGTCTTTACCGCTCAGGAGATCTAGCTCGTTTAAATGAGTCTGGCTTACTAGAATACATGGGCCGAGCCGACGACCAAGTTCAGATCCGTGGTCACCGTATTGAGCTTGGTGAAGTGCAATGCGCGCTCAAATCACTTAGCTATATCACAGACGCATACGTTATTGCAGCACAAAAGCAGCTTGGTCAAGTGTTAGTTGCCTATATCATTGCACCAGATGCACCATCTACCGCAAAAATACGTTCAGATTTACTGACCAAGCTGCCAGATTACATGGTGCCAGCTTATTTCGTATTAGTACCTCACTATCCACTAACCGCAAATGGTAAAATTGATAAGCAAGCACTACTAACACAACTGCCTTTTAATCAAACACCAAAGACGGCTTTGTTGAATACACAAAGTGCCGCCAGTATCAATGCAACTCAGCCTAAGTTTGCTATACCTGTGGCACAACCAGAGCTCAAATCAGCCGTAACGCAGATCTGGCGACAAGTACTTGAGGTTGACCATATCGCCTCTGACGTACCATTCTTTGAAGCAGGTGGAGATTCACTGCTGGCCAATGTACTGACCGCAAAGTTTAAATCACAATTAAATGTGGAGTTCCCGCTGACGCAGATCTTTCAATCCAGCACCATAGAGGCTATGACTGATTTTATTGCACAAGCTCAATCGACAAATAGCCCAACAAGTTCTGCAATCATACGAGACAACGAGGTTACCAGTAGCGCACAAAATCAAGATGTGGCGCTGATCGGGCTGTCTTGTCAGTATCCAGACTCGCCTGATCATGCCACTTTTTGGCAAAATTTAGTCGAAGAACAAGATCTGCTAAAAAGACTCAGCGAGTCCAGCAAGCAAGGTGACGTCACATGGCTAGACTCATGGGTAGAAGGCCAAGATCAGTTTGATCCAGAGTTTTTCAATATCTCTGAAAAGAATGCCAAAGCCATGAGTTATTCACAGCGCCAGCTGTTAATGCACGCATGGAAAGCGATAGAAGATGCCGGCTACTGCGCCAAAAATATGCCAAATACCGGAGTTTATGTATCATCTTCAGGTGCTGACAATCCAGATCTGAATCTGCAAGACAAGTTTAAAGATGGGCAGTTTATTTTAAATGCACAAGATTATGTAGCTTCAACCATTAATCAACCAGGGACACTACCCACGACCATCTCTTACCACCTTGGCTTTACTGGCCCAAGCTTATTTGTGCATTCAAACTGCTCATCTTCCATGTCAGCCATCGCACTGGCATGCAGTGCGCTAAAGGCCGGTGAAATAGATTACGCCATTGTTGGCGCGGCTTGTTTATATCCGCAGCATTACACCGGATATGAATATGAAAAAGGGTTAAATTTTGCAGGTGATGCTCGCTGCAAAGTGTTTGACGAAAAAGCCGATGGCATGATTGGTGGCAGTGGCGTCTCTGTCATTGTGTTAAAACGTGCCGATGATGCTTTAAACGATGCAGACAACATCTATAGTGTGATCCGTGGCATTAAAATCAATAATGATGGTAAAGACAAAGCAGGCTTTTTCGCACCTGGTACCAAAGGCCAGATGCATGTCATTGAGCAAACGCTAAAAGCCGCCAAGGTGTCACCTGCATCAATCAGTTATGTTGAGGCCCATGGCACCGGCACCGCCCTTGGCGACCCAATCGAGTTTTCATCGTTACAGCAGGTGTATCAGCAGCACAGTAGTGACAAGCAGTTTTGTGGTCTAGGCGCGGTCAAGTCAAACCTTGGCCATACCGACACATTGGCAGGGTTAACTGGTTTTATTAAAACCTCGCTGGCGCTATATCACAAAAAAATACCAGCTTCTTTGCATTACAACACTGCTAATCCGCACATCGACATGAACAACTCTCCATTTTATGTCGTCGACCGAACAAAAGACTGGAATACGCCGCTACTACCGAGGCGTGCGGCAGTAAGCTCATTTGGCATTGGTGGCACCAATGCCCATGCAGTGTTAGAAGAAGCGGGTAAATCATTCGACCATGACATCGAAAGCCAGTTACAAAACAAGTCTTGTATCATCGTTTTGTCTGCACAAAATGAAGAGGTATTGACCAAACAAGTAAGTCAATTGCGCGACTACCTAACTGCAAACGACCTATCTCAGCAAGCATTGGTTAGGTTGGCTTACACATTGCAAACTGGCCGCACAGTTATGCCTGTGCGTACAGGGGTTGTTGTCAGCTCTATTGATGAACTGAAAACAAAACTCACCCAGTATTTGAATGCACCAACGTCGAGTCTTGCAAGCACAGTTCAAACACACTCCCTTGATTTGGCCGCAGCATTTAATCAAGGCGATTATCAGGGCATATTAACCACTTGGTTGGCATCAGGCTTTACTGGCTGGGACTTCATCTACCAAGGCGCCAAGCTTAAAAAGCTCAGCTTGCCCACCTACCCGTTTGCGTTAAGAACGATTGCTCTTGGCAATGTAAATACTGTGCGAGCACCAAATTTAGACGGCACAACAAAGTCTACAGGCGAAGCAGCGCTTAAAACCCCAGTTTGGATTGAAAAAGCCATAGCTCATCAAGAACAAGTATCACAACACCACGACGCAGAACATCACGTCGTTTTTTGCGACTTTCCAGCACACGTCACTGAACTACCTCATGCTCAGGTACACATGTTGCTATCTGAGCACTTTTCAACTGAGCAAAAAGTCTCGGACTGTGGTTTTCAGTTACTTCAAATTATTAAGGAAAATGTAGCCACTAAACGGCAAATAAAACTGCAATTAATTATTGCTGACAATGGCTCTGGCGATACGCTAGATAACTTATATACATGCTTCCACGCTCTCTTAAAAACCGCCAGCCTTGAGTGCAAAACACTGAAGACACAATTAGTTGTGTTAGATGACGCGGCAATTCAAAACAACCTTGCTACGATACTTCACGCAGAGCAAAGTGGCTTTGACGATAACTTTGTACGTTACACACAAGGTGTACGAGAAGTTTTAACATATCAAGCAATCGTACCTGCTGAACCGCAGATGCCGTTTAAAGCAGATGGCGTTTACCTTATAACTGGTGGGCTTGGTGGGGTTGGTCGCCATTTTATCAAAGCAATCAGTTCACAGCCTTTTAATAAAACCATCGTTATCACAGGTCGTAAACCGGAGAGTCACCCTGATGTGCAAAAGCAGTTAGCCCAACTAAAAGCCGCTAACACTCAATTGCATTATCAAAGTGTGGACGTTTCTCACAAAATGAACGTGCTCTTGATGGTGCGCGATATCCTTACCAAGCATGGTAAGCTCAGCGGCGTCATCCACGCTGCGGGCATTGTAAAAGACACGCTATTAAACAAAAAAGACCTAGCGAGCTTTACTCAAGTGCTCGCCCCTAAAGTGGGTGGCGTGGTCGCGTTGGACGAAGCCACCCAAGATCTCGCACTGGACTTTTTCGTTTGCTTTGCAGGACTGAGTGGCGTTAATGGTGCTCTCACGCAAATAGACTACGCCACTGCCAACGCCTTTTTGGACAGCTACATGCATCATCGCAGCGCACTGCAAAAGCGTGGAGAACGCCAAGGGTTGAGCGTTAGTATCGACTGGCCATATTGGCAAGATGGCGGCATGAAAATCAATCCTGATTTTGCAGATATACTCGCCCAAACAGGCTTCGCACCTATGCCGACAGAAACAGGGATTAATGCGTTTTATCACGCGCTTAAAAATCCACAAACACTCATTGAGTTTGCAAATGATGCGCTACCTGACACCACACAAAGCACACAAGATATTCGTCAGTTTAACAGTATTGACGCATTAACCACTGAGCTAAAATCAGGCCTTTCCGACCTCGCAGCTAATATTCTAGGTGTTAATGCCAAAGATCTTGATCCTGACACAGATCTGGGTGACTTTGGTGCAGACTCCATAGCCTTTATCACCTTTATCAATCAAATTAACGCCAAGTACCAACTGGCGCTGTCGCCAAGTGTGCTATTTATGCACTCCACTCTCAACAGTATATTGGCGCATATATTAGATGAACACAGTGATAAGCTAGTCAATAACCCATCCCAGAATACACAGTTCAAACCTGCACAAGCCGCTTGCCAGCCTGATGAAAGTGACGATCCCATCGCGATCGTCGGGATCAGCGCACAATTCCCACAAGCTGACAACATTGAACAGTTTTGGCAAAATCTTGCCAATCAAACAGACTGTGTCACCGAATTTGATTGGGCTGAATTAAATAGTGATACCCGCTCACAAAAACCTCTACCTAGTGATATTAATTGGCTTGGCCGCCTAGAACGCAATCAAAGTTTTGACCCGTTGTTTTTCAATATTGCACCCGCAGAGAGCGAGCGCATTAAGCTGCAAGAAAGCTTATTGATGTCCCATGTTTGGCAATGTATTGAGGATGCAGGCTACGACCCTAAATCACTGGCGGGCACCAATACCGGTTTATTCATAGGCTGTCAGGCGGGGTACCATGAAGGGTTAATCACCTCCTCAGCTTATGCGCCAAACCGAATGAGCTACTTCTTAGACTTTCACGGTCCAAGTGAAGGCGTCGATACAACTTGTTCATCGTCTTTAGTTGCCATACACAAAGCTGTGCAAGCAATTCAAAATGGCGAGTGCGACCAAGCAATCGTTGGGGGGGTCAATGTTATTGAGTCGCCGAGCGCCTCAATTGCCATGCATGACATTGGCGCGCTGTCACCAACGGGTCGTTGCCGTACTTTTTCGGCAAATGCCGATGGGATTGTTCGTGGTGAAGGTGTTGGCATGATCTTTATTAAAAGACTCACGCAGTCGGAACAAGATAAAGATCATATATATGCGACAATCTTAGGCTCTGCTATCAATCATGGTGGCAAGTCTCAGGGCTTTACAGTGCCAAATGCAAAGGCGCAAACTCGCTTGTTAGATAAAGCTTGGCAAGATGCAGGCATTGACCCAAGTACGCTGAGTTACGTTGAATGTCATGGCACGGGAACCACTCTTGGTGATCCGGTGGAGCTAGATGCACTAAAAGCCACTTATAAAAAAGTAAGTACAACAGCAAACAGTGCGCAAAGCTGTGCGCTCGGCTCTGTAAAAAGTAACATTGGCCACCTTGAGATTGCCGCAGGCATTGCCGGGGTAATTAAAGTGTTGCTACAACTTAAGCACCAAACCCTTGTGCCGTCATTGCATGTGGACGAATTGAACCCCTACTTGGAACTCGATAACTCACCATTTAAAGTACAAACAGAACTCACTCCCTGGCAAAGTGAACAGCCGCGCCGCGCCGGTGTAAGCTCTTTTGGCATAAGTGGCGTAAACGCCCATATCGTGATCGAAGAATACACAGCTAAGCCTATTCTCAATGCAAACGCATCGCCTAATGAGACAGCCATTGTACTTTCTGCGGTCAGTCAACCTGCGCTAGTAGCAAAGACAGAGGCGCTTAATGCGTACCTAGATCGACATTCCAATGTGTCTTTGGAGTCACTTGCATACACACTACAAGTGGGTAGGACAGCTCATAAATACCGCACAGGTTGGGTTGTGTCCTCTATCGAGTCTTTAAAACAAAAGCTGGATCACGCACTTACAAACGACGCTCTGGAGATCCAAAAAGTGCCCACTGCACAAGCACCAGTTATTGAAGATAAGGATGCCATAAACCTCAAGCAAAACCCCAGTGCGCTATTGCGCTTTTGGCTTCAAGGCCACACTATAAATTGGCCTGTACTTTATCAAGCAGCGGTGCAAAAAATCAGTCTGCCAACCACGCCGTTCGTAACAACTGAAAAGCCTTCTGCGTCTTGGCTACTACTTGAGAATGAATGGCAACCTGCACCTTTGGCCTGCCCATCAGATTGGCACGCTCAGATAACCCCAATGCTAGCTGGTAAAAAAGTGCTGATCGTCGCAAAAGACCTGCAAAGCGCTGCGCCACTGCAAGAAAAGCTCGCTGATTTAGATGTTAAAACAGTGAACTACGGTGCACTGAGCACATTAACACTTAACCAAGGTAACTTGCCAAACTTGGTATTTTTTATCGCTGAACCAACTGATATAAAAACAGCGCAGGTAAAACCCCTTTATGAGTTTATGCAAGCCATCTCAAAGCTTGATAAACATACCATGCAGCTGTTTTATACACTACCAGAGTGTTTGGCGAACACCCACTGCGAAGATATGAGCGCGCTACTGAGAAGCTACACCATGCGCAGCCCTGCACATGTGTGGAGCCTAGTTGAATTTGCTATTGAGGACAATAATTGGACTGATAAATTGCTGCAGGAGGTCATTTGTCCCAGCTTAAGCGGCGAAACCTCTCAACCAAATCAAGTTAAATACCAAGACCAAACTCGATTTGCCTTAACCCTGAACAAAGCGTCGATACCTTCAATTGCACCGACGCTAAGCGTTCCCAACTTCAAGCAAAATGGGGTGTATTTAATTGCAGGCGCACTTGGAGAACTTGGCATGGCACTGAGCAAGCAGTTATTAACTGAGTTTAATGCCACAGTTATTCTAATTGGCAGGCGCAGTGAACAGGAGTGTGCAGAAGCAATTGAGCAACTCAAAATTCTTAATCGAGGGCAAGTGCACTACCTCAGCGCTGATGTCACTTGTGAGCAAGACCTTACAATGGTTAAGCAGTTTATTGATACACGAGGTATCTCTCTCAATGGCGTTGTACACTTAGGCACCGCTTTTTCGCAAGATGAAACTTGCTGGGCCGACTTTGAACGAGCCATGCAGGTTAAAGTTCAAGGTTCGATAAACCTAGATAAAACATTCGCTGAGTCAAAACTCGATATGTTTGTGATGTTCTCATCTATGGCCGTATTTGGCAGCTTAAATCACTTGTCATATTCATATAGCAATGGCTTTCAGAATACCTTTGCACATACCCGCCAACAGCTGGTCAATGCAGGCCAAAGGCAGGGGAAAACTCTGGCCATTAATTGGGGCTATTGGCACTCCGATGATCCGGTAAAAAGCATCGAAAATCGCTTTGCCGAGAAAAAAGGCTACCAGCTGATTAACATGCCCGATGCTTTCGCATTGATGCAAAGCTTACTTAGCTCAGAAGCGACGAATATAGGTGCGTTGCTAAGTTCAGAACCAGAAAAAATTTATCACAATACTGCCCGCTTAATGGCTCGAAAAGCTGAGTTAACTCAATTGACTACAAACACAGAAGCAACTCAAATTGAAGTCGTCAAAGCATCAGACATACGGGCGGCTGTGATCCAAATCGTCAGTAATGTGATCGGCGTCTCTGCCGATGAGCTGGACCTAGATTGCGACCTGTACGACTATGGTTTTGACTCCATATCTTTGCTAAAAACGTTTCAACAATTAAAAGAAACCCTTAACTTCGAATTGCAAGCAGATGCATTTAAAAACATGAACACCATCGCTGCGTTCATCGATGACATTGAAAAGCTCTACATCGCTGAAGGTACTGGTAAAAAAAGCGATGCGAAACAGCAAAAACCTGACTTTATCTTAGACGCGGGCTTTGCCCCTACAGCAGACACCACTTCATTAGAAAAGGCCTATGAAGGCGCGGTTAGTGCTGTATTACTTACTGGTGCAACGGGCTTTTTAGGTAGTCATATCTTGCAGCAGTTACTGGATGAAACAGACGCCACTATCTACTGCATCGTTCGAGCCAATAACCTTGAGCAAGCAAAGCAACGTATCGCGCACTCAGCCCAAAATTATCGGCTTACACCGAATATGAAGCGCATCGTGCCTATGCTCGGTGACATGGAAAAACCACAACTCGGGCTGTCAGACAAAAACTGGCAACGTTTATGCTCTGAGGTGCAACATATCGTCCACACGGCATCTTATGTCAATCATATTCAGCCTTACTTTGCATTCAAAAAGTCGGTGGCGGGCACCAATCAATTGTTAGAAATGGCGACCACACTATCGCTTAAAATGCTCCACTTTGTATCGAGCACAACTGCCAGCACACAGGTAAAAAACTCCCACTTTTCAGTCAACCCTGTAGAGGACTTTATTGATATTAAAGATGCTGAGCTTATCTGTAGTGGTTACGGTCAATCTAAATGGGTGCAAGAAGAGAACATCCGTCAAGCCTCACAGCATGGAGTGCCTTACACTATTTACCGCTTTGCTCAAATTTCGGGATCGTCGCAAACGGGGATTGGCAACACTGATGATATTTTCCACCGTATTCTAAAAATGATGATGCGCACGCCAGTGCAGCCAGCTGATGTACCGTATTTGCTGGATATTATTCCGGTTGATAAAGCCGCAGCCGCAATTGTGCTCGGAATGGGTGATGAGCAAAAGCGCAATACTGTATTTCATGTAGCAAACAAAACCCCGCTGCCAGTAAGCGAGTTTTACGACTTGACCAAAGCGCACGACCTGAAGTTTGAACAAGGTGATAAACATGACTTCATTGCTTCGTGCAAACACTATATTGCACATGCAACAGAGGGTAATACCCAAGTCATTATGAACGGGCTACTCACTCAGCGCCCAGGTTATGATGAGTATTTATTCGAAACCTATCTAATGCCAATGTCGCCCTATGACAAAGACAACTATTTATCTCTAATAGAGAAATACCAGATTGGATTTGGTGAATGGAAAACCTTGTTTAATACCTATTTTAAACAGTGGCGACAAGATCCCCATTATCAAATAATTTGGTCAGAGGCAGCATCACAATCGAACTAAAGCCAAAGCTCAAAGCCGCTATTTTTCTAGGTAGCTTTGAGCTTTTGCCATAAATCAGCTAATGTGTTTTAAAACAACGCATTGATACACGATATGCATATCAAAGACACTGCCTTAGGCGCTTTGGCTGAACTTGGCTATCCGCAGCAAAAAATCAAAACAGCACAGGCTCGGCAACTTTCTGCAACGCTTTACCGACAATTAGCAGATCACCAGATTAAATCTGTACTGCACCTGTGCGAGCAATTGCTTGAGGAGCGTGATTGGATGCTCAGTTTAATCGCCTATGACTGGGCGTTTCGAGTCAAAAAACAATATACACTAAGTACCTTTGATATTTTCGAACGTTGGTTACTGCACTACGTCACCGACTGGTACGACTGCGACGATTTTTGTACCCATGCCTTTGGCGAGCTAATTGTGCAATACCCCCAACTCATTGATAAAACCCACCATTGGGCCACGCACAGCAACTTCGCTGTTCGAAGAGCCGTTGCAGTCATTTTGATTTACCCATTAAATAAAGGTAAATCCCCCCTAAATGCCCCTTTAAACGCGGCGAACTATCAACATGATTTGGTGCAAAAAGGCTATGGCTGGCTACTAAAAGTGCTTTCAAAGTCATCGCCAGACGTCGTTATTAATTATCTCAAAACTCACCACAAACACATGCCTCGGGTGGCATTCCGATATGCGCTAGAAAAACTCGACAAACAAACCAAAGCGCAGCTCATGTCGCTGTAAATAGAACTTCGTCCCGAATATGGTAATTTTGGAAAATATCAATTATTATTTTGTTACTTTATAACACTTAAGAGCACATCATGATAACGATAACAAAGCTCTCTGAAAAACATCTAGAACAGGTAAAAGCCATTCAAATTGAAGATAGTCAGGTTGAATTTGCAGGCATTGCTTCCGAGTTTTTAAATGATATATGCGACACCACCCATTTGCATGTGATTGAATATCAAGGCAACGTCATTGGTTACTTTAAGCTTGACCTCGCTTATGCTCAGAAATATGACTTTTGCCCAAAAGATGCTGTTGGGATCCGCGCATTTGTGATTGATAAACGCCAACAAGGCAACGGCTATGGCAAACAAGCAGTGCATGCCCTTTTCCCTTACGTGCGCGAGTTTTATCCCGAGTACAGTCAAATTTATTTAACCGTCAACTGCCGTAACAACCCCGCATACCAATGCTATAAAAAAGCAGGCTTTGAAGACACAAATGAAAAGTATTTGGGCAGTCCAGCGGGAGCAAATTACATTATGAAGGGCATGTGTTAAACACCGCAAAAAGTGATGTTTGAATTCACGGGTTAAACCTTTTAAAAAAGTAGTTTTAGGTTAATTAATAAGTACGTTTACTCAGCGCAAACGTACTTGGTCCACTCAGTGTTTAGAGGTAATCGACCTCAGCGTAACCACCATCCGCGATACAACGCCTTACATCTTCTCTGTACTGGGCGTGGAAAATAGACTTTGAGGTCCATAAGATGTTGTAGTTATTTTTGTCTATGCAAGTTACCAAAATCGTCATATATGCATGAGCTGTTGATTGCACACCAAGTAATAGAGCAATGGCAGCTATGCCGCCAAATAGCATTGATTTAAGTTTCATTATTATATACTCCCTTGTTTTATACCTTTTATATAAATATAAAAATTAAAATCAGCAATACAGAGCTGTTAAATAGAGCAATAAAAATCGGAGTTTATTTTAAACACCTGAATTTTAAAAACGCACGAACTATTTACATATAACTATTCATGCCAAAATACACTATTTTACCTTACATTGCTGAGAAAGACTAAATGGAGAACCCCTATCGCCATACATCACATCTGATGTATTTAATACGTAATAAAACGAACCTCAGGGAAACCGCCTTCATATAAGCACCTCGTCAACAAAGCGTTTTGCACTCTAGGATTAGAGGCGCGATCCGACCACAGCACTTTGGATTCACTTTGATCTACACACGTAATAAGCATGGTATTACTGCCAATAGAGGCCATTGCATGACTACTTAAAGATAAAGTAGCCGCTGTAGCAAAGCCCAAAAAAATTGATTTTAATTTCATTTTTATAAACTCCCTTGTTTAAATTAAACAGATTAAAATCAAGTCGAATATATAATAGACAAAAAAGACTGTAAACAACCATGAAACGTAAAACCCACCGTTATTTAAATTCTATAAAATCATTAATTTATCATGAAAAAATTAATCAAAATCTACCAAATACTAGAGCTATGTGAATACGAGTGCACAAAAGAGCGCTTCTACTTTCATCAAGTTCGATAAACTAGCTGCAACGAGAGAAGTAAGACTCAATCAGGTATTTATCAATTAAACAGAATTAGAGCGTGTTGAGGTAACCACATTCAGACAATAAAAAGAGGTCGTTAGTCGGCTAACTATTTTAGCACGGTTAGCCAACTTGCTTTCAGACATTGAATGGTTTGCTTTTATAGACCTTTTCTTCCCAATGACTTCATCGTTCCCTCCCACTTTTGCTTATCGTCAGGTGTTGCTAAGACCAAAGAACCAAATAAGTTTATTTGTGCTTTTTGAATACCACAAAACTGTAATGTATATGTATCAAGTTGAGTAATCACTGGCGCGGCTTGCTCTTCCATATACTGTGCAGGCATATCCATTGTTAGAATAAGGCGGGACGTTTTACCCGTTAAGAGCTGTACAGGTACAGGGTTATCTTTTTCGTACTTAAAAGAGAAATCTGGTAAAAACGCTCTATCAAATAAGCCCTTAAGTTTAGCCGGGAGCCCACCCCACCAAATCGGCGAAATAATTACAATATGCTCAGCCCACAAAACTGCCTTCTGAAACTCGACTAAAATAGGCTCTAAAATTTGTGGTGTATTGTAGCCATACTGCAAACTTGCATTAAATGGCATTTCAGATAAATTAAAACGTCTTACCTCAAAGTACTCTCTTGCTTCACAACTGTAGATATCTGCCAAGTGTTGACCAAAACTGTTTGATTTTGGATTACCATTTAAAACTAGTATTTTTTTCGTCATTTTACTCATTTCCTGTTTTTGAGTTTAATGACGAGTCTAATCTCTTCCCCTAGGGGCAGAGTCAAGCATAGAAGGACAAGATTTTATCGTAGACAGACAATTTTCAATCCGAGAGATCCTGCTATTCAACGAATCTACCTGACGTGACAACTGACACTTAAGCTCAACCAGAAACTGCTCCACTCGCAGCCAATCTACTTCCCCATTTTGATAGACAATCACCTCGTTAAGTTGAGCTAAAGTAGAGCCCAACGACTTGGCTTCTTTGATTAGGTTCAGCACCTCTATATGCGAATCTTCGTATACGCGGTAACTTCCCTTTCTAATAGGCGTTTTAATCAAACCTCGCGCTTCATACAATCGAATCGCTTTTATTGATAACCCAGTTTTATTTGCAACCTCTCCGATATACATAGGTTTCCTTTAATTAGTGAGATAAATGGATTTAGCCTTTATAATTTACGATATATTTATTTTATCCACATCACTCAAAAGCGACTAAATGTATGGCTAACAGGGATAATCGCTATCTAACAAGGTTATCGTGGTTATTCAAAGGCGGCTATGGGATAAGACATCGAGGTTCTAGCTTGGGCTATGCGTATATATCGTTAGCAAAGTGCGCAAGCGCAGCTAGGGGTAGAAGAAAAAGCCAACTAAATACCAAACTGCCGATTAAGTTATCACGCAGCTTTTGCAGCCAGGTGCGATTATCTTCCTGCTGTGTCGTATAGCATTGTTGGTTTTCTTGCATTTGGACCAATATATTGTCAGGGAGTGAGCTCTGACACCGACAAATTGATAAACCACCCAATACTTGCTCAATGGCAGTTTTTAGCTGCTCTAAGCCTTCTTAGTTTCCAATCTGAGGCTCTCTTAACACCGTTCATTTTTTCGGTATTTATAACATAAAATATAAGTCACAGTATCAACAGAAAACTGAGCGGCTCAACACAATATTATTAAAA
Organism: Pseudoalteromonas obscura; assembly: GCF_030135505.1. NCBI lineage: Bacteria > Pseudomonadati > Pseudomonadota > Gammaproteobacteria > Alteromonadales > Pseudoalteromonadaceae > Pseudoalteromonas > Pseudoalteromonas obscura. Next base: position 731,613 of record NZ_JASJUT010000001.1, read on the forward strand.
TAGCATGGTGTGTAATAAACGCCCCGGAATACTTGCAGCAACAACAGCGGAGATCACCGTACCAATATATGCACCGCACATACAATCAATATGAACCCTTCGATTACCTTTATAAATGGCATGCGTTCCGGCGACAACCGATACGATAATTAAAATAGCAAACAAGTGCAGCCAAGTTAGGCTTCCTGTTGGTTGAATAAAAAAAGAGCTAAAAGCGGTAATTAACATAAGCACAGCCCACAACCTACCTATGAGCTTATGTATACGAGTGCCTTTTTTCATTGCCAAATTTAGAAGGCCTAAAAATATGGCTGGAATAACCACGAATAAATGTATGAGTGTTGGGAGTGCAATATCCATATGCAACCTTTAATTAAGAAGTGAATTATCCAATTAAACTTATGCCAGCTTCTATATTCAAGTTCAAATAAACAGCAGTTGAATAGTTACCTTAAAACACTTTATCTGGTTTATCAAAGCACTTTTGCCATTGAGCCACAATACGCTCCCTAGCTTTTCGGCTACCCCTTAAAATACGGGATATTAGTATAAATACTTAAATAGGCGGGTCACGTACTACCTGTGTACACTTACTTCAAAATTGATTACGACCTTTACAAAAAAGGCCAACTATCTAGCTGACCTTTTTTCATGCGATATGCGAGCTCACTATTTAGACATGCTCGAATTTAGTAGCTAATTGGCTCGCCGCCTATTCTTCTGCAAATTTTCTCAGCAGTACGAGATTCATTATATGATTCAAAAACATCGCTCCATAATAGGCGACCATTTTTATAACACTCTACCAAAATTTCTTCGTATGCATTTGCATTAGTCGGGATGGATGTAGCAACAATCAGTGCCGTTGCGGCTAAGATACTTTTTATCATTTTTCTTTCCTTAATTAAATGTGAAACCCAAAATGTGCTTACTTTTAGTACAGCCACTTAATGTTATACATTGAGAACAAAATGTAAACAATAGATTATTTAAAATTTAATGGAAGAAGAAATAGTAAATCGAGTTAAGTTTAAAAACTGCAAGCTCATACAACTTAAGCTTTAGGGATTCTTTCATCCACTTAGCTTAAATCATATTTAAAGGAAGTTAATGTCATTGATAAACGGTGCTTAATTGAAACAATAATCGGCGTCAGTTTGATTGAAATAGCCAAGCTATCGCCTGTTAACTCTGTTTTGAGTGTCGTCATCAAGCACCTACTTAGCACTTAATCAAAACTCAAAGTTCACCTGCACCGGATAATGATCTGATAGCTCATTATAATAGCCATTGTGATAATGGCGGCCGTTACTGAGGTTCCAGTTGCCTTTTATATAGCTCCAATACCAGTTTTTGTCAGCTTTTGGATAACGCACAGTCATACTCGGATTGTTTTTAGGTTGTTTGTGATCAGCATGCCAAAATACATAATCCAAGGTATCATTGTACTCTAGGCTGTAATCAAAATAGTATGCGTTGGCCTTTGTAAACCAGTTGTGTTTTGCTGAGAATGAACCTATCACTGGCGTTTCGAAATTCAGCTTCGCACGTGCTGTAGTGAGCATATCAGTTACTTCTTGCTGCTTGCTCCATTCCACGTTCATATCACCACCAATGATCAACGGCTCGCTGCTAGGAATGTTTTGTGCCTTGATAAAAGTTTGAATTTCACGCAACTGGCCCATGCGAACACGGTGTTCTTCCTCTGTATTGCCATCATGAGTTGCTTGCAAGTGAGTACCGATCAAGTGATAGCGTAGACCTCCTTTTTCTATTTCAACATAAGCAAAGCCTTTATTTGCTAAATAGTCCCAACTACCGCTCAAACTCTGAGTAAATACATGTGCTTTTTGCGAAATAATTGGATATTTGGAGATAATCACCACTCCCCCACGGATGACAAATGGGCTATTAGAACAGTTACCTGTCAAACCGTCCCAGCCGCTACCACTGCAATCCTGTCCAACGTTGGGGGTTTGATAAGGATATATAGAAGATAACGCAGCGAGAGCTTGCTCAGCATCACTATTAAAGACTTCGTTGACAATAATGACATCAGGCCTGTCATCAAGCGAAGTAAGCGCCATGGGTAAACGTTGGGCTCTATTACTTTGATCCCAATCTTGCACATTTAGCTGCATGATATTGTAAGCCATCACTTTGAGAGAATCGGCCACACTTGGCATACTCATAAGCATTGTTGCACACAGCAGGACATGTTTGATTTTCATTTTTTCTCCAATACATCACTATTCTTTTGGTTTTTATTGAGATAATCACTTACTACTGCATACTCAAGACGCAGAGGACTGGTGAAAATTTCGCAGCAATGAAAATAATCATTTTTAATGTCGGTTTGATTGCGCTAAGTTGCTTTTTTTATGACACTTTTCTGGAATTTTTATTGCTATTGAAAGCCGTATTTTCAACGCTTAAGAGGGATCGCTGGCTGCCGTCTAATCCCATTATTTTCCAAAGGCCAGAAAATAATTGGGCCAATTCAAAAGGCATATGATTAAAAAAAGGTTAGCTATTACAGCTAACCTTTGGATTGACTAAAACAATCAAGTTTTACAAAGGGAAAAAATATACAAAATGCTCAGCATGAATTTAAAGTTTTATTCGCTGCTGTAATTTGACGGGTTCACCATCAACTTCCAATGTCGCTGTCACTTCTAAAATACCACCTTTTAGATTAGGCAACACTTGTATAGCTGGCTGCCACACTTTTTGCTCATAGGGCGATATTTCTACACTTTCCTGCCACATGTTAGTGCTTTTTATTGGCTGTTCAAATGGTAAAAACTGTACCGCTAACTCGCCAGAGGTAGCGCCTGAATAAGGCCCGGTTAGCGCTATTTTTAACTGTTTTTGTCGGAGTAAAGCATTCAAGTACACACCGTCAAAGCGCTGACTTTCGACATCTAACAACCCAGACTGATGTATATCTTGCCAGTTCAGTTTATAACTATAAGTGGCGGTATTATCGGTCAAATCAAAGCGACTCTTTCCCGGTAAGAGCGAGTACACTATGTCTTTACCTCCACCAGTAAGTATTAACTCAGCAACACTATCACTTGGATTCATGGCTTTAATAAAAGGCTGGTCGTTGTCAAACCTCACTTGAAGCTCAATACCGCTAAGGGTTTGTGCCGTAGGTTGGTTAATTTGACTACGCCAAAGCGTCAAGTATTGTCGTAATTGTGTAGACAACTCATCATGTTTGGTTTGGTCAGTGAGCTTATCAAAAGCGCTTTTCAACTGCGCTCGGCACTGTGGTATATCGTGAGTGAACTCCTCGCAGGTGTTGAATGCGCGCATTGCCAGTTGAGCATCACGATATAACCAAGGATTAGCAATAGACTCATTCAATGTTGCTACAGAGGTTGTATGACCAAAAACATACGGTGTAAGCGTGTGATTCATCGCTTTACCAAGTATCGCTATTTGCTGCAAATTAACCATATCTTGCGTATTTTTAGGCAAATTAAAAGTCACTTTTTGGCTTTGAGACTTAGTATTGAGCGTCACAACAAGCTGATCATCTAGCTTGGTCAAATTAAGTGCAAGTTGCTGATACTTATGAATATCTTCAATAGCCTCAGGAGTAAGAGAGATATGTTGGCTTGGTTCATCATACCCGACTCCATCAAGCACAAGCTTGTTGCCATTTTTTATTAATAAAGCCAGCATTCTATCTTGGCTAAAATCAGCTTCTTTGAGCAGTCCCAAACGCTTTTGTTTGCTGTCTTTACTGAGCTCAGTTAACAGGCCAATACCAATTTCGCCGCGCCCTACTTGCTCGGGCTCGAAATGTATTAAAGCTGCCAAGCTATTTTTACTCACTGGCATGATCAATGGATGAGGTGATGGTGCAGGAAAGTCTAAAGTCGTTTGCAAGCTGTCATTGTCAGCAATGATATCAAGACGGTGCAGAGTTTCACTTTTATCACTTCTTAGGAAATAACCTGGGCCGCTTTGCTCCCATGGCCCTTGAACAATATAAAAGCTAGATTGTGCTGTTTTAACAAACTGAGTAAACTCATTTTCAAGGGCCGACCAATCCGGAAAAGTGGCTTTTAACAGCTTATTGGCTGTCGGTAATGTCTCCTGAGAGTCCGGGTTTGCACGCATCAACTCTTTCAAATAGCGTTTAAAGTAATGGTAACGTGTCGGATCGCTGAGCAAAAAGTGTACGATGAAAAAGTTCAAGCCGCGTTTAAGACTCGGGTTGTCATTAATTTGTTCAAAACTTGGTTGTCCCCCCTGATGATACTGGGCAAGTCCTGACGTTAAATAATTCATCGGCGCTCGGTCAAAAACCATTACATTGAGCTGTTTTTTCTGTGGATCAAAAGTGTGACTGGCTATTGCATCAGCCATTCCTTCGGTGATCCAATTAGGCGCCCATGTTGAGTGGCCATTGAGTGCCATATGAAACGCATGCATAGTTTCATGGATAACGATGTACCGCTGGTGATGCTGCCGGTGGCTTGGGAAGCTATAGCCAGCGCGATTGTAAAACATGGTTTCGCCACCAGCATGTGTATGAACACCACGTAAAAAGCCGTCATCTAGCATCGCTTCTCGCACTCTGGCTCTGGAGCTACCATAAACAACCGCGATCCGTTGGTTTTCTATGTTACTGGGTTCCATACCAAATAACTCAACGTAATGCGGGTATGACATCTCTAGTAACTCTAAATACAGGCGAACTTTTTCTTCTGGAAGATCACTCTTTAGAGCAAAATGCTTGCTTACCCACCAGTCATATCCGCGACTATTGGTAATTTTACCGTCACTGTATGTCCGCGGTATGTTTTTCCCAACATATTGAATATCAATATGCTTTAAGGTGCTGACGCGACCAGAAACATCTAAGTCCACCTGCATTTTTGATGGCGGTAATATATTGGACGATGTCTTGATCGATGTTGTCGCTGCGCATCCACTTAGCAAGGTGGCTAGACAGATACTTAGGCAAGTTTTACGCATAGGAGCTTCTCATTATCTATTTATGTATATTGTATACAATAATTTTAAGGGAGAACCAAGTAAATTCGCTTAACGCCGATAAATTAGGTAACTGAAACGCCAAAAAATTGCGTTTCGGAATAGCTTTTAAACCTTTTTCTACACGACTGCGTCACAGTTAAAAATGCGTATCTAAGGACATTAAGATGAAAACTTACTTTTTGACAGCTATGGCTTTGTTTTGCACTCAGGTATCTGCACTACAGTTCTTTTCAAATGAGTTTGATTTTGTGGAAAGTCGCACTTTATCATTGCCCGTAGCTGGTTTAGATAGATTAAAAATTGACGCAGGCTCTGGAAAGCTAACGGTTATTGGTGAAGAGACCGATAAGATAAGTGTTAAAGCTGATATTTATCAATCTCAGGCGAATACAGACTACTGCTTTGAACTCATTAATCAGAAAAACACCGCATTACTGACAGCCAATACCTGCCACCGACAGTACAACCACACTTTGATCCATTTAACCATCACCGTACCTAGCGAACTACTAACCGATATCAAGGACCGATCGGGCGCGATCATAATCGAAAGCGCCAGTATTGGCCGAATTGAAGATGGATCAGGGTCAATCAGGATCAGCAATAACCTATCGTCGTTAGAGATTGAAGACGGCTCTGGAAACATTAACATCCATAGTGTGCATGGTGCACTTGCCATTGATGATGGCTCAGGTAAGGTTGTTGTTGAGCAAGTTGACGGTGATGTATCTATTGAAGATGGCTCAGGGAAAATAGTCGTTAAGAATGTATCTGGCAAAGTTGTTATAGATGATGGCAGTGGGAGTGTTTTGGTGCGAAATGCTCACTCATTTGAGCTGATAGACAATGGCTCTGGTAAAATTCAACTCTTTGATATAAAAGCACAACGATAAAAAAGTTTAAGTTTGTAAAGCGTTGGAGCTAAGTATTTTTTGATGGCTGCAGGTACATTAATTCACGCTAGCAGCCACTTCTGAAACTTTTAATTCGTACACATTCGATACCGTCAAACTCCATTGCCCTCTTCTACCCCCTAAATGCTCCTAGCCTATATAGCTAGAATTCAAGTTCTAACTTAAAATCACTGTCACCTAATTGAGAATTTGTCCTTTGTAACACTCTATCACTAAATATTTAAAGCTTGCTTATCACAATTGTATACAATATATTTCGAGGCGAATACATTGAATTTGGGTAACAGAGTGAAGTACATCACTCAATTTCTAATAGGTGGCGTAGTTGAAAGCGAACCATAACTCTCGAAGACAACAACTGATCGCAAAGTTGTCACAGCATGAAATAGATATGATGGTGGTTTCAGGCCATGAGAATATTCAATATCTCTCTGGTTTTAGTGGTAATGCTGCCACATTGCTAATATCCAAGCGCAATACTTACTTAATTACAGATTATAGATATTACGAGCGGGCATGCTTGGAAACAGAAAATATACACGTGATAAGACGTGACCGAGATGCAGAACGTCTTGGCCAGTGTATTTTAACGCTATTTCCAGAGCTCAATAAAATCGCCTATGAGTCAGAGCATGTCAGTGTAGCTCAGTGGGCAGCCATTGCCGCTGACTTGACCTACCCGCATGTGCAGGGTGCAATTGGTTGGGTGGAAGCGCTACGTGAAGTAAAAGATAATGTAGAGATAGCATATCTTCAACAGGCTGCCAATATTGCTGATGCAGCGCTTTGTGAGACTTTAACACTCGTCCGAGAGGGAGTAAAAGAGCGAGATCTGGCGTTAGAACTAGAATACAAAATGCGTCAAAAGGGCTCCCAAGGGGTTTCCTTTGATACAATTTTGCTTTTTGGCGAAAGAAGCGCTCTACCCCATGGGGATCCTAGTGAACGTGCATTACGCCATGGAGACCTGATCTTAATCGATTTTGGTGCTGTTGTTGGTGGTTACCGCTCAGATATGACACGGACCTATGTTTACGGCACACCCAGTGCTCAACAACAAGCCATGTTTAACACCGTTCAACGTGCCCAGCATGCAGCATTAGAAAAAGTACAGCAAGGCGTGTCTTGCGATGCCTTGAATCAGGTTGCGCATCAAGTATTGAATAATAGCGAATTCGCGCAATTTGCAGGTGAAGGACTGGGTCACGGCTTGGGCCTTGCTTTACATGAACATCCTTTTATCAAGCCCAATAATCCCTATGTGTTGAGCGCTGGCAATGTGATCACCATAGAACCTGGGATTTATATTCCTCACGTCGGGGGAGTACGACTGGAAGAAGATATCGTGGTCACTAAAAACGGCTATCAAAAGCTAACTCACTCTGCGCAAAATTTTGAATTATAAGGAAGCCAAGTTATGCAATTAATTAATCGCGCACAAGTCAAACAAGCGCTCAATTTTAAAGTCTTAATTGATACCATTGCTGAAGGCTTTTCGGGTGACGCCAATATGCCGATGCGCCAAGTGTTCGAGCTAGATAACTCAGCAGATAATCACGATGCGTTTGCCGTGCTGCCAGCTTGGAACAACGACGTCATTGGTGTAAAAGCCTTTACATACTTTCCGGAAAACTTTAAACAAGACAAAGCCAGCCTCTATTCAAAGATAATGCTCTTTTCACGTCAAACTGGGGAGCCACTTGCGCTTATTGATGGTACCGAAGTGACACTTTGGCGCACGGCTGCCGTATCTGCGCTCGCCGCCTCCTATTTAGCGAAGAAGGATGCTAAACACATAGTGTTCTTTGGCTCAGGTAATCTCGCGCCATTTATGATCAACGCACACCTGAATGTACGTGACTACGAAAAAGTCACTGTTGTTGCCAGAAACCCTGATAAAGCAAAAACCTTATTGTCAGTGTTGTCTGCACAGCACGGGAAAATACAATTTGAATTTGGTACAGCATGCCAAAGTTTGATTGCATCTGCCGACGTTATCAGTTGTGCTACAGGGAGCCACACCCCACTTTTTGATGGTAACTGGGTCTCCCCTGGCACTCACATTGATTTGATCGGAAATCATCATAAACAGTATAGAGAGTGCGACACTCGCACTGTTACTCGCAGCTCAGTATATGTAGACAGCAGAATAAATGTGTTAAATGAAGCGGGTGAGTTACTACTCCCAATTTCCGAGGGCGTATTTAGTGAATCACAGGTTAAGGCAGAATTAACTGAGCTGGCTAAAAGTCATACCTATCGACGGGCGAGTCAAAGTGAAATCACGCTTTTTAAGTCTGTGGGCACCGCTTTGAGTGATTTGGTTACGGCGAAACTTGTTTATGACTTGGTTCAAGAGTAAGGCTAAGTGCAAGGCGTGTCAGGTTATCTCAGTTAACATCGTTCATGACAAACGTCTGTGTAATACTTTGATTTGCCATCAAGATCATCTGCTGATCTGCTACAGGTATGAAGATGTGATCTGTAGCAGTAAAGTGCTTTACGACGACGCTTTTTACCTGCGTTACAAATCAGGTGAAGCATGCCAGGTGTTAGCCGATGACAAAAATATCTGGCATTTATAATGCCCGGTAGCAAATACCAATCAACACCCCTTGATTGGTATTTGCTCCTAGCTTTTAAAGCAAGGTTACTTCTTCCCGGTGTGGCGCAAATCAAACTCAGTCCACATGACGCCTCAATGCCATGTACCTTAAAGTGGCTAGCGGCTTCTTCAAGTCAATCATCCACTAAAAATTAAACGTCATTATAATTGCTCCAACCACTTATATACGGTAAGGCTGAAAAGTTGCCACTGTCAAAATATGGCTTTTTAGCAAAAACCGCGGACACATTCGCTATTATTCGATAGCCGATTATAATTAGTAGCGATTAATCTGTAATAATAAAAAAGAGCACTTATTAGTTCATAAACGCTTTTATTTTCAGCAGATATAAATTGAACACTACACCATACGATTATTTACCTTAACGCATCATTTATATACATGCTGCATATTGGCAAGTAGCGTAGCAATCTACATGGGATAAACATAGGCCTGTTTGGTGTACTTGGGTGTATTAAACGTAGTTATGGGGCTGCAGTCAGCAATCTGCCTGCAAATTAGGAACGGACTTTTAAAGAGCCGAATATATGACACAATTCTCATTTTTAAGAGTATTTTGTACGTTTTTTATTATAACTTCCTTTGTTGTCGTTGCAGCAATTCCCCTGCTCCATAACCAACTATATCACGCTTTATTCAAGCTTAATTTAGATAAAAACCGAGAACAGGCAGAAAGATTAGCAACGCTTGTATCTATTGAACTGGAACGAGGCGAAGACTCAGCTAAGGTGCTTAGTGATGTCCAGAATATGCTAGAAAACACACTACAAAGCAGTGAGCATTTTGCTTGTATCATCGAGCACGAGAATAAAGTGATCGCGCACCCTAAGCCTTCAAATATCAACAAAGATACAACTGGTTGGACAATGAATAATGGCGTAGAGGTTAAAACTTTTACACAATCAGCTGGTGAAGGTGTTCCATTTGGCGGAATTCAAACCAGAAATGATGGCTCTCAAGATATTAACTATCAGATTCCAATAAGTACCAAACCTTGGGCTGTTTCGGTACATACCAAGTTAGATATTGTGGATCAACAAGCAACAAAAATACTGCTGCAAATCGGTCTAATTGTGCTTCCTAGTTTGCTATTCATCACCGTGATTAGTGCCTTGCTCGTAACTCGCCAAAAGTTTAAAAAGAGTGTAAGCATATGAATGCTTTGGAAAAGAAGATAGCCTTTAGCTTTGGGGCAATTACTTTGGTGTTTCTGTCAATGACCGTATTCTCGTTGCTCCAAATCAACCAGCTTACTGAATCATCTCGTCACATCCAGCATGTTTTAGACCCATCTATTAAAGCTAATTTAAAAGTCGTTCAAGCGCTTAATACTTCAATCATTAGTATACAAAGATGGATATTAACCAAAGAGCAAAAATACACACTTCAATGGCAGATCACCTGGTCCGTTATCAATAAGAACTATGCGCAATTAAAGAACCATTCAAAGCGCTGGGAACGAGAAGAACATCTAGACCTCTTAAATGAAATTGCATTAGATCTTATACAGCTCAAGCACTTACAGCAGACTATAGTAACAAAAACACATACGCAATCTGCCGATGCAACCATTCAAATGCTAAGACAGGATTTAGCTCCTCTCGAGCAACAAGTTGTTGAAAAGTTTAGGCAAATTTCAGAGCCTCAGCACTGGGAGATGCAACGTACGTTTTTGAAAGAAGAGGAACAAGAACGCACTTTAAAGGACACAACCATGATGTTTCTTCTACTTAGCCTATTGGGAGGTGTATCTTTATCAATTCTATTGGCTCGAGCCGTTTTTACTCCTCTTAACCAAACGATTCAGTTGGCTGACACAATAGCTCGCGGTAACTATGACCTCGATAGAACTTTTTCAAGTGGCGATGCGAAGCTAGATACTGCTCTGCGCACAATGACTAATCAACTTTACGAAAAAGAGCGAAATAACCTTGAATATCAAGCAAAATTAGAACTATTTAACAAACAGCTAGTTGCTTCAAATGATGAACTTTCTCAATTCTCTTATAGAACGTCTCACGACCTAAAAGCACCTTTGATTACAATCAGAGGTCTGGCGACGGCGATATGTGAGGACATTGATGATGGTGATTATCAAGACGTGAGAAAAAATGCCAGCAATATCGCTGGACATGTGAAGAAGTTAGAGAATTTAGTCACTGACATTCTTAATCTAGCAAAAGCTGAATTAGAGTTGAGTAATAAAGAAAAGATCAATATTTCTGAACTACTCGGTGAAATTGAGGCTCGTTTACAGGCTGTTTATATCGGCAATGATGTTGAAATTCAAGCAGAGGTAGATTGCTCCGTCGAGCTTACGGCACCTAAAGCCCGTATTTTGCAAGTATTAGAAAACTTGATTTCAAATGCCATAAAGTATTCAGACAAAGACAAACCCAACCGCTATGTCAGAATTACAACCATGAAAAAGCCGCATAAAACGATACTCACTATCGAAGACAATGGCATTGGTATACCCAATGAATATGCGGACAAAGTGTTTGGCATGTTCCAACGATTCCATCCCAATATCGCATATGGAAGCGGTTTAGGTATGTATATTATCAAAAAACACATTGAGAAAATGGATGGTGTAATTCAATTTAGCAGCTCGGCAAGTGGGACAAAATTTATTATTGAGCTACCAACCTGAATCTAGAGGCCACATGCAAAAATTTTCAATTATGATTATAGATGATTGTGAAGATGACCGTTACTTACTTAAAAGAGTCATCAAAAAGCTTGATATTTCAACGCAGATATTTGAAGCAGACAATGGGGAAACTGCGCTGAACTTTCTTGAGGATTATGAAGAAAACTACAAAAGGTTTGCAGACGATTTTCCGCCATTGCTCATCTTTTTAGATATCAATATGCCTCGTGTTAACGGCTTTGAGTTCTTAGCCGCATTTCATAAACTAAGAGAAGCCAACAAAAATTATACCTCGTCTATATTTATCATGTTCACATCCTCAGCCATGGAAGAAGATAAACGAAAAACAGAGGCTTATGATTTTGTAAAAGGATTTCTAAATAAAGGTGACTTGTCAAAAGAGTGTATTCAAGAATCTATCGAGTCATGCATGGGTTAATAATGCTACCGTACGAAAGCACCGACGGCAAACACTGAGAATTCGGTTCTTTTGCGCAAGGTAAATTAAGCACAAAGTGTTAATGACAGTGGGCGAAGTGAATTCATTTACTTTGCCCAAGGTGAAACGAGTTATTTTAACAATCGCTAAGACTGCCGCCTCTAAAACCCAACTTGCATTAATAAAATGGATTGCGGGGCAAGCCCACAATGACGACAGTTAAAGCTGTAACGTTCCTTAAACTGTATCCCACCTATATGAAAGGCCCTCTCCCTAGACCTAAGACCGTTGCCCTATACAAAAGACTATCCTCCCGAACTACAGGCCAACCCCATGAACCAAAGGTCATCCTCCTAAATCAAAGTTCGTCATCCTGAACTTGTTTCAGGAACCATGTTTGAATAACTATAGAAACTTAATCGGCTTACACTTTTTAAACAGAGCTGTTATTAGCCTGCATCAACTTAACTTCGGCACGAGTAGGCGCATCACCTGAGCTAAATGATTGAAGCGTAACCTCATCGCCGAAAACATCTTGTAGCAATACCAGATATTGTGCAGCAGTGCGCTCAGGCGATACTGTGAATATCTCTTTAAGCTCGGCCCTTTCAATACCCCTTGCATCTGCCTGCGCCAACAAGTGCTGGCCCACATCTATATAGCCATTTTCGCCACGGCTCGCGACTACTTGGCCCCCCACACTGAAAATCTCGGTTTGAGGAGATTGATCAAACAGAACTTTGCTTCGATGGTATTCTTCTTGCCGTAACTGTTGATCAAACTCTGACTGGTTTAAGCTATCTACTTGTTTTCTAATAAACTCGCTGTAAGAATAGCCATGTATCTGTTCAAACAGTTGTGCATTTGAAGGCCCCTCACCTGCCTCAAAAAATTGCACCTTGGCACCATCTGGATACATTTCTTTCACTAGCTCCTTCACTTTTTCAGCATCAAACCCCGCTTTGCGGAAAATTTCTTCCGCTTTACTATCTGTGTAATACACACCGCCTTCTTGAGTCTGATAAGATACAACATTACCTTCGACATATATGATGGCATTCATTTCCTTTTTCTGGCCATTTGACTTTAAATAGTTTTCAGTCTCCTGCACCGACATGAAAGACTCCTTAATATCTGCTAGCCAGCTCACCTCATCTTTCGACAGCTTTACAATATCCTTCTTTTCAAGCAGATAAATAAGATTGGTTTTACCCCTGACATCGATACCTTTGGCTGAGCCAGCACTTGATTCTTCTACATTAAACTCTCGTTGAGTTGTATGGGCCTTATTCGCAGCATTTGAATGATAGCTATACTGCGTGCTGCTGGTATTTGAAACCTGCATTGTCATCTCCTTTTGATGTGTGAATTGTTAAACAAATTACCGACTTAAGTGTTGTCATAATGTCAAAGTAAAATCATGATTCGCGAACCTACTTGCCCCTTCATTTGTTCTTAGAAAATCCTAACAGCAGACGGCAACCTATCTACTATCAGTAATTTACAGCAATAAACACACCAATTTTATATGCGCAATTTGTTTGTCGATACAAACCCCTTAAGGTAGAACGAGGGACAGCGACGACGTAACGATTTCCCTTTCAGTGCCTATAAGCCGATATCGTCTAAGATATTGCTTCACTTGGCCGAAAAATTAATGAACTCAATCATTTGTAATCTCTTTGAATAGTCATCCATAACCTCAACCCATCAAAATAGTTTCCCTTCAATTTGCATATTGTATGGTAGGATTATCACTCAACGCCTTTTTGGAGCCCCAAGTGACAATAGAAAGCTATATTGCCCTCTTCTTTGCCATGTTCATTGTTGGCATTATTCCCGGCCCTGCCGTTATCGCAATAACAACAGCCTCAATGACTGGAGGATTCCGTCGTGGTGCAGCGATAACGGTAGGACTCATTTTCGCTGACTATGTATTTATTTTATTGGCAGTTTCTGGTTTAGCGTATGTCGCAGAGTCTATGGGGAGCGCTTTTGCGATTATAAAATATCTCTGCGCGGGCTATTTAATTTGGATGGGCGTCAACTTATTTTTCTCAAAACCTTCGCTGGCAGAGCAAACCGTACCTAACAGTAAGCACCATATGGACATATTAACTGGCTTTTTGCTTACAATGAGCAATCCAAAAGCCATTATTTTTTATGTTGCACTGTTTCCAGCATTTGTCGATTTTAAAACCATCTCCACAGCAGATATTTTAGGCATTTTTGCCTGCGCGACCTTAGCATTTGGCTCTGTTAACTTAGGTTATTCGTATGTCTCAGCCAAAGCCAAAAAGCTGGTCTCAAACTCAAAACGTTTGAACATATTTAACAAATTAGCAGGTAGTTTACTGTCCGCCTCAGGCGTGGCGATTGCCACCAGAACATAAACAAGTTAGTAAAGGTCGCCAACATGGAACTGTTGCTAGGCATAATCGCATTCACGACGTCACTGATAGCTGCAATCATTGGCTTTGGTGGCGGAATGCTCCTTATCGCAGTTCTTCCCATGTTTTTAAGTCCCGCTATAATCATCCCTATCCATGGTATTACACAGATTGCCAGCAACACATCAAGAGCGCTGTTTTCGATTTCTTATGTGAAGTGGTCACTATTGCCTGCATTCTTAATTGGGTCAGTCATTGGGACTTTGCTATTTGGTTTGGTTCTATACAACTTACCTACGACTTATATCCCTGCGGCAATTGGCCTCTACTTGTTGCTCAACATTTGGTACAAGCCATTTGCAAACTACGTTAGCCAATTCGAAAACTATTATGTCATAGGCGTGCTGCAAACCGGCTTAGGTTTGTTGGTAGGTGCTACTGGGCCTCTGTCCCTTTCTGTACTTACTAAACAGCTCAAATGTAAAGATGAAATCATCGCCACCAGTGCAGTCTTTATGACTCTCAGCCATTTGGCAAAAGTGCCTATTTTTGCAATGCTTTCGTCAACACTTTTACAAAGTGGCTCACTCATCTTATACATGGTTATTGGATCTATCGCGGGGTCATACTGTGGCAGCAAATTGCGACTCTCTAGTAATAACGCAAAGCTCATTTGGATTATCAAGCTCACGCTGACGGCACTTGCGATAAAAATGTTGGCTTCACTATTCATATCACAGTCTTAACCGTTTTGTAATGGCAGATAAAGCTGATTGAGCGCCTATTTAATTATAATACAAATGTAGCGGCTAAATGTGTCCACACTCAATCCATAATCTTACGATACTCTTAAGGTGTTTTAGACAAGATAGAGAAATAACATGCGCTTGATCCCATTTGCCCTCGCTGGTTTGGTTACTTTGACCGGGTGCCAATTTAGCGATAACGACACCCCGGAAGTCACCGTTGTAACACCCGCTCCAGAAATTAAAAGTAATTTAGAAATAACTGATATTTCAACTGGTCCTTTGGATACTTTGGAGCCAAATGACACTGTGAAAACATACTACACAGTCGATGTGACGGGTTTTAATAACGTCGATGTCGAAGTTCATTTTTATCTAATGCACTCAGATGAACTCGATGTCCAAAACGACCAAGAAGCAGCCATTGAAGATATTCAGCAAATTGCAGTTATCGAATTAACGGGGCTTGCGCAAGGTGCTTCTGAACATGAGATTGAACTAACCCTGCCCAATTCATTGGAAGGTGGCAACTATCACATCTTGGCGCAAATTGATCCCCATGATCTGCATGTCGAAGACATTGAAGAAGACAACCACCCTTCTGTCGATCATGACCCTCACTTAGAAGGTAACTTCCCACACGCAGACATTGTGGTAAGAGAACAAGCTGGCCACGACTACAAACTTCTAGGTGCAGAATTCGGTCAAGCAGCATTGATCCTAGATACACCAAACTCCGACAATGGCGCTAGTGAACATCACACCGATTTAGTCGGTTACTTCGAGGCTGACTATGAGGGCACAAATTTAGGCCTATCGCATATAAAAGCAGAAGTAATGATCGCTGGTAACTGGGTTAGCACACACTTTTGGGACGCGACAGCTGGCAAATATACAGACACACTTGCTCATGAATTTACTGCTGAACTACACAACGAGCACATCGGTTTTGATATCGCTCTAGAAGCTGAACTGTTAAAAAGCTTGCATGATAACTATAATGCAGACGTCGATAACACACTTGAAATGCGCTTTACATTAATTGATGCGGCACAAGATGCAGAGACCAATACTGACAACAACCAAATTCTGACATCAATACCGCTATACTTCTTCGAACAAGAAGATACAACAGATGAACCAGCAAGTCGCTTGGCAAGACAAGACTTTACTGAACAAGCGGTTGCACCTGCTGCCGTAGGCCTTGCCAATATCAATTTCCAAAGCGAATTTGATAAATCATACGGAGACAAATCAAAATTTAGTGTTGGTGTAGACTTACAGGGTCAATTATTCATCGTACCAACGGGCGATCCGGGTGGCCGTATTACCGGTGAAGGTACGGTGGAAGCCTATTTTTTCAGAGCTAAAAACACTCTTTTTAGTATTTCGTATAACGGCAGTGCATACATCAGTGGCCAAAATACGGGTTATGAGTCTGAGATGATCATTTTTAACAATGTGGTTTTTGAAGATGAAAAATTCACAGCCAAGTACGAGAAGTCTTGGGAAAAGAAATGGGAAGAAGACAAAACACTTGCCCAAGCGACATTTACCGTCGGCCCTATCCCTATCAAGGTTGAAGCTGGCGTCACTGGTAATTTAGGGTTTGAGCTTACAGTCGGCTACAATGCTGAGCTATACGCAGAAGGTGACTTATTCCACGTAGATTTCGGTGCATTTGGTCGTGGTGGCGTTAACTTACTGGTCGCTTCTGCAGGCGTACAAGCAATTTTGACTTTAATCGATAATACTTTTGCCATGGAATCAAATGCTGGTTTTGCGTTACTTACAAACGATAGCAGCAACCCACATATCTACTACGGCATTGAGCTGAAAAATGACCTAGATGTGATCTCAGGAAAGTTCGGTTTATACGCAGAAACGTATGGCGTCAAATGGTGTAAAAAATGGGGAATTCCATACCCGTGTGGTAAGAAGACATCGCGTTATGATCTGTGGTTATATCAAACCAAAAGTGTGTTTGATAAATCTTGGACAATTTACTCCAAAGAAGGTGAAATTAACCTATGATCACGCTTAGTAAAGCGACATTAGCCAGTGCACTTTGTGCACTGGCTGTTTCAGGTACTGCAAATGCGGATTGTTCTGCACAGTATCAGTTTGCAATCGATACACGAACGACCTTTAATTACGATCAGGTGAGCCAACAAGGTCAGCAAACCAAATTAAAGCTCAGTGGCTTACTGTCAATTAAGGCTGTTCAACATAACGATGAGCTTGGTTGGTGGGCTATTAAAGCCGACAATGTGACTGCCGGGCAAGGCCAATTTACTTCTGAATTAGCCAGTTATACTCTACCTTTTGCTTTTAGACTTGCACCGAATGGGCTTATCAGGGACTTCTGGTTTCCTACGCAGCTAAATCAACAAAATCAAGAACAGCTGAAGGGACTTGCATACTACTTCCAGTTCCAGCGAGTCAAAAATGAATTACACCAGCAAGAGCAAGATACACTGGGTAAGTATACGGTATCTTATCAGTTTAAAGATTCGAGTATTCACCTAAACAAACACGCTTATCTGTTGCGCGATACCGCGCAAACCGCACTACAAACGGTTAAAGTTGCATCTTCTGGCCATACAGTTGTTCCTAATGCATGCTTTTTCGAATCACGTAAAGGCCAAGAGACACTGCTGTTTTCTGGCCAAGCGCAGAGTTTAAACTTAAAAACCAAGCAGCAATACCATATAGAATCCACAGCAACTGTATTTCCTTCAACCCTATTTACGCTTCCAGAACATTTAGACAACTGGCCAATTGCAAATAAAACACTGAGCCCAGAAGCGCTAAAACAACTTAAAATCTCGCTCCACAACTTGGTTAAAAAACCCGATTTAACCGACACGTCAGCCTATGATTTGGCAAAACAGTTAGTACAATTTGATGCAGTAATAAGTTCTTTAGAAGGTGTATTTTTACAACAAGCGTTCTCTGATGAAGCGCAAATGCGTCTGTTTAATGCATTAGGCCAACTTGATAGTGCCAATAGCCAACTGTTACTGGGTAATTTACTTATCAAGGCAGACAAAAATCCACTGATGCAATTTCGTGCCCTGCGAGCACTATCTCAAGGCCAACAGCCACTGAGCCCTCAACTAAGCGCATTGCTAGTGGCACAAATAGAAAATGGCTTTAGCAGTTTAGACTCTGAAGTAACCAGCAGTTTCTACATGACGATAGGCGCTATGTTGCATAGCCGTGAGCCCAACTTGCAATCATCTCAATTGCATGACGCACTATCAGAGCAGTTGTCACTGGTCAGCGAGAACACGACTAAATCTGCACTGATAACGGCCCTAGGCAATAGTCGCGACGAACAACATTTTGAACAAATTGACAGCTACCTTGACTACCACAATAACAGTGTTCAAAAGGCGTCTATACGCGCACTTGGCATGATGCAAACACAGCGCGCATATAATAGCTTAGAGAAGCAGCTGTCTAAACCGGTTCGTCAGAACCATGTCGCATTGCTCAAAGCCTTGTCTCACTATCAACTGCAACCCGCTGCCAGTGACGCCGTTTTAGCCATCGCCGTCAACAACCCCACCGCAGAAAACCGATTCGCAGCAATCCAAGCACTCGCCAATCAACAGCATCAAGATGGTATAAAAGCAACATTGAAATCGGCTTTAAAACAAGAAACGTCGAAACGAAACTTTAAAGCCATCGTTGAACTACTGCACGCGACCAAGCAACAAACCCCTTAATATTTTTGTATTGGCTTCGTCTAACTTTGTGTTAGTCGAAGCCGTACAGTGTGCTGTTAGCTGTTGCGGATCATTTAGATTCTGTTAGTAGAGGGCTACTATGGCACTTCGTTCGATCATCCCCATTATTCGCAGCTTTGATGAGCATGTTGCACACGCTTTTTACCTTGAATTTTTGGGGTTCAAGTTAGATTGGAAACACCAGTTTGAAACTGATTTACCCGTATACATGCAAATTTCTAAAGACAACTGCATATTGCATATTTCCGAGCACTACGGCGACGCGTCACCAGGAACAAGCATTCGAATTGAATGCGACGACCTTAAGTCCTACCACACACAATTAACCGCCAAACAATTCAAACATGCAAGACCAGGGATTAGCGAGCAGCCCTGGGGGATAGAAATGGCTATTTCAGATCCATTTGGAAATAAACTTATATTTTTCCAGTCGAACTAAAGCTGATAAGACAGCGATGATACAAATCTTAGCTATATAATAACTTTGACTAGTCCTTCATTTGCTCTATCGCAACAATCTCAGAGCGGTTCATGGTCAGTTTGTAGCGCTCCAGTTGTATGTCTTCGCCCGATTTAAAACGCATTACAAGATTTATTTGATATCTGCGCTCTACTGAGTTTTTAGAAACTTTGTGGCCCTCTAGACTGTATAACTTCCCAGCTCCTTTTTTAAGGTAGCGCGCGAAAGAACTCATATTAAACGTTATACGTTGCTGTACCTCTTCATATCCAGGTAGAAACTCATCTATTTGCACCGAATTCTTACAGCTAAAGTGTAACAAATTGGCTTCTTGTCGATTTTGTCGGCCTCGTTTTTTGAGAAGTATATCAACGTCTTCTGGAATATCTTTTTTCTTAATGTGCTCTAGCCAAATCGTTTGAGTGCAAATTGTTTCATCATTGACTGAGTTTTTGAATTTGTTGCGCCATTTAGGCCGGCCTTTTTGCACCTTACGCCACGCCCACTGTGTTAAATCATCTTTAAACGTTTCTCTTAGACCATAGATCACACCGAGAAGCGCAATTAACGCCACGGTAATTTCCTCAAAGTTTGAGCGGGCATTGAGCACCAAATACATCACAAACGCCATAATAACCGCAGTCACAGCCCCTCGAGCAAGACGCTTTAGATTTGCCCCCAGATTAACCGTTTCTTTGTTGAAAACCACACCATACTCTATCAATCTTTCAAGTAAGCGCATTTTATTGGTAATGCGATTGGGATCCTCTAGTGTAACCTGAGAGTTATAACTGTGTTTTTCACGATAGCGGTTTTCTTGTTTACAAAAATCAATGACGTCACTGCGCTCTTTGCTGTAATCACTTGATTTAGGACCTCTGGCAAGTAACTTTAAAAAGGCTTGCTCAGTATGCCAACTTAAATAATTATCAGCATTTTGAAAGTAAGATTTAAGCCGATTGTCCGGTGGTGTATAACGGCGCAACTTCACTAAAAGCTTTGATGTTTGCTCTACAAGCTCAATCGCGGCTGGGTAAAACTCTTCTGCTTGCTTAAGTTTAAGGGTTTGCTTTACGTCTGCATCCAGTGCAATCCTGATCTGATAACAAAATAAGTTTAAGTTGACACGATAATCACTTTTTTGCCCTTTGCTTTGACTGATAAAACGACTTCGAACCAATGGCAAGTGCAATTGTTCAGAGTAATAGGCGCTATGGCATTTTATATTTGCATTGAAGTAGTCTACTTCATTGAGTGTATTAGCATTGATCCCCATATCAACCGGGATGGAAAAGTATAGGTCAAGTTGATTTGTCTCTTTTGGTAGGAGCTGATAATTGATTTTAAATGATAGGCTTTCGTCTTGGCTTAGTTTTGCGGTGCTCACTCGAATAATTTACCTCCTATTTCTGACACCTCACAAGTATAACACAAATCCTTTGCTAACATCGGCTTAAGCTATTAAAAGTAAAGTGAACAAGACGAAAATTCACTATGCTTCATTTACCTAAAAAAGGATAATATGGGTTTTTAGCAGGAGTTTGCATTATGGCAAATATACAATCGGAAAGTGTTGAGCGCTTTATTAGTCGTGTAACAGAACAAGGAGAATCGGTAGAGTTTGAACAGACCATTTCACTTATAGACACTCATTTTGAATTCACACCAACTAGTTTTACAAACGGTGAGCAAGAGAATGAAGCAGGTACCAACCTTGGCTCTTGTAAAATTTTAGCATTCGCCAAATTACATGGTTTATCAGAGCAAGCCACATTGCATTGCTTTGGACGTTATTACCGACAAGACGTGCTAGAGAACCCGACTGGTGACGATCATGGCAATATTCGTAACTTTATGAAGTTTGGTTGGAAGGAAGTTTCTTTTTCTGAATTTCCATTATCTAAAAAAATTAATATCCAATAAAAACAAAGTGGTATGGTAGTAACGACCAACGACGTTTACTGCCATTTTTTGAAACCAGTTGAGTGCGCTTTATCTACTAAATTGGATTTAATGCAATTTAGGTAACGGCTTCTAAATAGATTAAATTTGCCATCGCCTCTTCATTTGAACTCCCACACGTTTCCCTATCCGCTTTAAAATCACTACAAACTTTAGGGCGCTCAGGTAGCCCAAAAATAGAGCACAAGTTGTTGTCATTTAAGTATTCACAGCGGATATTAGCAGCCTTCCCCAACGAGCTGATACTCGGGGCTATACAGCATGCCCCACAACCTAATCTACAGTCCATTTTGAGCCAACCATCAAAAAGCCTCCATTATACGCGGCGAATAATACGATGTATGTATCTCAACTCAAAAAATGTACAAATTTTTGCAATTGTAACTGCAGTATTTATGTCGCAATGCTTTGTTACATATTGAGCACAGATCAAAACACCTTGAAATAACTATTGACGTATTATTCAAACTAACCGATGCGTTCACGGTAAGTACCAGCGTATCTCAATTGTCAATTCAGGAAGGAATTAACATCGTGGCTAGTAAAAAACAAATTATATTACCCGGCGTGGTACTACTTGGCGGCATAGCAAGCGCAATTGCGTTTTCGTCAATGAAAACACCCCCCGCAGAAAAACCCAAAAAAGTCATTCACCCGCTGGTTGAAGTAACACCTATTAATGTTGCCCCCATAGAAATGTCTGTAAACTCCTATGGTATTGTAAAACCAAAATACAGCACCCAATTAGTTGCTCAGGTCAGTGGTCAAATTATTGAGCTTTCCGAGCAATTTGTTAAAGGTGGATTTGTCAAAAAAGGGGAAGTGCTAGCACGTATTGACCCAAATGACTACGAAGCCGCGCTTATTGATGCCGAAGCGACCCTCGCTCAAGCAAGCTCAGCATTAGAAATAGAACAAGCACAGGCGCATGTTGCAAAAACCGAGTGGGAACGTATAAAAAGTAACGCAAACTCCACGATCCCTTCTGAACTATATCTTAGAAAGCCACAATTGGCCGAGAAACTTGCACGATTCAAAGCAGCTCAAGCAAGTGTAAAACGAGCTAAAAGAAATTTAGAGCGCACTTATGTTAAAGCACCTTATGATGCGATTATCGAAAACCGAGCATTAAGCTTAGGGAGTGTTGTCAATTTAGGCAGCTCAGTAGGCGTATTAAATGCAATTTCAGTGGCTGAGATCCGCTTGCCCGTAGCTGACAACGAGTTGCAACATCTCAACCAAAACGGTCTAAATGCAGATGTAACGCTGACCGCTAAAGTAGCGGGTCAAGACGTGAGTTGGCAAGGTAAAATTGTCCGTAGTGAAGGTGTTATTGATAACCGAAGCCGCATGACTTACCTAGTAGCTCAAGTAGAACGTCCTTACGACAATGCACAAGCGCCGCTGCGATTTGGCGCATATTTAAACGCCCAAATCAAAGGGAAATTACTTACCAATGCGGTAGAGATCCCTCATCATTTAGTACGCGATGGGCAAGTCGCCATTCTTAATCAAGACCGTACTTTATCATTTAAGAAACTCAACGTTGTTAGAGAGTACGATGGCCTCATTGTAGCAAACCAAGGACTTGAGACTGGTCAACAACTGATCACTTCCTCGCTTGAATTCCCTACCGAGGGCATGCAGCTGAGCCTTGATGATAGCCAAGTTGCATCACCATCTACTGCCCTTGCGTTAAAAGAGGAGTAATGGCCAATGGATACTCAAGAAAAAGGCTTAATAGCCTGGTTTGCACGCAACCCTGTTGCGGCAAACTTGCTGATGATTTTTATCCTTGTCGGTGGGTTACTAACTGCATTTACAATTCAAAAACAACTTTTTCCACAGGGCAAAAACTACTGGCTAAGTATTCAAGCAGTCTACCCAGGGGCTGCCCCACAAGAGGTAGAAGAAGGTATTACCATCAAAGTTGAAGAGTCGATGGAAGGCCTTGAAGGAATAAAACGACTGATAACCTACTCAAATAGAGGCTTCTCTCAAACTTGGATTGAAGTAGACCACCAGTACGAACCAAAAGAAGTACTAGATGAAGTCAAAATGCAAGTTGACGCAATCTCAACGTTTCCTGCTGGTATGGAACGCCCTGTTATTCGCAATGAGAAAAATGAACAAGAAGTAATGTTACTCACTTTGAATGGTGACATGAGCTTTCAAGAGCTAAAACGCCTTGGTAACAATTTGCATGATGAAATGCTGGCTTTACCCGGCGTCAACTTGATCTCATTTAACAGTGGCCTTGATTATGAGATAGGCATAGAAGTAAGCCCTGATAAATTGCGTGAATATGGGCTAACCTTTAGAAATATTGCGGATGCCGTACGTAATTACTCAGCAAATATGTCCGCAGGTCAGATCCGTTCGGATAATGGTTATATTTCAATGCGAGTGGAAAACCAGGCCTATCGCGGTCACGATTTCGAGCAGCTGCCGCTAATAACATTAGAAGATGGCGCACAAATTCGATTAGGTGACGTCGCTACAATATCTGATGGCTTTGAAGAAGGCCTGATGTACTCACTGTACAATGGCAAAAACTCGCTTATTTATGAAGTGCGTGCGTCGAAAGATCAAGACATCACCAACATTGCTGGGATCATTAAAAACTACTTAAAAGAAAAGCAAGGCCAATTACCCCAAGGCGTTAAATTAGAACCATTTTTAGACTTTACCTACTACCTAGAAGGTCGCCTTAACATGATGATTGAAAACATGATCATCGGTGGCGCACTGGTTATGCTAATGCTGGCACTATTTTTAAGAATTCGCTTGGCATTTTGGGTCATGATGGGGTTACCTGTTTCTTTCTTAGGTGCATTTTTACTCATGCCAGCCGGGTCCGTTGATATTACAATTAACCTTGCTTCTTTATTTGCCTTTATTCTCGTACTGGGTATTGTGGTAGATGACGCTATCGTTGTTGGTGAATCCGCGCATGCTGAAATAGAAAAACATGGCCATAGCTTAGATAATGTAGTGCGTGGCGTTAAACGAGTTGCAGTGCCAGCAACTTTTGGTGTACTGACCACCATAGCTGCATTTTTCCCACAAACCCTCTCTACTGGGCCTGAAGCCGCTTTCTCAAAAGCCATTGGCGGTGTCATCATTCTTTGCTTAATCTTCTCACTGATTGAGTCAAAACTAATTTTACCCGCTCACCTTGCAGCAATGAAAGACAAGCCGAGTAACCCGAACAACCCATTCCACCGCTTGCGCGAAGCATTAGACAACGGTTTAAAACACTTTATCGAAAACATCTACAGACCTTGTATTGAAAAGTGTATTCATTACCGCTATACCGTGATTGTTGGTTTTGTGTGTATTTTGATTGTCAGTGCAGGCCTGTTTATGGGTGGCTTTATCAAATTTGTCGCTAACCCGAAAATTCCTCATGATTTTCCAAGCATTCGAGTGGAGATGAACCTGTCATCTTCTGAGACTGCAACACTTGAAACAATCAATAAGATTGAAACCATGTTGAATCAGGTTGAACAGCAAATTGAAGAAGAATACGACCAAGTAATGGTTAAAAACTTCGCTGTAAACATGAATGGTAGAACCAATGCGACGATTCGCGCGGTATTAGTTGAACCCCATTTGCGACCCATAGATACATTTGAATTAAGTGCCATGTGGCGTGAAAACATGCCCCCTTTACCGGGCGTCAAAAACTTAAACATTCAAGACAGTATTTCTGACGGTGGTCGTGATGACGGTGACATTAGCTTCCGCTTAGAAGGCAAGAACAAAGACACCTTGAAAGAAGTTGCACAAAAGCTAAAAGACAAGCTCAGAACAATCGAAGGAGTCGGTGACGTAAATGATTCAATGCAGTCTGCAACCGATGAAATTCAGCTTGAATTAAAACCACTTGCTTACAGCATGGGTTTAACACTTGCCGATGTAGCTTCTCAGGTTAACTTTAGCTACTACGGTATCGAAGCACAGCGCATACTCAGAAATGGTGAAGAGATCAAAGTGATGGTCCGCTACCCTGAAGCACAGCGTGATGCCATTAGCGACATTCAAGATGTACGCATCATTTCGCCTGCCGGTGCTGAGATCCCACTGATTGAAGTTGCTGACATTAAACGCGTTGAAGGCGTAAGCAGTATTCGCCGTGAAAACTCTAAACGCACGGTCAGTGTGTGGGCGTCAATCGATACCGATAAAGCTGAGCCATTTAAAATTGCGGAGCAAATTAACGAAGAATACTTACCTAGCCTGCTTGAAAGTTACCCGGGTGTAACAGGTAATATTGCAGGTCGAATTCAAGAAGAAATGGACAGTGTTGCAGAGCAATTTAGAGACTTTGCCATCTCAATGATGATTATCTTTGCACTGCTTGCAATTCCACTTCGTTCATATTCACAACCTCTATTGATTATGTCTGTAATTCCATTTGGTGTAGTTGGCGCTGTATTTGGTCACATGGTACTTGGTATGACAATGAGTGGGCTCTCAATGTTCGGCATCATTGCAGTTGCTGGTGTTGTCGTAAATGATTCACTGGTAATGGTCGACTTTGTCAACAAAGCGCGTGAACAAGGTATGAGTATCAAAGAGGCCGTAGTTGAAGCTGGGTGCCGTCGCTTCAGAGCTATCCTATTAACATCACTAACAACCTTTATCGGTCTAGTGCCTATTATCATGGAGACTAGCTTACAGGCGCAAATTGTTATTCCAATGGCGGTATCACTGGCATTTGGTGTGTTGTTTGCCACTGTCATTACCTTATTGTTAATTCCTTGCCAATACGTGATGCTAGAGGACATTAAACGACTTGTGCGCAGAGTTTTGGGTAAGGCTAAAACAGAGCAACCACAAGTACAATCTAATGTAAATTAACCCCCTTCCCTTCCTGAACGAGCCCGGCCGAAAGGCCGGCTCTTACACTTAATTACAATCTCTAAACACTTCTCAACCCGACTATTCAGTTTTCATTCAATTCGCGAATTCTATCTTGCACATGGTTAATATTTAGAGAGTATTACCTAAAACAAAAACAGCATATATTAAGGATTAAAAATGCGTAAATTACTTATAGCTCCATTGATCGGTATCCTCAGTGCATGCGGCGGTGGCGGAGGTGGAGGTTCAAACAATAGTGAGCCATCCCGCCCTAACACCAATGTAAATCAAGCACCTACAATTGCTTTAGCCGGAGAAAGCATCGCGCTTTCAAAAGAGTCAATCACCTTAACAACTCAATTTAGAGATCCGGAACAAGATACCTTAACTGTCAACTGGAAAAGTTCTCTTTCCGACGTAACATTCCAACAAAACTCTCTGGCTGAAACCGTTATTTCATTTCCTACGGTGACCGAAAAGCAATCTGTGGTGATCACTTGTGAGGTATCAGATGGCGTGAACCCGACTGTCACAAGGAATTTCAACGTGACGCTATACCCTGAGACTATCGGTGCCCAAATTGAAATGCTTGACGAATATCAGTTCAAAGGAGAGAGCGAAGTCAGTATCAATGTACCTTTTAAGACAACTTCAGAAATTGAAGAGGTATCTTGGAGTATAGAAAACTTTGAACCAGATCATCAGGAAGTGATCAATAGCCTAACGTCTGATCATGGAGACTCGACTTTGAAGCTTCAACTTCCTTCGGTAAGCGAAGTATTAGAGTTTTATTTAACGATCACTATCAAAACCAAAGAAGGTGTACACAATCAGACTGCACGCGTTAAGGTCTCTCCAGCGGATGGTCCTTCTTTAACGGTTTCACTGCCACAAAACTTATCCGTATATTCAAAAGGTCAGTTAAGTATTGTGCCTACCATTTCGAATTCTGACGAGATAACCTCTTACCAGTGGCTATGGGAACCAAACCCTCAACCAACAGATCCAACTGCCACCAAAAAGATTTATCAGTTCATTGCGCCAAATGTTGAGCAAGACACCGACTTTACCGTGTCATTAAACGTCACAATGAAAGGAGATGTAAAGCAATCAGCCACGACACAGGTAAAAGTTAAGTCAATACCCGCTCACAACACATTGACACTGACCAGCTCACATGAGATTGCAACAGCTGGCCAGACAGTGATCATAAAAAGTGATTTAGAAGACACCACGGATGTAAAGTCTATAGCTTGGGATATTAATAATGGCTTTGATAAAGCCATGTATGCTCAAGAGCATAACCAACTTACCATAGAGATCCCACCAACGAATGACGTCAAAAAGTATCATACTGTTTCTTACACCGTTGAGTATAATTCAGGCGTTGTGCAAGAATCGCAAATACCGCTCGTTTATCTGAGTAAATCAGCCGCTGAAAACGATATTAAGCTTGCCGATAGATATCAAGAGTTTTCAATTTACCCACAAAGAGAAGTCACGGCCAACTACACACTAACAAGCAGCGTGCCTTTAGACGATGTCCGCGTTGTCTCGTCATGGGACACATATACCTACGATAAGCTTGAGGCAAAGCTGGCTGGTGATAATTTAGCCATAACAGTGCTTAAAAACGCCCCTCAATTGTCGGGAACACGATTTTTCAAAGTACTAACTAAAGCGGGAGCTGCTGAAAAGGAGTTTTCTATAACTGCGCAGGCTTACGACTCTTTGTTACGTGCCTACTCAGGTGTAGATGAAGTATTCATTGCTGGAAGAAGTATTTCTGTCTTTGGGCAATTGCTCCATGCTGACAATAAGAATGATTACATTGCCAATTGGGCTTCAGATACTCTGCGTTTTGAATTTGTAAATGCTCAATCCCCCATAAATACAGCAACAATGCGAGATATCTTCCGACCTGAATCAGAAAGAGTAAAAGTCATACTATCCAGCCAGGATGAAAATAATACCGAAACAAAAAGCGAGTTAGCTGTCGAGTTTGTTGAGAATTTAACTTTAAATGGCGAAGTCTATGACTGCAAAGTAAAAGACAGGGTATTACAACAATGCACGAGTGAAAATGGACAGGTACATTTTTCAACTCCACCAGAGCAACTGAAGCAAGTGGTAACTCGAGGCAGCTACGTTTGCTTGTTAGGCTATGATGGAACAGTTCAATGTGATGGCTTCAAAGATAACCCAGCTCTCGAAGTACCTAACCTTGAACCTGTCGCGAGACTCAATGCCGTCGATACAGAAACTGTATGTGCGCAGTTTGCAAATACAAGCTGGCAGTGCTGGGGCAACAAGGCCACAAAAATTGAAGACTTAATCAAGCAATCAGGCCAAGTGCACCAAGTTTTGAGTGTCAATGATCAAACCTGCCTCGTCAGCGATGGCCAAATACATTGTTATCAAGGAGAAGAGAAAGTATTCGAAAGCGCAGGTAAATTCGTATCTACATTGCTCATGAAGGATGAAAAGATATGCTACAAAACCAAACGCGCATATTCCGCTAACTGTCCACTCGACTAATAACCTACTCTGCTCACCTTTGTGAATTCAAAGGTGAGCACTATTTAAAAGCTTAATTACAATCAATCATAAAGATAATATATTTATACTATTTAAGACTTAAAGATTAGGTTATTTTAACTAGTTTTCTTTACAAACGCTGTGAATGAAGACAAACTAGAGCTAGTGTCTCGCAACTATCTCGTATTATGAAATTATTCGCTTTAATCCTCGCGTGTATGACTCTTTTTTTAACCGGTTGTGGCAATGAAGATGCTGGCCGAGGTGACAAAGATACACCTGGATATACTGCAACCATGTACTTCGATGCCCTTTATAATCGCAAAGACATGAATGCAGCGCTTAAATTAGCTACACCTAGACTCGCACGAATCATGCGCTCTTATGGTACCCCTTCTCAATTCACTAGAAACTTAGTCAATATGCAATTTGACCATGTCACAATCGAACTAGACATGACCAACAAAAGTCTTCGTGAGCAATATGGTACAAATGCGAAAGTAAACCTCATATTCACTGGCAAACTGCATGGCAATCAAATTGACGATATGCGCAGCGTGCAAATGATAAAACGTAAGGGCGACTGGTACGTAGATAAAATAAACCCAGACCCTTACGCTAGATAATATTAACTTGATTAAGCGCTTGTGGCATCAACGCTCAGCGCTTCATCACGAACGGTTAACCACTCTTCCAGCATTTGCTTGTCACCTTCAGAAAAAACCCCAGCTTCGCATGCGGCGCAGAGTTGATCTGCGATGGATTGATTATACAAAGTCATGCTGTGCTTTTTTTGCCACCTTAAAAAATCATGATAAGCATTGTCGGTTTTTTTAGATAGGGCTAACGCACGTTCTAGTTTCTCGAGGCCAGGCATGTTTTGGGAATGGCAAAATGCGCTTATTCGCATTCGCGTTGTCTGGTTTTCATTGATACTCGCACATACTGATTTTACTTGCTCATCGGAGATCCCTAGCGCCCTTGTACCGATTGGGAAATACAAACGCTTGGCTATAGTGCGCAGCCCTCTGGGCAAAAAGTTATCAATAAAGCTTTTTACCGCTGTGCTATAACCAGATAAATGATAAGACATTGCTGCGTGCAGCAACGGCAAATCACCACATTGGTGACCATCATCTTCAAACTTTTTCAATACACATGAAGCCAAATACAAATGACTTAACATGTCACCTAAGCGAGCAGATTGCATTTCTCGATACTTCAGCTTGCCGCCTAATCTCAGCATGGCGATATCACTTAAAGAAGACAGCACTTGGCTATACCAAGTTAATTTTTGGTAATATCGCGCCACCTCTCCACTCACTGGGCTGCGAACAAAGCGAGCGGCCGTGATACCATTTAAAAGTGCTTTCACCGCATTTTTACCAGAGTGAACAATATGCGAAATCAACAACTTATCAAATGATTTGAGTCCCTGATCGACGTCTGTCATTTGTGCCGCTTCCATTTCCCTTAGTATAAACGGATGGCAACGACTCGCCCCTTGGCCAAATATCATCAGGTTGCGAGTCAAGATATTAGCGCCTTCGACTGTGATGCTTATCGGCATGCCAGCATAATGATAAGCCAGATAATTTAGCGGACCTTTTTGTATCGCTTTGCCGCCATGAATATCCATTGCATCATTAATGATCACTCTCGCTTGTTCAGTTAGGTGGTATTTAGCAATTGCTGTGATCACCGATGGTTTTTTCTTTAGATCAACCGCCAATGCGGTGTTTTCTCTTGCAGCTTCAATGCTATAGGCTAATCCATAAATGCGTGCAGCAGAGCTTTGAACCCCTTCAAACTGCCCTATCGGTTGTTTAAACTGATACCGTAACTGACTATATGCGGACGTTGATTTTGCGCATAGCTGCGCAGTTCCTGCGCTTAGCGCAGGTAGAGAAATCCCCCGTCCGGCGCTCAGGCAAGAAACTAACATTCGCCAGCCTTTGCCCACGCCACTTTGCCCACCTATCACCCAGTCGATAGGAATAAAGACATCTTGGCCTGACGTCGTGCCATTCATAAATGCAAGGCCCATAGGGTCATGGCGGTCACCGCAATTCACGCCAGTGTGAGACGTGGGGATCAACGCACACGTAATACCACATTCAAGTTGCTCACCCAGTAATTTATCTGGGTCATAAACTTTAAACGCTAATCCAAGCACATCCGCCACTGGCGCAAGCGTAATATAACGTTTTGACCAACTTACCCTTAACCCTAGTACACTTTTCCCTTCAAGCTCTTGGTGACATACCGTCGCGTGATCCGTTATCCCACCCGCATCAGAACCTGCATGAAGAGAAGTTAAAGCAAAGCAAGGTAGCGTCTCACCACTTGCCAGTTTAGGTAACCAATTTTGCTGCTGTTCTTGAGTACCAAAATGTAACAGCAGTTCCGCAGGCCCCAAGCTGTTAGGAACCATCACAGTGACAGCAGCAGATAAACTCCTTGTAGCAATGGTAGATACAATCACAGAATTTGCTTGCGCACTAAACTCTTTACCGCCAAAGCTTTTCGGAATGATCAACGAGAAAAAGCCCTTTTCTTTTAAAAATTGCCATGTGTTTTCTGACAGATCTCCTCGCGCTGTAATTTCAGACTCGTCAAGCATACCCATAAGTGTATTTAATTCATTATTTACGAATGCGATTTCTTCATCAGATAATCGAGGTCGTCCTGATTTAAGCCACATATTCCAATCCGGCTTGCCACTAAATAAACTTGCATCCCACCAAGTATCTCCTGCCTTCATCGCTTCTTTTTCTGTATCAGATAATTCAGGCAAGGCACGTTTAAAATAATTAAATGTGGGAGTCGATATCCATTTAATTCGAATGTCCTTGACCGAAAATATAACCCATATTGCAATAATCAATAATAAAATTAGCCACATAAGAGTTGTTCCCCAACTGAGTATTAACGATAAGTATGGATGAAAAATCGGCTAACTCAATAATTCACGAATATTGATAAGCCCGTTGATTACGCGCCCATTCACTATTTTGTATGAACTTTGAGACGAGCTAATTGAGCACCGGTAAAGAGGCTGTTATCATCAGCGCTCTCTATAACAAAAAGTGAAAACATATGTCAGCAAAATTTAAACTCAGCCTAAGCGCTATTTTTGTCGCTGGGGCACTCTCACTGAGTGGCTGTAACTCAACAACAAGTGAAAAACTAACAGAGAAAGACGCAGAAGTATTTCTTGCTGAAGCAGAAAAGCAATTACAGGACCTATCTGTAAGAAGCAGTCGTGCTGCATGGATTTATGCCAACTTTATTACTGAAGACACCGCGGCACTGTCGGCTGAAGTAAGCCGAGAGTATACTGCTGCACTTGTAGCGCTTGCCAACGAAGCGGCTAAATTTGACGACCTTGAACTAAATTATGATAACCGCCGTAAGCTTGATAAGTTAAAACTGAACTTAACGCTTCCAGCACCAAAAGATCCGCAAAAAACGGCTGAATTAGCACAACTCTCTGCTGAGCTTGATGGTTTATATGGTAAAGGCAAGTACTGTAAAGACGGTAAATGTATGAGCCTTGGCGACATGACTGCTAAAATGGCAACCAGCCGCAACTACGAAGAGCTCCTCGATATCTGGCAAGGTTGGCGCGAAGTTTCAAAACCAATGAGACCGCTGTATAGCGACCTTGTGTCATTGGCCAATGAAGGTGCTAATGAACTTGGCTATGCAGACACAGGCGCAATGTGGCGAAGCAAATACGACATGCCAGCGGACGACTTTGCCAAAGAGTTAGATCGTATTTGGGGCCAAGTTAAGCCACTATACAACTCTCTACACTGCCACGTTCGAGCTAAATTGGGCGAAAAATACGGTGAAGATAAAGTTCCTCAAGACCAGCCTATTCCAGCTCACCTGCTTGGCAACATGTGGGCACAAACTTGGGGTAACGTATACGACCTAGTTGCACCTCAAAATGCAGATCCAGGCTACGACCTAACTGAGCTGTTAAAGCAACATGATTACGATGCGCTTAAGATGACTAAAGGCGCAGAAAAGTTCTTTACATCAATGGGTTTTGAACCATTACCAGAGACATTCTGGACTCGTTCACTGTTCTTAAAGCCAAAAGATCGCGATGTGCAGTGTCATGCTTCAGCATGGAACTTGGACAACAAAGACGATTTACGAATCAAAATGTGTATCCAGCAAACAGGTGAAGAGTTCTCAGTCATTCACCACGAGTTAGGCCACAACTTCTATCAACGCGCTTACAACAAACTGCCACTGTACTACCAAGAGAGTGCGAATGACGGCTTCCACGAAGCTATCGGCGACACGATTGCACTTTCAGTAACGCCTGGTTATTTGAAAGAAATTGGTTTACTAGAGCAAGTACCTGATGAGTCTAAAGACATTGGTCTACTTATGAAAATGGCAATGGATAAAATTGCATTTATCCCATTTGGTTTGCTCGTTGACCAGTGGCGTTGGAAAGTTTATTCCGGTGAAATTAGCCCTGAACAGTACAACCAAGCGTGGTGGGACCTACGTGAAAAGTACCAAGGTGTACAAGCGCCTGTAGCGCGTACCGAAAATGATTTTGACCCAGGTGCTAAATATCACGTTCCTGGTAATGTACCATACACGCGTTACTTCCTAGCACACATCCTGCAATTTGAGTTCCACAAGTCGCTGTGTGAAATCGCTGGCAGCAAAGAAGCGATTCACCGTTGCTCAGTATACAACTCGAAAGAAGCTGGTGAGCGTTTAAATACCATGTTGGAAATGGGTAGCAGCCGCCCATGGCAAGAAGCACTTGAAACCGTTACTGGTAACAAGCAAATGGATGCAACAGCCATCTTAGATTACTTCGCGCCACTTCAAGCATATCTAGATGAGCAAAACAAAAATCGTCAGTGTGGTTGGTAACAACTTTTTACTGTCATGACAAAAGCGCAGCATTTTGCTGCGCTTTTTGTTTCTGTTGCTATATTCTGCAACACTTTTTCCTTTCTCCTCTGGTAAATTCAAGCTAATGTATTGATCTAAATGAGGAGACTATATGAATCTACAACGCACTTGGCTATTTGGCCTATTTGAACTTACCCGCCTATTTGCCACAAAACGAGGCTGGTTGGCTATCGCCGCATTCTCTCTCGTATGGCTCATGGTATTACGTTACCCAATTTATAATGCGGTCCCTTTCATTAACAGCTATGAGTTTTCTGATATTGTTGGCCAAATAGCTGGCACCATAGGGTTGTCTGCGCTCGTTTCTTGGCCTGAAGCTGAACTCGCAATGTTTTGGATTATTGGCCTGTTCACTTTTCCAATGTTTGCCGTGTTCGTCACCGCAGATCAGACCGTTGGGGATAGAAACCGGGGCACGCTCAGATTTTTGACAATGCGAAGTACTCGGTTGGAAATACTACTGGGTCGCTTTATTGGCCAAGTGATGATTTTAGCCGCCTTGATTGCACTGGTTACAGTAGCAACGCTCATCATGCTACTCTATCGTGATGCCAGCTTACTTACTTCTGCATTTGCCAAGTCGATCGCTATTTGGAGCAAGTTGCTGCTTACTTGTCTGCCATTTATTGCGCTTATGAGCCTCTTGAATTTAATTAATAACTCGGCACGAATGAGCATTGTATTCGCTATTTTGTTTTTTACTTTAATCGCTTCTGTGATCGGTTATGTCGGCGCTCAATATCCGGTATTAAGTTGGTTAAACTACATTATCCCGGGACATCAAATTGCAGAGCTGACTGGCTGGCAAAACACACCGTTATTCTCTTATGCGCTCCCGGCGTGTCAAACAGCGATACTCTTGGGTGCAGCACATGTTTTACTGAAAGGGAGAGATCTATGAGCACAGTTATTGAAGTAAAGTCACTGAGCAAGACTTTTGGTACAAAACGGGCTTTAGACAATGTTGAATTCAAAATAGAAAAAGGCAGCACAGTCGCCCTCGTTGGTCCCAATGGAGCGGGAAAAACAACACTATTTAGTATTGTGTGTGGGTACTTAAAACCAAGTAGCGGAACGATAGATATCCTTGGTCATCGGCCCGGAGATGCTAGCTTATTCGATAAAATTTCAGCATTACCACAGGATGCACAGTTGGACCCTAAGTTTTCAGTGTTACAGCAGCTCACCTTTTTTGCCAAACTACAGGGCATGTCGGGCAAAGCGGCGCTTGAAGATACAAAGCGCGTGTTAACATTGGTAGATTTGGCACATGTTGCAAACTCAAAAACAAGCGAGTTGTCTCATGGCATGCGTAAACGCGTATGTATCGCACAAGCATTGCTTGGGAGTCCAGAAATAGTGCTTCTAGATGAAGCAACCGCAGGTTTAGATCCGAAAAATGCAAAAGCCATTCGCAGCCTTATCGCATCCTTACAAGGTGACATCACGTTCATTTTAAGCTCCCATGATCTCAGTGAGCTGGAACGCCTTTGTGATACAGTGCTTTATTTGGAGCAAGGACAACTCTCCAGCCACCAAAGCGATTTACATAAAACTGAGCAAGGTAGCTTTGTGACCCTGCAAATGCTCAACTTGGATGCAGATATGCAGGATAAAATCTCCAACCTAGCGGGTGTGCGTCACATCAAACAAACTCAATCAGATGAACTCGTCATTGAATATACAAAACAGCCACAACCATTTGACTTATCTTTACTGGCTTTAATTCACGAGCATAAGTGGACATACAAACAGCTTGTCAACGGCCGTACTTTAGAGAATCAGTTGTTTGTTGATTAAGGCAAGGCCCAATTACAGACCTCACGTGATGTGTTTCTTTTAACCTGTTTGGGATAGTATGGAAACTTTACGTTTGGTCTGTTACGTTAAACTAAAGTGGCAATGTGCACTTTTATGCAAACCCTTTTATGAGAAGTTAGACATAAGATTCTCATAGACTGGAAAATTGCTCCCCTATTAAAAGCATGCTTTTATAATATGTTTTTTATGGTTTATGTAGTCAAACTACCTACTGTTGTCTTATAAAGTTGCGAACAGAGGCCAAGCCAGATATTGATAAAGGCAGACCTCCGTTATTTGCGGTAATTCATATGACAGATATTATTGCTTCTGTGTAGTTATGGTTGACCCTCAGTGCACCCCCGCGAGCCTACACACTTTCTACATGACAGTGTAGGAGCGTCACATGCAAATTGTGTAAACCAGTTTCCAGCTCCAGCAGCAACCTGTGGTGTCATTTCATTGGGAAAGGCGTTTGCGTCGCGGGATAAATTTATGACTTTCTTTTTGTTTAGTTTTAATTTCATGTTTTACATCCTGTTTTTAGTTTGTTTTATTTAGGTTAACGCTATTAAATTAAACAGTAAAGATAAATTGCATACAATATTCAATTAATCTTATCTTCGAATGGATAGAAAAATTACCCGGTACTTGTTGCTGATTCAGAGCTGAACGATTTGGGAGTTGATAAAATGGCTTAGTTATTTATTTGAAGAGCGTAGTTTTTGGCCCTGATAACAATAGGTCTTTAAATCAGATAATATATGCAACACGCATAGGTGAATCAGCCGCTGTGAGTGACGCGCCTTTGTCCACCCAAATACACACTGACTTTTCTGCCAATCGTGTGGTTACGCCTAATCCTGCCCTAACAACTGTTACTCAGCCGCTGGGATTCCAAGTTAACGCAATATGTCACATCGAGATATACCGAGCTCAACAGTAAAAAGCTCAATGTATCAGCCAGTTACTATTAAACTAAACCTTGACCATCCCTATAATGAAACTGATATATTGGCTTTTTATATCAAGGGGGTATCGATGCAGTTTGTTCAGTTACACAGCCAAAGTGCGGGTCTTGCAGAGCTATTCGAAGAAATAGATCTCTTAATGAATAGTTTGTACCCTGCTGAAGCCAATGATTTAGTGCCAATAAGTGAGATAGACAGCCCACAAACCTATATCATAGGCCACTATGATAACGGTGAACTAGTCGCGTGTGGCAGTTTTGTCTTAAAAGAGGATATTGGCGTATATGCCGAGTTAAAACGTATCTATGTCAAGCCATCACAACGTGGAAAAGGAATGGCGAAAGCCATACTTGAACACCTGATTATGCAAACTAAGCGTAAAAAGGTCCGCGAAATAAAATTAGAAACCGGGGATCAACAAACCGCAGCCATCAAGCTCTACGAGTCTTTTGGTTTTAGGCATTGTGGTGCATTTGGCCAGTATAACGCAGAACCTAGCTCAGTTTTTATGCAGCTCGCATTAGACGACGGTCAACAATGAGTAAATTGACTTGCCATTGGTAAATACGCTGTATCTAATACACAGGCAACAATACAAAATAAGTAATCACCAGTATGAAAACAGCAATAGTACTTGGCGCCACAGGCCTTATAGGCCAACGTGTTACCCAAATTTTGGCGCAGCAGCCAGTCATTGAAAAAGTTGTTGCAGTTACGCGACGACCCATTCAGTATGACTCAGAAAAAATCGTCAATGAAGTTGTCAACTTTGAAAAGCTAAATCACTATCAGCACATTTTCCAAGGACATATGCTGTTTTCATGTCTGGGCACAACACGCAAACAGGCGGGTTCAATAGCCGAGCAAAGGCGTGTTGATTTCGACTACCAATATCAGGCAGCAAGTCTCGCTGCATACAATCAGGTTGCGCACTATTTACTGGTTTCATCGAGTGGCGCGAATGCAAATAGCGTCAGCCCTTACCTAAAAATGAAAGGCGAGCTGGAGCAAAACATAAAACAACTCGGGTTTAAGCACCTCAGTATTTTTCAACCTTCCTTGCTCATTGGTCACAGACCAGATACTCGAATAGCTGAAACCATAGGTAATCACTTGCTGCCCTTAATTTGCAAACTACCTGGGTTACAAAAGTATCGGCCTATTTCAGGTGCTCAAGTCGCCACAAAAATGGTCTCTGTCGCGATGTCAGGGCCACCTCCCTATGAAACATATAGGCTTGATGAGATATTTAAGAGCTAGGGACATTGCGAGGCTATGCCAACAATACCAATTTAGTGTCAATGAAGCATTTGACGCAAAGAGCAACGGTCTTGCTGTGATCGCAAGGCCGTATGGTTTTGTGTGACTAACATTAATTCAATCAATTTCCTTTACCAATCTGAGTTGCATAACCTGCACATTGGCACTGGATGATTTGGCCTTTTACACGTACCCGCCATTTTAGTTTGGTGTCTGACGCCTTAGTACCAGCATCAAACTTATGGGTTAAATTTCGCTCGCATGCTAACGTTTCTGCGCTTGACTCCCTTTCGTCCGTTTGCAAAAGTGGATATCCCAGTTCAACACACGCTCCCAATACGTATTGACTTTCATCTTGAGTTACATTGTGAACTTCTTTGCCATGAGAATCAGATTTAGGGATTTGACTTGACTCCTCCTGGACTGGTTGTTGATTTTGCTTTCCTTCACATCCTGCTAGCAACATACTTAATAAAACGTAAGTTGTTACAATTGATAATGCGTTTAATTGAACCCAACTTGGCATAGATATTCTGCTCCCTTGCACGCTTCCTGAACTTAGTTTTATTGTAGAAGCTAGGCCACAACATGCCGTTAAATTTCTTCATTTCCGCCAACTTTCCCTTGAAAAGGTACTTATGTAACATGCAAATCATTGGTTTCACTCCATCTTAACCTTGCTGTATACTAGTTCCCAATCCCTCGTCAAAAATGTGAAAGCAGATACAATTTCCGAGAACAGCATGACCAAAAACGCGCCAAATACTTCACTAATTCAAGAATTAAAGTCTATTGTCGGTAACAGCTTTGTACTGACTGATGACACCAAAAAGCAACCATATACCAAAGGATTTCGTTTTGGTTCAGGTGAAGCCCTTGCTGTTATCAGACCAGCAACTCTTTTGGAAATTTGGCAAGCGTTAAAAGCATGTGTTGCAGCTGATGTGATTGTGATCATGCAAGCAGCCAATACGGGCCTGACTGGTGGTTCAACACCTGATGGCAAAGATTATGATCGCCCCATCGTCATCATTAGCACTATGCGTATTGACAGTATTCAGCTGATAGATAATGCCAAGCAAATTGTCGGACTAGCTGGCAGCACCTTGTTTGGCCTAGAGGACACGCTTGCACCTCACGGTCGAGAGCCGCATTCTGTAATTGGCTCATCATGTATTGGGGCATCAATTGTCGGCGGAATTTGTAATAACTCAGGGGGGGCTTTGGTACAGCGTGGCCCAGCCTATACTGAGTTGTCACTTTTTGCGCAAATTGACGAACAGGGTAACTTGTCACTAGTCAATAATTTAGGCATTAACTTGGGCGATACACCCGAAGAGATATTGACTAATTTGCAAGCGCAAAACTACACAGATGCTGATGTTCAGTTCCCAGAACTTAGAGCATCTGATGATGAATACCATGAACGTGTTAGAGATGTCGATGCAGAGACACCTTCGCGCTTTAACAATGATGGACGCCGCTTATACGAATCATCTGGCTGTGCTGGCAAACTTGCTGTTTTTGCCGTTCGATTAGACACCTATCCGGTACCTGAAAAACACCAAGTCTTTTATGTCGGTACTAACGACCCATCTGTGTTAGCTCAGATCCGTCGCGACATCCTATCTAAATTTGAAAACTTGCCAGTCTCTGGTGAATATCTGCATAGGGATTGTTATGACGCCTCTAAGAAATACGGTAAAGATACGTTCTTAGTAATAGATAAGCTAGGGTCTAAATATATTCCAAAAATGTTTGGCATCAAACGTACTGTTGATCGTATTGCTGACAACTTTAAGTTTTTACCCAGCAAGTTTTCTGATCGAATTATGCAATATCTAAGCTGTTTATGGCCTAACCACTTGCCAAAACGTATGGAAGAGTATCGTGACCGCTATGAACACCACTGGATTGTAGAGATGAGCAATGCAGGTGTTGCAGAAGCAAAAGCATACTTTGATGAATTCTTTAAAACGAATGATGGCAACTACTTTGAGTGTACTGAAGACGAAGGTGAAAAGGCCATACTACATCGCTTTGTAGCAGGCGGTGCGATAGGCCGAATGCAAACTATGAACAGCAAAGAAATGGGTGCCATCATGACCATTGATGTAGCCTTTCCGCGCAATGAAACCGATTGGTTCGAACAACTGCCTCCAGAAATAGATGAGCAGATCGCCGTTAAACTATACTATGGGCATTTGTTCTGCCACGTCATGCACCAAAACTACATTATGAAACCGGGCGTAGATGCCAAGGCAGTTAAAAATAAAATCTTAGAGACATTTGATAAACGTGGCGCCGAATACCCTGCTGAGCACAATGTCGGGCATGAATATTTTGCAAAAGATGCTCTGAAATCCTTCTACAAAAAGCTTGATCCTACCAACTCATTCAATCCGGGCATCGGTAAAACAAGCAAGTGTAAACACTGGCACGAACACACAGACAAATAACCTCCGTTGCTGCAATATTATGATAGTTAAGCCTCTGATATTGCAGCCCCAAAACAACATCTAACTCATCTGAGTTAAACGTCACATTATTCGCGATGAATTAAAAATTTTATATAATCTATTTGAAATATTTTTGATACACTATATCGCTATTAAAAATATTCAAGTACTTAGAATTATGAACCACCCTGTAAAACTCAGTGCACTGGCCTTATGTACCTTACTAACAAGTGCCTGTAACGCAACCAATCCAAGTGATACTCA
Source organism: Pseudoalteromonas obscura (assembly GCF_030135505.1). Lineage (NCBI taxonomy): Bacteria > Pseudomonadati > Pseudomonadota > Gammaproteobacteria > Alteromonadales > Pseudoalteromonadaceae > Pseudoalteromonas > Pseudoalteromonas obscura. The sequence continues at coordinate 771,689 of NZ_JASJUT010000001.1, forward strand.
ATCGGATACAGGATTGCGAGTCGTAACTTGGAATATCGAACATTTAGCGGCAGATAACACCAAAGGGTGTAAACCGAGAACACAAAATGAAATTTCTGCGCTAAAGAAATACGCAAGCGCTCTTGAAGCAGACGTTATTGCATTTCAAGAAGTTGGCTCAATCAAAGCCCTTGAAAACATTTTCGACAAATCTCAATGGCAACTGATCATATCTGATCGTAAAGACAGCCCAAGCTACACCTGCCGCGGCAATGGTTTGACATCAACACAACAAAAAGTTGCATTCGCTGTTAAAAAGCCTTTAAACGTTGAAAAAGTTATTCATCATAATCAGTTTTCAGATATACAAGTTGGGTTGAGAAGCGGCTTGGAAGTTCAAATTGGCTATGCAGGTAAAACGTTAGACTTACTTAATGTACACCTAAAAAGTGGTTGTTTTGTGGACGATTACCGCCGCTCTGACAAAAAATCGTGCCAACTACTGGCAAAGCAAGTGCCTCTGTTAGATAACTGGGTTGAATCGAAAAGCGCAGAGCAAGCCAACTTTATCGTTTTAGGTGACTTTAATCACAGACTGACCGCACCATATAACCGCGTCAGCCGCGACCTGTATTACCCAGATGGACTTGCAAATAAAGCACCAAACAATCTGTCTAAGGCGACTTTTTTTAATGCAAATCAAATGCTAACAGGTTGTCACCCATACTACCCTGCGCCTATTGACCACGTATTGGTGTCAAATACTTTGAAACCCGTCTACGTGAAAGGCAGCGTTCAATTCCATTATTTTGACAATATGGAGCCAAAGAAAATGCTCAGCGATCACTGCGCCCTTAGCATTGATCTGAACTAAAACAAATATTACAGGGGCAGACGTAAATTTTGCCCCTACTCTTTTCCACTACTTTTCTAGTTGTTCTAAAATATTGAGCACAGATTTAAACAAGCGTTTGTTTGCGAGCCCAATGTGTTGATTGACTGCTGCGCCATAAGCACCAAAACGCGCAACAACCAGCTGTTTAGAAGGGATAATTACAAGGTACTGACCTCTATGCCCACGCAGCGACACAGTGTCTTTTGGCAACTTGGGTAGCCAAAAACTCATATCATTCAACCACAGCTGCCCACCATAGTGTTTATCAACCCCTCTACTCATCATTACTTCTTTAATCCAAGTCTCTGAAACAATTTGTTCTCCATTCCAGCGGCCGTTATTTACAAACAGCTGGCCTATTTTAAGCCAGTCATGCACAGTCAAGAACATTCTCGCACCACCTCTGAGGTTACCTGCTTCATCAAATTCAGCAATTGCATTGTTGATCCCAAGCGGCGCAAAAAAGTCTTGTTGATACAGCTTATTGATAGATGATAAGTCACCGCCAGACGCATCCATTAATGCCTTGCTCAGTAGCTGAGTTGTGCCAGTCGCATACTCAAACTTGCTGCCCGGTTTGTACTCATTTGGCAGACGAGTTACGTAATTGACCGAGTCTCCCGTGTGATACCACATCGGCGCTAAATCTTCATATCCATGAATATCTGGCAATTCCGCCCATTTTACGCCAGAGCTCATATTGAGTAAGTTCTTCACCGTCATTTCATGATGACCAAACGCCAGTGGCTGCTCTAAGCTGAGCTTACCTTTATCCACCAACACGCCGGTTAATAGCCCTGTTAGGGTTTTTGCCATTGACCAACTTAGCATTCTGGTATCACCTGCATGAAACTGGTCATATTGCTCTGTGACAAGTTGTCCCTTATACATTACTGCAACTGCAAATGTATTGTCGCTCCATGTATAGTCCTTATGATTTGTCGCAAAAAATGAATCTAGCGATAACGTCGGATCCAGTGCTTTTGCAATCGGCGTGCTTGGCAATTGTTGAGAGAGCGCCACACCTTGAGTTTGCGCATGCAATTGGGAAGGGGTCAATTCATGGAGTAATGTACAACCGAGGCCATCTCGAAACACTGAAGTCCGCGTCAGGGTTGCGCCGTCAACCTGAGCCGCTACTGAAACCTGTTTTGCAACTTCATCAACAGTCAACACAGGTGTACTTGGCAGTGCGCCTAGTGCCTCAGGGATAACACGCTGTTTAATAAAGTCTATGGGCTCTTGTGATATAAAATGCCTTGAACACAGTTGATTGGCGCTATAGCCCAACAATACATCCGGGTCTGAGTTACAGCCACTCAATACCACAATTGACGCTAAGCTCCCCAATTTTAAAGCGATATGTTTCATATTTATTCCTTTTGTTATTCTTCGCAGCTATGACGAATAACTAAACAATAAATACAAAATTTATACAGCCTAACTAAATAGCAGCCTGTTTTGATAACATCAAACGTTCACGCTGTAAAACACAATACGCGAGCAAGCCCAACCCAAGTATGACGTTTGCTAGAGCGAGACCCCACACAATACCACTAAAACCAGCAACATAAGCGCCAAAATATGCGAATGGGATCGACAAACCAAATAGCCGTAAGATACTCACATTTAATGCAATCATGCTGCGTCCAGTGGCATTGCAACAGCTGACATACAACATGGTTGCAGCTAAAGCAATATAGGACAGTGGCAATACGGTTAACGCTAACTCAATAGATTTGCTGACAAAAGTTTTCTGACAAAAGCCAACCCCAAGCAGATCTGCACCAAAGAACAGCACCAAGGAGACAGCCAATTGCCAAACAATACATGCTAAAACCGACAGCTTAATTCCACGCCTAACCCTTAGCGCTTTATTTGCCTCCCAATTTTGCCCGACAAAGATAGGTAATGACGTAGTAAGTACCATAGGCAATAACAAAGCTAGTGGCTCTAGGCGCATTACAACTCCATAGGCAGCTACGGCATCACTGCCTTGTGTCGCAACAATTGCCATCAATATGGACTGCGCCAGCGGTGTAAGCAGCTGCATAGACACTATTGGGATCAAAAGACGAAATAAACAGCGAAAACCTTGCCGACTTTGTGTAGAGAGCAAATTAATTTTGATGGATATGTTTTCTTTCACTACCAGTAAATAAAGCGCCCAAATACAGCCCGTTACTGCAGCAACTAAATGTGCAATTCCCAACTTCTCTAAACCACTGTTCGAAAGCTCAGAACCGACCCATGGTGAAAACAATACCGCACTGGTGAGCACCTGCATACCAGCAAACACCACCAGCAGTAGCGCTGCCGATCGCATATTCCCAAAGGCGCGCAATACCCCAAAAATCACCATGATTAAGAAAAAGAAGATAACAGCACTAAGACGGTACTGCATATAAGTATTGAGAGGTTCCCAAACTTTTTCACGTTCAGAGAAGTCAGCAAAACCAAGCAAGTTCAAAATAGGTAATAAGTTAAACCAAATACCCAATGCTACCGTAGCACCAACCAAAATGGTAAATATCAAGCTGACAGCGGCAAGCTCCTCCACTTCTCTCGCCTGAGTTAAACGTGTCGCAACAACAATCCCAAGCCCTATGGCAAACGCAAACAAGGTTGCCTGCACTGGCAACGTAAAACTCATTGCAGTGAGCTCTTCGACTCCTAACCGAGATGCAAAGTAAAGTTCAATTAAATCCGCGCTAAACAAAGCCAAAATAGCCCACAACATAGGTACCGTCAGTTGTCTCAACACCGCACTGGTAGAACCGGTTAAAATCCAGCGCTTTTTTACAGCCCTTGCACGTTGTTTGCGACAAGCTTGAACAGGTGAATAACTCAAATCTTGTGATCTATTGCATGTCATAGCGTGTGATCAACTCCTTGCTATTTGGTTTTAGTTTTTATTTAGACAGACACTATTTGCTTTAATTGAACAAAATTACACCACAAATAGTTGATTCATCTAACTATCAAGACCAACAAAAATCTGCAGAGTTCCCAGCAAATCATGAAACTCGATGAACCCCCGCAGAATTGAGATTAACCTCCATTTCATTAACTAAAAACCAGCCAAATGCACGACTTTTTTGTTATTTGAAAAACCGTCATAATAGTCGCTGAAAACAACCACCAAAGTCGATACATCATGGCCCAAAAGTTACCTCCACAGCAAAGTGCTACGCAATCCCCTTGCGTGAGAAATTGCTGTTTGGATGCCGATGATATTTGTATTGGCTGCCTTCGAAGCATAGATGAAATTGTCGGCTGGGGTAGCAAAAGTGCACAGGAAAAAGCTGCAATACTAGAGCGATGTGCCGCAAGAAAACAAGCCAAAGAGCAAGTTCATAAATAACCCTACTCTCATTCATATTGTTGAGTTATTTACGCAATATATTTTGTACATTAAATCACCACACCTTTACCCTTAAGGAAATAAATGAAACACACTAAATTGTCTCATTACATCTCTGCTGCTCTTTGTGTAGCCAGTTTACCTACCCTTGGCCAAGAGCTTGTTCAAGATGGCCACTTTAACGCTCTTACCGTGCAAGAAGCACAGCAAAGTTCAGAATCTCTGTACTGGCTCTCATCACCCTCCACCGAAGCCGGCATATTCAACCCAACCCTAGCACAATACGGAAATCATGATGTAATCGACAATATCGGTTTTGTAAAATCCGGCAGTAAGTTGAGCCAAAACTTACAAGTCCCGTTAGATATGCACAGTACCTACCTTGTCAAAGCTAAAGTCGGATGGAGAAATGACAGTGATGCATACAATTTTAGAATTGGTTTTAGAGTCAATGGCCAATTTATAGATTTAACACCCTCAGTATCTTTATCCAAAGGGCAGTTTACTCCGGTTGAAATCAGCTTTACACCAACTCAGACCCATAGCTCTTTAATTGAATCCACAGACTTTCTAATATTGGAGCTCATTAACTCAGACTCCCAACAAAGCGTTATCGATTTTGACGATGTCTCAGTAACAGTGTCACCAACGTTAGTTGATAGTGATCAAGATGGTATGAACGACAACTGGGAAATCCAATATGGATTAAATCCAAATGATCCAAGCGATGCAAGTACGGATCTCGATCTGGATAACGCCACCAATATCTTGGAGTTTCGCAATGGCACAGATCCCAGTGATCCAACTAGCACTCCCCCGACATTTTCCCAACAATTAGCGGGTAATACAGAAGTCGCAGGTGCGTTACGACTTGTGCCACAAACAAACAGCCCAATATCGTGTGATGCGGCTCACGAAGGCTCGATGTACTACAACAGTATTGATAAACAAATATTTATTTGCGATGGTGCTATTTGGAGCGAGTTTAAGGGGCTACAAGGTGAACCCGGCGCACAAGGCCCTCAAGGTATTCAAGGATTGCAGGGCTTGGTTGGAGAAGCAGGCCCTGCTGGCGAAAGAGGCCTGATCGGCCCTCAAGGGGAAAGGGGCTTGATTGGTCCACAAGGTCCGCAAGGGATCCAAGGAGTACCGGGCACCACGCACTGGACTGATGGTGCAAATCAAGTTACCACTTCAGTTAGAGTCGGTGTCGGGACCGTTTCTCCCTCTGCCGCCCTAGAAGTAATAGGTAACGCCATTGCAAATACACCTATCCAGCCTAACCACCTGGTTACCAAAGGTTACACTGATTCTGCAGATCGTATGCTAGCGGCAAAATACGAAGAACTCTTTGCGATGATTTCAACACTGAATAAAGAGGTGTTTCCCAGCGATGGTTCAAGCTGCGCAAGTATTTTGGCGGCCAAACCAAACTCGCCAAGTGGCGCTTACTTGATAGATAGTGATGGGCCAGGTGGAAAAGAAGGCGAATACTACTATTGCGATATGGAGAACCCAAGTGCATCTAGTAAAGCCATTTTTGGTCAAATGACCGGGGACAATGACAATATCGCATTGGTTTACACCAACTCATTGCAGCCAGCAAGTTACTCGGCCAGCGCCACCGTAAATCAATTTACGCCAGCGGGCGCATTTGACGGTCATCTATATTACACAGATCCAAACAACAAAATAAATGCCGATGCAGGTAACTTAATTTCCCACGGTATCTGGTTGGGCCCTACAAACACCAATGAATGGTTACAGGTTGGCTTCGCCAAAAAAGCAGTAATTACGGGCTTCAGTACGCGTGTTTCAAATCACCATGCTGAATTCGCGCCAAGAACACCTAAAGAAGCGATTTTGCAAGTCTCAAATGATGGCGTTAATTTTATAGATCATGAACAGATCACCATGGAAAAAGGACATGCTTCCGTTACGTTAAACCGTGCTGCGAGTGGCACCTACTTTAGGTTACTTATTTTGACGACTCATGGTTCTGTTAAACATAGTCAAATAGATGAGATGGAATACTATGGCTTTTTTGTAGACGAGTTTGGACTAGAACCTGGCGCCTCACAAGGAATAAACTGTAAAGATATTCAGATTAATAATCCGGGAGCGTCTTCAGGTTACTACCAAATAGACCCGGATGGCGATCAAGGCGTATCCCCCTTTGCTGTATATTGCGATATGGACACCCTTGGCGGTGGTTGGACACTCTTTGCAAATCACGCAGATGGCATTGAACGCAAACTCATGCGCGACCCAGTAAAAATTGACCAATATGGTGTTTTGGAATCGGCCCGCTGGCAAGCGCTGAGAGCCACAATGACAGAAGGGCTTATGTTTATTGACGAACATCAGCGAGTGTCGATGATTTCAGCACATAATGTCACCAATCCAACCGGTAATGGATGCCAGAGTTTGCTTGATGACACGGCCGCTGACCTAACTGCAACATTTGACGGCACGCCTCATATGGAAGGTTTAAACATATTCCGTTCCGAGCCTACAGGCGTGGCATGCAACTATGTTGATAGCGGCACGTTCACAATGGCACAACTGGCCGACAACACGGGGTATTACCAATACCATATCGCAGGGGCAGCAATATTTAACGGTAATCCTGAAAGGCCTTTTTCTATCTGGCCGTATAGCACAATTTATGCGCATACAGAGCAAGACAAACTACTTTACTTTATTAAGTAAACACTATGGCAAAGCAGCTTCAACAGCTGCTTTGCCTGTAACCAGCTCTAATCGTTAGAAGTGACTTTAAAATTGAGAGGTGTGTCTACACGTTGCCAAATAAGCCGCTAATCCATTTATACAACAACGATAATATAATAATTTATGAAAACCAATAAAATAAATAGAGATACATTAACACCACTATACCCCCCCTTCAAAACCATCATAAATAACTCTACAAACATCGAACACTTTCAATTTGCAATTAACTTATATCACTGAATGCAAAATTTAAAAACGAACATACTCAAGAAGTATAGGATGTGAAAAAATAAAACTAACAAAGCAAAAACTTCGAGTTTACTTTTAGAGACCACTCGTGTCGTAAATAGTGTTATAAATGAATGTAAACTTTCCTTTTTAGCATGGCAATGCAGAAGAAGCCTGACCGCAGGCAATATGATCATGGCAAAAAAGGCCATGACAGCAAATAACGTAATATGGAATTCAAAAAACCACTGTGCTTCAAGAGACTTAAAATTGGGGCACACTTTTAATTCCTTTATTAATAGCATCCAGATAAGTAATTATGGGTTAAGTACAAGCCGGAAAATAAAACGCATAGATGTGTTCACGCCGCTTTAACTCGATATCCCTTAATAACAACCCTTTTTCTTAATTAGAAGTGCGCCTTTGGTCCTAAGTAATACACTCTGTGTACCACTTGATTCAATATATAATAATTAAACCATTCAATGAGAGCGGCTTAAACAGCTAGGAGTCCTCATCAAATAATCTTGATTAAAACCCAAAGCTCGCATATTAATGTTTACTCTTCTAATAAAAATAATCATAAACAAAGCTAACAAAAGGCCTCAACCATTACAATATGAAATTTAAAATAATGAAAAAATCAATATTTGAAGCTAAGAATCCTCAAACGTAAATATTAAATAAAGAAAAACATCCGATTAATCTATTAACTTATCCAATTTAATAAAAAAATCGTTGAATGTTGCGGACATATCTTCTGAGTGCTCTTGTATTTTCTGAAGATCTTCTTTCGCGCCGTCTAGCGTTTCTCGTAGGGTTTGCTCTTGCGCTTCACTCATACCAAAAGAGACTATTGAATCTTCAACGTCAAAAATAAGCGTTTCAACAAGCTCTTGGCATGATTGATTATAGTTTTTAAAAATAAGTTCAATGTCTTCTAAATCTTTACTCGCTACCTGACTGAGCTCTCTGAGCCCTTTATTCTTTGCCTGAATAGCTTGAATGTTGGTTTCTAAACTTTTTAACCTTGCATCAGCTCCTCTAACCACCAGTGCCAAGATGTCATTAAACCTCCCATATTTCTCGTCGTCATCAATGGGCATGTTTTTTATTAACAATGAGCAATATGCACTATTGAAAAAGCTTCGCTTTTCGATATTAATGACGGTTTTACTCTCTCGCCCTTTCTTAAGAAGCTCGCTTTCTAACGGGTTAATGACGCCAAAGTTACAAAAATCTCTGAACTCACCCAATAATCCCAACTGCACAGACGCGTTTAAATCCAAATTTCGACAAACAGCTAAAATTGCGCTCGATAAATCAGCTAAGGTGTTACATTGGTAGGAATTTTCAATGAACTCAAGACATAAACCCAGCTCACTACAGCTGGTAATGGCTGTTAAGGTAACTTCTTCAGCCGCCTCGCAATTTACTTTTAAGGTGTCAATTTCGCTACTGAACTTGACCAATCTATCAATCCTAAAACTAAGTTCATCTGCGTCAAACGGTTTAGTAATGTAATCATCACCGCCAGCTTTAAACCCTTCAAGCTTGTCTTCGATACAATCTTTTGAGGAAACAAATAAAACCGGGGTGTCGGAATTAGAAATGTCACTGCGGATCGCTTTGCACACCTCATAGCCATTCATACCTGGCATCACAACATCCAGCAAAATCGCATCATATTTGCGTTCATGAAATAACGCCAATGCCTCCTCACCGTTATGCGCTGAGAAGTAGTTATGTGATTCACCAAGCATTGTTTTTGCAATATCATGGTTAACTTCATCGTCATCGACTAACAAAATTGAGTACGACATACGCCCCCCAATAGACTCTAATCTCGATACTGCTGAGAAATATCAAAAAATAAATTTTCTTTTTCCAAAAACTCATCCAACAATTCAGGATCAAAATGACTTCCCCGCCCTTCCCTCATGATCGCAATTGCTTTGTCATGCTCCATCGCATCTTTATAAACTCGCCTACTAATTAATGCATCATAGACATCTGCTATCGCCATCATCCGCGCGCTAAGTGGGATCTCCTCTCCTTTCAACCCTTCTGGATAGCCCGAGCCATCCCACTTTTCGTGATGATAGTGCGAGATTTCCTTCGCAGTTTTTAAGAAGCTATTGGCCTGACCGAGTGCAGACTCGGCAGTCTCTATGGCGTTGCGACCAAATACGGTATGGTTTTTCATGATTTCAAACTCGTCAGCTGTAAGCCGACCTGGTTTGAGCAATACATTGTCTGGGATCCCTACTTTGCCAATGTCATGTAATGGGGCAGACTTATAAAAATTATTAATGACCTCTAAAGTGAGTACTTTTTTATATTTTTCCTTCTCGCACAAAATAGTTGCTAACAATTTTACGTAGAGCTGTGTACGGCGAATGTGATTTCCGGTCTCTTGATCTCGTGTTTCAGCTAGGCTGGCCATTGCCTGAATGGTGACATCTTGAAGGCGAGACATTTGCTCCGTGCGCTTTTGCACTTCTTCTTCCAAATAATCGTTTTTGTTTTTTAGAATGTCTTTGGATTCTTTGTTCAATAAATGTGTATTTAGGCGAGCAAGCAGTATTGGCGGACTAATTGGCTTGTTAATGTAATCACATGCACCCAACAAAAAACCTTTTTCTTCATCTTCAACACTGGTTTTTGCAGTTAAAAAAATCACCGGGATGTCACTATATACCTCGTGCGACTTTAAGTACTTGATCACCTCGTACCCGTTCATCTGTGGCATAACGACATCAAGGAGAATGATGTCGACCTTGTTTTTCTCAACCACGGAGATAGCGGCTTCACCACTTTTTACCGCTAAGACACGATACTTATCTTTGATAATTTCCGTCATGAAAGCCAAGTTTTCCTTCACGTCATCTACTACCAACACCGTTTTAAGCTGTTCCATAGTCTCTTCTATTGAATTGTTAGACAATTATTCATCACACACAAAAATATAGGTCTATTATTACTGAAACGCCAAGCATGGATTGGATTAGATGAAAAGTTTAAGAGTCAGCTTCTTTATCACATTCTCAATAATGTTGCTGGTCAGTATTGGGATTGGGTTAATGTCCTATTACGTCAAATCAGAAGTCAGTGCTTTGACTGATAAGCAGACCCAACTTTTTAAGCTGACAGAGCTTGCTCATGAACTGAAGCTGAGTTCAGACAATCTGACAAATTTTGCAAGAGCCTATGCAGTAACAGGCAATGATAAATGGCAACAGCTTTTCAGTTACACTTTGCTAGTGCGAGACGGAAAGGTTCGAGCGGACAATGCCAACACCTATGACTATTGGGATAGTCTAGCAGCTCCTCACTCCAGCGTTCCTGAGACGATCCGAGTAAACGATGGACATAATATAATTGAGCGGTTTCAACAGTTGGGTGCGCAAGACTTTGAACTTTTGCAAATGCAAAATGCGCTTTCTACTTCCAATGCTCTGGTTAGCCTGGAACGCCGGGCCTTTAATGCCATAGAAGGCATACACAAAGACGAATATGGTAATTGGGTTAAAGACGCAGCACCAGACTTAGTGAGCGCTCAAAAAATACTCTTCAGCGATAACTACCTAGTTGAGAAATCAAAAATCATGTCTGCTATTGGTGAGGCACACAGAGCTATCACCAACCGCCTCAATGCCGAACTTGAGAGTCATCAAAATAGTTTAAACAATACCTATTTGCTCAGAAATATTTTCAATTTAATTTTACTTATTAATATCGCGTTGTCTTTTTACCTACTTTGGAAACTCTATATAAACCCAGTTGCATCGATTCAAAAACAAGTAGTGAGCAATGTAGAAAAAGGTAATTATAACTTTGTACTTGATGAGTCGGTGAAAGGCGACCTATCAGACCTTTCAAAATCGATGAACAAACTCCTGAATGACTTGTCCGAACAACTTGAATTCAACACCATCATGAAAGACTTTGGATTGGCACTCAGGGGGAAAAAAAATCCCAACGAGCTTGGTGAAGAGCTGTTGCAGTTTTTAGAGCAAAGGCTATCAGTTCCCCTATTAGGACTGTATGTTTTTGAAGAGCAAAAAGTACTCACGCGTGTTGCTGGCACCGGTTACAGCTGTAATTGCGCGAGAACATATAGCAACTACGACTCCATTCACTTTCATGTATTAAGTACTCAAAAGCCCTACTCGATGAAGTTTGAAAAGGAACAGTATGCCATTGAGTTAAATGGAGAAAAGCTCTCGATAAGCGAGTTATACTATTTCCCCTTGGTCGTCAGCAACGACAGCATTGGTTTATTAGAACTGGGCAGCTTAGTTGAGCTAACTGATCAAGATTATAAGTGGGTGAAATCGGTTATTAACGATTTGGCAGTGAGCCTACAACTTACGCAAAACATCGACTTACAGTCCAAGGCCGAAAAACGTATCGTAGAGCAACTTGAGCTCAACAAAAAAATTCTCGATGCCATTCCAAGCCCAATGTATTACAAAAACAGCTCTGGCAATTATTTAGGTGTGAATAGTGTTTTTCATCAATATTTCGGGACTTTCGATGCGGATGTGTTGGACGCCACTACAGAAGATATTTTTAACTATGAGATTGCCCAAGTTTTTGAGCAATCACACCAAGATTTACTAGACGGTAAGTCAAACCAACACTACGAAATAAAAATTGATAATGCGCAAGGTGATCCCCGCAACTTCATTGTTTATGAAGCGGTATTTACCAATGCCGAAAACGAACTTGCTGGTGTAGTTGGTTTATTACTTGATGTAACAGAGCGCAAGCAAATGGAACTCGAACTGCGTCTGGCAAAAGATAAAGCGGATGAAATGAGCACTGCCAAAGGAGAGTTTTTGGCAAATATGAGCCATGAAATTCGCACGCCAATGAATGCAATTATTGGCATGAGCCATTTGGCGCTTCGCACGGAGTTAACAACCCAGCAATCCGGTTATATCAATAAAATAGACCAAGCAGCTAAGAGTTTACTCGGTATAATTAACGACATTTTAGATTTTTCTAAAATAGAATCAGGCAAATTAGAAATTGAAGATATCGACTTTTCTTTGCAAGAAGTAATGGATAATGTTGTTAATATTAACGTCATTCGTATGCAAGAAAAAGGCTTAGAAATGCTGTTGGACATTGCGCCTGACGTACCTATTAGCCTTGTCGGTGATCCACTTCGTTTGGGCCAAGTCCTAATTAACTTATGTGGCAATGCCATCAAATTCACAGACCGTGGAGAAATTACCATTTCGGTCACTAATCTTGAGCAGCAAGATGATCAAACTACCTTGAAGTTTACTGTAAAAGACACTGGTATTGGTATGTCTCAAGAGCAGCAAAGCAAGTTATTCAATGCATTCTCACAAGCAGATGGCTCCATTACTCGCAAATATGGAGGAACCGGGCTAGGACTGAGTATTTCTAAAAAGCTGGTGGAATTAATGGGAGGCACTATTGGTGTTAACAGCGAGCAAGGCCAAGGTTCTGAGTTTTACTTTACAGTTCGCTGCGGGTTGCAGTCGGCCAAACTGACCAATGTCATTTGTCCCGATAGCCAGTTAGCCGGTAAACACGCATTGGTCGTTGATGATAATGAAAGTGCACGTGCAATATTGACCAATCTGCTCAAAGCAATGAAGTTTACGGTCACTTGCGCGGCAAGTGGCTCAGGCGCAATTGAGCTGGTACAAGGCAGCAAATTTGACATTGTTTTCATGGATTGGAAAATGCCAAATATGAGCGGAATTGATGCCATCAAACACATTCGTTCACTTGAATTAACACCTGAGCCCAAATATGTACTTGTTACAGCATACGGCACCGACATTGGTATGAACTCACAAATCCACGACTTAATTGATGCCATAATTCTCAAACCTGTTAATGCGTCGGTTCTGTTAGATGCCATTATGGAGTCATTTAACTTAGCAAGTCAGCCTAGAAACGGCGATGTGTCAAACAAAGACAGCAGCGTGAGACATTCATTCGAGAATCAAAAAGTGTTACTTGTTGAAGATAATACGACAAATCAAGAAATTGCCAATGAGATGCTTAGTTCCCTAAATTTAGACGTAACCATTGCAGATAACGGCCAGATTGCCGTTGATATGGTCAAAAATAACACGTTTGATATCGTACTCATGGACATCCAAATGCCTGTTATGGACGGTTACTCAGCAACCAAAAGAATACGTGAATTTAGTCAGTTCGATGGGTTACCAATTGTCGCCATGACAGCCAATGTCATGAAAGAAGATTTACAAAAATGTAAAGCTGCGGGCATGAATGATCATATTGGTAAGCCCATTAATTTCAATCAAATGACAGAGACCTTACACGCACATTTGTACAAATTGGCTAACCAAGAGGACACCTGCCAGCATCAGGTAGTCGAGAGCCCTGACGACAAGCAGCCAGAAGTAGAGACTAGTGCAAAGCAACAAGAGACCAAGTTAGATGGAGTTGACATTGAACGGGCAATAAAGCGGTTGGGAGGCAATGAAAAAGCTTTTTGGAACATTATTAAAAAGTTTGCTCGAAATCAAATAGAAGAAACCATTAACCTCAATCAAGCCCTTGTCATTGGCGATATGGAACACGCTGAGCGTATTGCTCATTCTCTTAAAGGGGCCAGTGCCAATTTATGCATTGATGAGCTTTCCAAGCAAGCTTCAGACATCGAAGCAGCAATCGCCAATGAACAAAAGGTTGATACAAAAGACGTTGAAGTACTTACTGAATACTTAAGAGGACTACATAAAAGCCTAAGTGAACTACAAAGTGATGATAAACCAACCCCCTCAGCCCCCAGCACGTCAAATATTGTGAGTTTTAAAGTCACTCGTGGGGACTTCTTAGAGCTGGAAGAGCTATTGCTCAGTTGTGATACTCAATCCGTTGAAAAAGTTTATGAGCTCAAAGCTAACCATAAAATTGATGAGTCTACTTGCATTGAACTTGTGGAACTCATTGAAGATTTTGAATTTGATCAAGCCAGAGAAGTGATTTCGCAATTGTTAGAACAGTCGGCTTAGTTAATCCCCTAAAACAGGGCCAGCCTCATAGAGGCTGGCCCTATATCTTTATTTAATCACGTGTAAGCCGTTAGCCCAAATATAAATTTGCTTATCATCAAAGTAGGCTAATCGCCCTTCGGTCTCATTCATTGAGAAGGTTCGAGACCACAATTTATAACCAGTCACCTTATCATAGCCGGCCAACTCCGCCTTATTTGAAGAATACCGTGTTCCCATTCTGATGGTATCGCGACAGGCATTATCTATACACATGCCATTCGATAGGACTTCTTCAGCAATTCTCTGCGCTATATAACGGCTAGTCTGAAAGTATTTTAAATTATCGCCATTTTGGTCGGCAACAAATGCATAGCTCGAGTACTGCTCAACACTCCCGTACTCGCTCGTTTTAATGACATGGTGAATCAATTCAAACTCAGGGTCATCATCATTATTAGCCCAATAAACATCTAAAATATCCTCTTGATAAATACTAAAAACTTTCTCTTGCCAAGAATGAACCAGCTCAATATCGTCTTTAGTCACTTTATACACACCTGACTGACTAAATCTATAGCCATTGTCTACCTTGGATACCGCTTCAGCATCTGTGGAGTGAGTCCAGTGTGGAGAGTGCAAATAAACGTAAATTAAGCCATTTTTGCTAAATTCAGGATGTGGAGACACGTGCTTTACATATTCTAATTTCTTAATTTGACCAGCGTGTTCATTGATCAAAAAGTGACGTCGCTGAGACCCCATCATTTCAGGCTGCCTGACTAATTCTAATCCATCGTAAGCTGCTAGCACATAACCGCCTTCATATCCGCTATAGGGTATAGAAATACGTTTTTGTTCTACTCTATTAACATCATATAAAATGTACTCAGAGTCAGCCTTCTGATAGTAACTACCGTCACTTCTCATAACCATATCGTTTCCATATCCAAGCGGAAAATGTCTATTTTTAAGGGTGCTTCGCTCATCAATAATATCTGTGTGTCCATACACATTAATCATAAGACCTCCGTCATTAAGCGGTATAACCCGGCTACCTATATGGTATCTGTCGTCTGTTGAGGTGTATGGGTAACGAGTGCTTAAATTACTTATGTATTTAGGCTCGATTTTATTATCTGTAAGGCTGGCTGCAATATAGTAACTGTCAATGCTCCCATTAGAAATATACCCATGCTTAAGAAGCGTAGATGAAATGGCGTCTTGACTTGACACAAAATGTTTAAGAATAAGCTCACGAGCTCCGTCACCATCTATGTCAGATTGACCAATTATGGTTGAGTTGTTGATATTAGGTGTTACTTCAAGCCCAGCAACATAATTATAGGTGTTCGCTATAAAACCTTGTTTTATTTGGTCATATCCAACGAGTGTTAAACCATTATCAGATTGAAACAATATACCGCTCGTCCCATTTGAGTCATCCGCTATCGCAAAAGCATCATGATAGAGGCTGCCAAATTCACTGGTATCTAGCTGCTCTTTTTTGATAAGACCACCTTCTTCATAGCCATACCAACTTAAATATTGCTCACCCGATTCATTTTCCCCTAACGTCAGCAATCCTTCACATACCCCGTTGTTATCCTGATCAATAAATAAGGTATTGTCTACTGTACCTCGATTCCACTGATAATAACCTTGCTGATGAACTTCAAAGTCTGTTAATGCGTTATCTTTATAGCTAGAAAGCACTAATTTAACTTCATTTAAGGTTGGATTAGTTGCAGAAAAAACAAGTTCTTGATTGCCATCTCCATCGAGATCACACGCCTTCCATGACTGCCCGGTAAAAAATGTTAAGTCGCTTGGCAATTGATATTCACTGCGCACATATGTTGCGTCAAATATTTCTATACGATTGTTATCAATCATGTTGGCCACTTCCAATGTACCATCCCCATTCAAATCAATCAGTCTTGGTGCTGAGCGATAACTGGGTGTCGTGACTTCAAAAATATGGTTAACATCACCTGAACTTTGAAAGCTCTCGTATTCCGCAGAAGTACCGAGCTCATTAGCATATAGATAGACCATAGATTGCGTATCGTTAGAAAAGTTCACATCAAGTACAGAGCCTTTGCTCGATCGAGATAATAAATTTGTATCCACTTTAAGTTGGCCATCTTGCAAAGTTAGCCAATATATACCGTTTTTATAGTCGTCAGAAAAAGGCAATAACTGAGCTGCTTTGTCAGCCCCAACTGGCCAAAAACGATTGTCAGTTGGATTGTCTCCTGTGAAGTGAAATACCGAACTTACCTTCGTATTTGTAGGTATCGCAACTTCCCCCAATACAGTTATGGACTTGTTCTGCTCCTCATCGATAACCTCTATCGAGTAATGGACTGTATCGGCAAAATGATAGCTTTCATCCAATTGACCATCCCATGCGATACCACCCGAAGCAGAAAGCGTCATAGATTTTGGTCCAGATGTGAGTTTAATTATGTATTTATCGAGGTTTTCTACGTTTAACTGCGCGGAAAACAACTCACCTTCTGTCAAATCCCTATTTACAGAAATATCAGCTTCAAGCGATAACAGCCCTCTTTTGGCGCCTGTCACGTAAACTTGTTCCGAAGCGGTAGCAGTATTGCCAAAAGAGTCTGTTGCATTTAATGTAACCGTGTATACACCTGAAGATTCAAACGTATACTCATGTTGCCACTGCTCACCTTCTGAGAAAACTTCACCTAATTCATCGGCAATAGTCCATTTTAACTGCGACAGATCATAATCTGTAGCTTTGAGCTCAGTCACCTTCATGGTATGAAGTTCGTTCGGTGATACTACATTAGGTACTTGAATAGCTGGAACATTAGGCCCAGTGTCTTCGCTAAGGGATGAAGGAGAAAAGTGCTCAAAAGGTATTTTGAGCATGCCTGTGGTAAAAGGCTCATATGACGAGTTAACATGCTCTTGATCAAATGGACCATATAACGAACTACCTGAATTCAACAGGCTTAATATTAGATAGTTATTATAGGAGTTTTTAAAAGAGATCTCTGCATCGCCCGATATTAACGCCGGATAGGCACGTCCATTGTCTGTTGTACTAAGAATGACTTTGCCGTAATCAGGCAAATATATATGATTATACGTCTCACCAGAAGCGGTAAACTTTTCATCGACCCAAGCACGCGTTTTGCCTGCTTGGCCAAAAACAAAACTCGCCTCAAGTAACGATTCTTCCATAGACTGCACTATGTACCCAGTCACAGTATAGGTAGCATCAGACTCGACGTCTTGTACTGAAAATGTTGGCGAAAATTCGGATGCAATTTTTTTGGGCGTACCTCGAATAGTTTTGATGACATGCATTTTCAAAGTGCCATTGGATATTAGTGGCCCAATTTTGCAGTTATTAATCCTCACTATATAACTGGATTTAAGGTTGTCTGCATCAATCGTTGGGAGTTCAATGGATCCCGATTCGCAGTTCTGAGACTCTGGAAGCATGTAGTCTCTATTATAATATTTAAAGAACTTGGGGTGGCCAATTGAAAAACCTCTGGCATCGTCGTACAGAATAAAATTTTTTATATCATTCCAATACACAGCTTCGTGGGCTACCATGGCAAAGTTTTTAGTATTAATTTTAGCGACTTCTAAACTGCCACCGTAATTGGCTTCCAATTTAAGCTTACCATCTTTTGACGGAGTACCCAGATTATCTTGAAAACCAAACTCAGAGGTAGCGGAGCTTTCTCCTCCATCTCCACCGCCTCCACAACCCACCATTAATAATGCAATAAAAATACCCAGTGTAATTGGTATTTTACTAGAACAACTCATCACACACCTGCAAAAAATATAATATCAACGCAGGATTGTACACAATAATTACACACCATCAACATGTAAGCTTAAAATAAATAAAATATTAAATAAGTAATATTTTATGTGTTAAATACGTAACATTTGCTACTCAAAAATCAACCAAACGAGATTAAATAACATAAAAATCATTATAAAATCCTACTTAATATACTCCATAAACTTAGAGCCGAGCTTATTTACTACGATATACATTGTTGACTATTTGAGTACCTGAGAAATCAAAACTGAATGTGCCAATGTGTTCAAGGCCAAGTCGCTGGTAAAACAAATTCGACGTATTCTCCACCCATGTATAAAGCCAAAATTCAGCGCCCCAATGACGTTTCATTTCAGTCAATAGTTTTTTTCCAATCCCCTGTCCTTGAAACGCATTGTGAACATAAAGTTTTTCTATCTCAAATCCGTAGTCACGTCCCTGATAATTAGACTCAAAGTTGACTACCGCAAAGCCGACAATGGCATTATCTCGCTCATATATCATTACTTTATACTTAGGGTTATTAATTAATTGGCTAAAGTACTTGGGCGTAAATGTCGTTAATGCAAAGTGCGCATATTCGTCACGCATACCATCTGAAGTATACGTCGTTAACCACACCTGCAACGCGAGTGCAGCAAGACTGTTTATATCTTGAAACTGAGCTTTTCTAATCATAGTGATGAGGTTGTCCATTATGTATGTAGGCGCTGAATATTTTTCACGTCACTTGGCTCTGAATTTCAGGTACCCGGCAGTTACATTCGGCTTAATCTTGATTATCAAGGACCACGACCTCACCCAGAAACCCCGCATTGGCTACTGTGCTATAACTCAACGCATTAGGCCCGGCGTGCATAACTAAATCGTCACCATCGAGTACGCCATTGTTATTGCTATCTTGATAGAGCGCGCCTATGTGGGCAAACTGCCCATTTTGACGGTATCTAACCGCAATAAAATCTCCTGGCAAAATGTCATCACCCCACTTCAACTTTGTATCTGAACCTGTAAATCCATGTAACTTCGCTTTGTGCTTTAAATTTGTCACCAACCAAGCTACATTACGATCAAATACTTTGTCATTGTCCTTTATCGCATTTGCAGCCATTAATACATCTGCGCAATCAACCCCTAAATAATGCTGGCTTTGGTAAGGTATAGACCCGAAAATGGCCGGTACATTAAAAAAGCTACTCAGCACACCCAAATATCCCTCGCCTTGAGTGAATGAAACTCGAAGTACCTGTTTATCTAAACCGCGATGATCGTTATTTTCTAACCCCATACTTTTACGGCGGCGGCCATCTTTGCCTACCACTTCAACTTGGAACCAAAAGCTACCTACATTGGCATGGTAGTAGGGTGAATCAAACACATTATTCTTACTTAACCATGTTCCTGATACTTCTATTTCAGCCAAATTATCAAACTGATTGAGATGCTTTTTATAGTAGTTTACTTTGCCAAACCCGGCCCACTTATAAGGATTTTCCTCCCATGGGTGGTTGGCGTTTTTGTAGTATTGGCTAGTATCAGGAATGATTTGAAACCACCTCACTTGCTCCTCAGCCAATACGTCAACTTTGAGCTTGATCCTTTGTCCTGTTGGTGACGACACGGCTTGCCTAACTTGCCATGACTTGTCCGCTACTGTCTGAGAATATATATCCACAGTTGCAAAGGTATTTGAACTAAAAAGTAACCAAAATAGACCGAAAAATTGGCAAGCTTGCTTCCACATCGCCATTTATTTACTCCTTATGTAAATCAACCAAGATACCCTTTAAAGAGATAATTTAACCAGCGTATATCTTCCTCACCTAAACATGCTTGCTGGTGTAGTTCAGGCTGATGAATGATGTCTTCGTAAACATGTGCCAATGCTTCAACCGTCAATTCTAACCATTCTTCTTTTTCATGTTCACCAAAGTCCACGTCATTAAATGATTCGTCTAATAATGGATCATACTGTTGCTCTGACGTTTCAAGGGCACGGTATAATCGGCTCAAAACCGGGTTTATCAATTTTACTGTATCCGCCTCAGAAAATTCCTGTAGCACTTTATCTTGCGCCTCTTCAATATGCTGATTGAGCGCGACTTGCGTATACTTTTCTCCTAATGGGCGAATACCATGTTTGTTTAATAAACCCGTAATACTAGGCAGTGCCGCTTTTGCAGCAATAGCCGCACCAATTGCAGGGTTCACAAAGGCGGAGAGTCCGCCTATGAGCAACATGCCGTAAGTGAGTTTTGTATCTAACTTATCTATATCATTTGCTAGCAGCTCTAACCGACTTACCTGCCCTTCCTGCTGTTTTCTTACTAAAGATTCAGCTTGTTCTGACAAAATATTTGTTAATAAAGCTTCAGCATGTTCATTGGCAAAGTGAAATACTCGGCGTTTTGGTAATGCGTTTACTTCTGGTACACCGTCCGGCAAGTTTCTTAAAGTATGTAAGGCAACTTTGTGCTCCCCCAATTCAAAAGGGATGACAAAGTAATGCTTTTCGTCATAGCCTGACAGTTTCGATTTGTGGCACGAGGCTAAAAAAGGCAGTCCCGCTACCGAGTCTTTAAATAGCGTAAGCTGCTTATTTATATTGCCTTTTAATTGAGTGGGTTGCTTAACCAGTAAGCGCAGTGTGTTTAGTAGATTTTTATGCACTTAGCTACCTCCTTGTACCAAGTGGACCACAATCGGCTCTTGAACAACTATAGAAGATAGTTTAGCTCTTTCATTGACTTAGTTGGTACAAATTCCGTTATTTGATAGTCAGCAATACCTGTTTTATAAAATGGATCTTCGTTTAAAGTTGCTTCCAATGATTCTTTAGATGTGGAAGCAGCTAAAATGACACCGCCGGTACGAGGTTCAGTTGGGCCTGACATTAAAAAAATACCATCGTCATAGCACTGATCCAAATACTCAATATGCAGCGGTAAATACTTCTCTACTTCTGATAATCCAACGAGATAATTAAGCGTGACGATAAACATGGCGAGTTCCTTTTGTTATTTATTAGGCACAATTTTTGTACCCAAAATAGTAACACCAATATCCAATTGTTAGTACCTATTTTAACACTGATTAATGTATCAACCGAAATACAACTTGTATAGAGCCACTTCACATTTCCTTACAACTTATGGGGCTTTAACATTCGTGATACTAATCAGAATCTTGTGCGACAATTTGTCACATCCCTTGAGGCTAGTTTATTACATATAATCCAACCATTATCCCCAATTAAATAACAATTCATGCTAAAAATACTGCTCGCATGGCATCGACGACTGGCTCTTTTATGCGTAATTCCATTTGTAATTTGGACGCTGTCAGGGCTACTGCACCCCGCAATGTCTCATTTTGCAAAAGCGCCACACATAAAACCTGACCCAATCAAAGTTGAATCAAATAAATTACAAAACTATATACATTTGAAAGACGCATTAAAGCAGCAAGGTGTCCATCACTTCAGCCATGCTAGTTTGGTAGAGTTTAAAGGAAACTACTTCTATCAAGTTCAACAGCAAATTGATGACGGCACAACGGTGCATTACCTCCCTTTATCAGCAACCAGTGTCAGCTTAAATGATGTTGATTATGCACGCTACCTAGCAACACAATGGACCAATCAAAACGTTATAAAGAGTGAACTTGTCACACAATTCAGTTCTGCTTACCCTGAAATAAACCGGGTATTGCCTGTGTATCGATTGCACATGGACAGCGGGAACAACATATATATAGACACATTAGGCAAACGCATAACCGCGCACAATACACCACTGAGAGAGTCGCTGTCTTTCTGGTTCAAACAGTTACATACATGGCAGTTTGCTGGTGATAGACACAGCCTATGGCGCATCATCCCCATGCTGATAATCAGCATCGCGGTATTGGTTATGGCCATTTTTGGACTGCTTTCTTACAGTGTGTTGTGGTCACGAATTAAAACAAAACAACTTAATAGACGGTCGTTACATAGGGCTTCAGGGTTGGCTTTAAGTTTGTGTATGCTCGGGTTTGCGAGTAGTAGTACGCACATTTTAATTGATAAGTTTTTTTTGCAAGAGTTTAGAGATCTTTCACCGACCAACCAAATTGCCACAAACGCCATCCATCATGATCCTGTCAAAACGCTGGCAATAGCAAATGGCCATAATTTCCAGTTGGTCATTATTTCAGGTCAAGTCCTAAGCCAAATCGTATCGTACAAAAATAATTCGATGCACTTTACATATTGGCAGAATAACCAAACTCAATATGACGATAAAGCTTTCGCTCAGAGTGCGTTGCTCAATCAATTAAATATAAAGGGCACGCTCACACACAGCAAAAAAATTGATAAGTTCGGCCCAACATATGGTTTTGTTAACAAGCGGCTACCAGTGCTACAACTGAGTTTCGAACAATCTCCAGAGGTGCGCTATAGCATAGAACTCCATACCGGTTACATTGCCGCAGTTGACGACACGTTGCAAAACGCTCGTAGTTGGCATTTTGGCTATTTACATAAGTACCACTTTTTAAACCCTTTGGGTAAAGATATTCGTGATAGCATCATTACTCTGATCTGCCTCGGATTAGCATTTATTGCCTTATTAGGTACTTCAATGTACTTTTCGAGACTGCTGCGCCAACGTCGGGCAAAAATACATCGCAATATACAAAATAACGAAATATTAGAAATAACTAAGGAACAAGCATAATGAAATCTGGCTTTTCTTATTCACTCATTGCCATAGCGCTAATGCAGGCAGATTTACTGTACGCACAGCAACAGGCAGAGGATATCGAGCAGATCATCGTCACAGCAAGTAGAACAGCCAAAGCCAATACGGATCTGGCACTGAGTGTCGGCAGTGTATCCACTGATATTATAAAAAATGACAATGCACAACACGTATCTGAGTCTCTAGAAACTATTTCAGGTGTATTGCTCAACCAGCTATCTGGTGGACAAGGACATAACGCCGCGATACGGATGCCAATAAACTATGGCGGTTACACGCTATATCTACAAGACAATGTGCCTTTGCAATCCGCTGCATTTTACAACCACAATGCACTTTGGTGGGCAAGCAGCAACTCGTCAATATCTCGCTTAGAGGTGCTTAAAGGTGCCGGGACCAGCCTGTATGGTTCCGGTGCAGTTGCAGCAACCGTTAATGTTATTTCAGCACCCATCGGTGAAGGTAAAAATGAATTGGCTTCCACGTTAGGCGAACATGGCTACCAGCGAGTCAACGGCAGCATTACTCACGAGCTCTCAAACTCAAATGGTATTCGGATCAGTGGTGCCTACTTAAATAATGAGGGCTGGAGAGAGCATAGCAGTGTTGAAAAAGCGGAGTTTAATGTCCTCCATGAGCTTGAGATAGATGACAAACAAAGCCTTAAAACCAGCTTGATCACTTCAACGCTAGATCAACAAATGCTAAACGCACTCACCGAAGAGCAGTTTAACCTAGATCCATCACAATCTGGTTTGCCCGATGAAGTACTAGCCATTGATCCTAGCCGTGCCACCGATTACGTTCGATTGAGCTCAGAATATAAATATGAAGATCACGACTTTTACGCGTCGGTGATTCCTTATTTACGCTATCGTAGTAACGATTATATTGCGACTTGGCAACCGAATATGCCGAAGATCGAATCAAGTGTTAGAACGGTCGGTCTGTTGGCCTTAACAAACTTTAGACACAATCCGGATTTTGAAACCACGATAGGCATCGACCTAGAACGCTCAGAAGGTGATGCTTACTCCTATCAACCAACCACCAGAACTACAACTGGTTGGGGTGCTGCAACCTATCCGCAAGGGCATGTTTTTTATAATGATTCCACACGTTTTGTAGGGGTATCTCCTTACATTCAACACCTAGGTAAACTCACTGAACAACTAAATTATTCAATCGGGTTAAGATACGACAACAACCAATACGACTTTGACAATACCTTGTCTGCTTACGATGATGATGGATTTGGTAATCGTTCAATCGCAAGTCGCAGTGATACTTTTGAACACTTGAGCCCTAAAGCGAGTTTAAACTACCTACTCAGCGAACAGTCCAGTGTTTATGTTCGTTATGCCAATGCGATTCGGATCCCCACGGCTTCTGAGATTTACCATTTAAAGACCAAAGAAACCAGTTCACAATTGGACTCAATCAGCGAGGAAACATCCGATACATACGAACTAGGCTACAAAGCAAACTTTGACAAACTCTCTATAGAACTGGCTTATTATATTATGGATGTTAAAGACGCGATTGTGACAGCCTATGATGACTTTGGCGCAAGCTTTCGCGTCAATGCCTCTGAAGTGAGGCATCAAGGGTTCGAGATCGGTGGGATTTACACCTTTTCACCTGCGTGGTCGGTGGCGCTGGCATATAGCCAATCCAATCATGAATTTCAACACTATGTACAAGATGCAGGCAGAGTCGATTTCAAAACGAAAGAAAGTAAAGAAGTCGATTTATCTGGTAATAGTTTAGTCATGGCCCCAGAGTACATTGCTAACCTACGCTTAAATTACGCAAGTCAATTCGTGTCAGGCCTCAATATCACAGCTGAGATTAAGAGTATTGGAGACTACTGGATGAACTCTGAAAACACGCGAAAATATGATGGCTATACAATTGCAAACCTCAAGGCCAACTATCAAGTCACTGAGGCACTCAAGCTACACGCGCGATTGGCGAATGTCACAGACAAAAAGTATGCCTTACAAGCTGAGCTCAGATATGGCAAAGAGCGAATCCAACCTGGCGCCCCACAAATGGCTTATGTGGGGCTGAGTTACTCATTTTAACTGCCCATAAAAGCTGTAAGTTTTCCTATGCCCAGTAACTTTTGGGCATAGGCTGCTTATCCATCAGAAGAAAAGTAAACCAGTACATTCTCAAAACTTCAAATTAAAACTGCTTGCGAGTAATACATAACAAAGATAGTATATAACAAATTAATTATATTCATATTCAAAGCGAGCATTGATATGAAAGTACTCTTTTTATGTACCGAGAACTCAGCGAGATCGCTGATGGCAGAAGTTCTGCTAAAACATCATGGGAAAGGTAAATATGAGGTTTACAGTGCTGGGACAAAACCAAGCGGTGCTGATCCTCGTACTCTCGCTGTTCTTGAGCATTTTGGGCTCACAAGCCAAGGGCTTAAATCACAACACATAGACGAATATGACAACATGCATTTCGATTACGTGATAACCCTATGTGCCAGTGCAACCAAGGAGTGTGAAGGCAGAGTCAATGGCGTAAATTGCCTAGCATGGGATATAGATGAACCAAAGACTCGCCAATGTGACAACCCATTTGAAAAAACGTTGCAAGAGATCAATGAAAAAATACAATCTCTCCTCATAGATAACGCCTCTGAAAAGCCAGCTACCATAGAGCCCATGGCATTTTATAAGGCACTTGCAGACGAAACTCGGCTTAAGGCTTTACTTATCATTGCAGTAGAGCAAGAAGCATGTGTCTGCGAACTTATGACCGCACTGGACGAACCCAGCCAGCCTAAAGTGTCACGTCACCTCGCTCAATTGCGAAAAGTAGGTATATTATCCGATCGTAAATATCATCAATGGGTGTTTTACTCTCTCAACCCTACACTGCCCGAGTGGATGAAACACACGATCACGTCAACAGTTATCAATGAACCAAATTTCATAGAGCAAGAACTGGCACGACTAAACACTATGGGAGACCGCCCTACTCGTTATTCAAACTTGTGTAGTTAAAAGGTATTACAGTGGGAATTTTTGAACGCTATTTATCCATTTGGGTCGCCGTAAGCATCGCCACAGGGGTTGGGCTTGGCTTAGTTTACCCAACAGTTTTTGAATCTATCGCTGCTTTAACCTTCGCTAAAGTCAATTTAGTAGTCGCGGTGCTAATTTGGGTGATGATCTACCCCATGATGGTGCAAATTGATTTCTCTACCATCAAAGAAGTCGGTAAAAACCCCAAAGGGCTGGTACTCACTGTCGTGATAAATTGGTTGATAAAACCATTTACCATGGCAGCCCTTGGATGGTTATTTTTTGAAGGCATTTTTGCCAGCTATGTCAGCCCACAAACTGCACAAGAGTATATTGCAGGTATGATACTACTGGGAGTTGCTCCCTGTACTGCCATGGTGTTTGTTTGGTCTCAGCTGACCAAAGGTGATGCGAATTACACTTTAGTGCAAGTCTCAGTCAACGATGTGATCATGATATTTGCCTTTGCGCCGATTGCAGGTCTGCTTTTGGGCGTGTCGAATATTCATGTTCCATGGGATACCTTACTTATCTCAGTTTTACTTTATGTCTTATTACCGCTTGTAGCTGGTATTGTGACTCGGAAAAAACTGAATGGCTCGAATAAAAATGAAGCTGCGATTAATTCCTTCTTGGCGAGGCTAAAGCCGTATTCAGTCATTGGCTTATTGGCAACTGTGGTACTGCTGTTTGGATTTCAAGCGAATACCATTATTTCACAGCCGATGAACATAGTCCTGATTGCAATTCCGCTCATTTTGCAAACCTATGGGATATTTTTTATCGCCTATTTTGCCGCTTTAAAATTGAAACTTAGACACAATATTGCTGCACCAGCTTGTCTGATCGGTACCTCGAACTTTTTTGAACTCGCTGTTGCTGTCGCGATCTCTTTATTTGGATTGCATTCAGGCGCGGCACTGGCAACCGTGGTTGGCGTTTTGGTAGAAGTACCTGTAATGCTGTCTCTCGTTGCTATCGTCAATAAAACCAAACATTGGTTTAACCCATAAACTCACGAAGAGACTGTTATGCAAACACACCCTTTTGACAAACTAACCCTGAATAACGGCGGGACGTTCGTTTTCACTCCATGCCCTGGCACAAAAGAAGTGTCATTAATCCAAGCTGTCGAGCAGCTCAAGTCTGCTTCAGTTCAAGCGATTGTCACTTTGATGTACGACAGTGAAATGGAAAAAAACGGTGTACAAGGACTACCACTTGCCTGTGAAAAGTTCGCGCTGCAGTGGTTTCAAATGCCTCTGCCAGATGACGACGCCCCTAACCAAGACTTTACTGATGCTTTCAATACACATGTCGATGCAATCTTATCCATTGTAGAGCAAAAAGGCACTGTCGCGGTCCACTGTAAAGGTGGCTCTGGTCGAACTGGGCTGGTCATTGGGCTGCTGATGAAACGTCTTGGATACGATAACCAAGCAATCATTGAGCAAGTACAAACACTCAGGCCTAAAGCGCTTAAACACCCGGTGCAAAAATCCTTTTTTGATAAATTCTAGTTCTCATCTGATTGATATTTAATTTATGTGCTATGCACTGATGAGTTTCGGACTAAAGGTATTAATTTGGCGTCACGTTACGCCAAATTCATACCTTCACCAAAGAGGCATACCCCCTCACAATCATGTCCTACTCAGCGCTCTGTTACTTTAGGTTCATCCCAAATATCGTATTTGTCCCCTTGCCACTTTAACAAAGCAAACAAGTAAGCTGTCATTAACATAAGCAAGCCACCTACCAATGCAGCTTCACTCACGAGCCCCATACAACAGAATATAAAACCTGACATATGCCCTAACCACATGATACGTTTTGCTGTTTCTCGCTTTGGTCTAAGCTGTAAAAAGTTGAGCGCGAACCAAATTTTTAAAATAATTGGAAGACCTTGCCAATTTTCCGAACGTCTATTCATTGTCATTTTCTCCTGATTCAATATTGCGATACTGACATTGAGTGCAGCAGCAAGGCATTTCTGCGATTCCAAACTCGCGTTTCCACCAGCCTCAATTCGCTGAATAGTACGAACACTCAAACCTGACATTTGAGCTAATTGCTCCTGGGAAAGGCTGCGACTTAATCTAAGTTGTTTTAGAACCACGGTTTTACCTCTTGCTTACTCATCTTGGAGAGTGACTGATATTATCATCTGTCGGTCACGAAATGGTATCGACACCACCCGACAATAGCCCGACTCTTACATGACAGGTGTTAAAAAGACACATTTTTAAAATAAATAGCATACCTTTCAGTGGCTTTGCATATGCGGCTAAACATCAAACTTGATCCAGCATGATTATTAACCGTCGTTTTTCTCATCAAATTCCGCTAGCATAGCTGCCAATTTATAATAATTAAAATAGAGGGACATATGATCCAAGATGGTTTTTCGTTCATCGCATTCTTAATGTTTGTGTCGAGTATTGTGATTTGGTATGAGGACAAATATAAAAGTGGGCCTTTTTTCAAATATGTTCCAGCTGTCATTATCATCTACTTTTCAGCGATGGTGATGTCAACGCTGGGCGTATGGGAAATGACAGACTCAGTCAAGCAAGCCCGTGGAGAAGTAAAAACCGCTATATTGCCAGCAATGATTTTCTTAATGCTATTGAGGGCTGACCTACGCGACATTGTTAAACTTGGTCCTAAACTATTGGGTACTTTCTTTGCTGCAACTTTAAGCATTGTACTTGGTTTCATTATTTCTTTTGCACTATTCCAAAGCTATTTAAGTGACAATGCCGCGCTTACTTTCGGCGCTCTGGCAGGCAGCTGGATAGGCGGAACTCAAAATATGGTTGCTGTACAGCAATCTTTGGGGCTGAATGATGCCGGAATGGGATATACCCTATTGATCGACTCGATAGATTACGCAATGTGGATCATGTTTTTACTGGCATTGGTGCCTTTTGCACATAAATTTAATGCTTGGACAAAAGCTGATACCAGTACGCTTAATGAACTGCAACACAAGCTCACCTTGTCTAATGATAAGATTAGAAAAGAAACTACTTTTCCAGATATGATGCTACTGCTCGGCTGTGCATTAGGTTTGTCTGCACTGGCCATCTACGTATCAGGTTTATTACCACATAACGCAGTGCTCACGAGCACAACATGGAGTATTATGTTAGTGACCTTAGCTGGTGTCATTTGCGCTATGACGCCTCTTGGAAAAATTCCTGGCTCTCCACAGCTTTCAAATGTCTTGCTATATACACTTGTTGGCTTAATTGCGGCCAACGCAAACTTTGCAGAGTTAACTCAAGCACCGGCATACATCTTAGCTGGCTTTGTCATCCTACTTATTCACGGAGTGATCCTCACGACCATTGCCAAAATATTTAAACTTGATCTATTTACCTGTGGTATCGCATCACTCGCAAACATCGGTGGCGTTGCGTCTTCACCCGTTCTTGCTGCAGCATATAGCCAAACCCTAGTACCGGTTGCAATACTCATGGCGCTGATGGGCGTCATCATTGGCACAGGGGCAGGCATAGGCGTTGCCTTACTGCTACAGGCCATGTAATTATTCTCATTCTGTGGTGAGTACTAGCTCACCACAGCATGAAAATTAGGTAAAATTCAACCAACCGCAACATGCAAAGTTCCACAATATTTAAAAAACAAAAACACTGTAATTTAACCAGTCTATTTCAACGCCACATTAAAGATAATAATCTATATATTCAGTTCCGTTCCATCATATAGATGTAAACCTAACTCTTTAATAATTATGATTAAAGAGTAAAAATCAAAAGCCAAAACTGATTGCTTATTGATCACAAATTAAATCAATGTTAAAACATATAACAAATTGTAACCGATAGAAGCATCATTTAATTTTACTATTATAGTATTTGCACCTATGCGCAGATCAAAACTAAATAAAAAATTGCAATATACAAAAAATAAATATACTGAAATTTCAAATTAAGTTAATTTATATAAGGAAATATATATGATGATAAAGCCCTCTTTTTCCATATTCTTGCTTGGTATTATTTCATTCGATTCATATGCAACAATGGACTTGCAAAGCTACAAAAGACAGGCTCTAATCGATCGGCAGACTCCTGGACGCTGTGTAAACCCACCTCATATTATCGATTATTACCACCGTATAGACTTCGCGCAGAGCCACGGACTTATTACTTCTAGCGCTGCATCATGGGGCCGTATAGCTGGTTTCTACCCAGTCATTGATGTATTTGATTACACGATAGTCGCAGTGTGTAGCTTTGGTGCTAGGCCAAAGCTACAACAATACTAAAAACATAAATAGTTTTATTAGAATTTATGAAATATTTAATAAGGATATAAAATGAATCTTAAAGCTCTCTCTATTTTAAGCATATTGTCTTTCCAATCACACGCAATGATGACCTTGCCTGAGTTTATAGAAGGTGCGCAACACCCTAATGCACGGAGCCATGCCTGTTATAGCTATAGAGTACCGATGACATTTTCAGAGTATTTGCAAATGGCAGTATCTGACAGGCTTATTACACCCGATGTCGCTCGACAGGCCAAAAGTAATTACTACTTCCCAGTGATAGATATGTACGAATACAAGGCTGTGGGAGTTTGCCGAGTCAATCTTAGGACCTTTACTTCTTTGGATTAAATGTCGGAGACAACTGTTCAATCAGGAGTTTAGGTTGGTGAAAATTGTCCCTAGGCGTTAAATACCGAATAAACACAATTAATAAGATTAATTTACTTTTACAAAATATAAGGAAATCATTATGGCCATTAAAACCCTCGCTTTCGCTGGCGTACTTTCTCTACTTTCATTTGAATCGTTCGCCGCAATGGATATTGCTGAATATGAAATGAGAGCCTATCAGGACAATGGAAGCTCAGGACGTTGTGCCCGAGGATACCCTATCTCATATACTGAGCTTAAACAACGCATTGACTGGGCTTACAGCCGTGGGCTCATTACAGAAAGAGCGTCTTATTGGGGCAAAGCGTATGGCTACTATCCAGTAGTAGACTTCTTTGCCGACCGAGTCGTTGCTGTTTGTAGAGGCGCATAATTCAACAACATGATATTGAGAAAACGATCCAGTATTTAACTGGATATATGCAGCATGTCGCGGCGTGCTGCATATGCTCGATAAACTAATGTCAAATAGGAAAGACAATGAAAAAAACCATTTTGTGGGTGTTTTCACTTTTTTCCTTGCGTATTTAGCTTAATTGAATCTGCCACCATATGTGTGTCGATGCACCTAAATCGAGCTGCTTTTGATCGGGATATTCCGCCGCTATGCCGAATAGAGTTAATTTGAATTCGAACACATATTGACAACCTAATGCATAACCTTAGCACTGTTAGAGCGGTATTTTTTAATGCGTTTAAATCTGATAAGGAATAATAATGATGATAAAAACACTTGCACTAGCAGGAGTATTATCCCTGCTGTCATTCGAATCTTTCGCAGCAATGGACTTGGCGACATACTCAGATCGCGCCCGTATAGATGCCGAAATGCCAGGGCGGTGTGTATATAGGCCTATCCCTTACCAAGAATTAAAAATGCGCATTGATTGGGCATTTCATCAAGGACTAATTACCGAAAGAGCAGCTTGGTGGAGTAAAGCCTATGGCTACTACCCCGTTGTTGATATGTTTTCCCAAAATATAGCTGCTGTTTGCAAAGGCTAAAATCAATACTCCAGATAAACACCAAAATACAAGCAAACGAAAAATAACCAGTTATCGCTAAATGTTAAAAAGTAAGGAGATTATTAAGATGATAAAAACACTAGCATTAGCAGGGACGCTATCTCTGCTGTCATTTGAATCTTTCGCAGCAATGGACTTGGAAACTTACGAATATCGCGCCCGTATTGACTCTGATTTGGCTAGTCGGTGTTCAACTCGCCCTATCTCTTATCAAGAATTTATTATGCGCATTGATTGGGCATTTCATCAGGGGCTAATTACCGAAAGAGCTGCTTATTGGGGTAAGGCCTATGGCTACTATCCCGTTGTTGATTTTTTTGACCGAACTGTAGTGGCTATTTGTAAAGGTGTATAAAGCCAAAATCAATGACCCCTATAAACGTGCACACATAAGTACCTGAAAGTTAATCGGTCAGCACTAAAAGCCAAAAACAAGGAAATTATCATGATGGTAAAAACACTGGCACTTGCAGGAGTATTATCCTTGCTGTCCTTCGAATCTGTCGCAGTCATGGACTTGGCTGCTTATGAACATCGCGCTCGAATTGACTCAGGAATTGGAGGGCGATGTAACAACAAGCCAATCCCTTTCCAAGAATTGGCAATGCGCATAGATTGGGCATTTAACCGAGGACTAATTACTGAAAGAGCGGCTTATTGGGGTAAAGCCTATGGCTACTACCCTGTTATAGATATTTTTAACTTTAATATAGGCGCAATTTGTAGTGGTAGATAAGGCTTAAATTAATAGCCCTATAAAGGTGCATATATAAGTATTTAAAAAATAATCTCCAATTACTAAATGTTAATAAATAAGGAAATTATCATGATGATAAAAACTCTTGCATTCGCAGGCGCATTGTCTCTGCTGTCATTCGAATCTGCCGCAATGATGGACTTAGCAGCTTATAAGAGCCGCGCTCAGGTAGACTCAGAAATAAGAGGGCGGTGTGTATATAGCCCTCTCCCATACCATGAAATGGTAAGGCGCATTGATTGGGCAGTTAATCAGGGGCTAATTACCAAAAGAGCCGCGGATTGGGGTAAGGCCTATAGCTACTACCCTGTTATTGATTTTTTTAGCTTTACTATAGGCGCAGTTTGCAGTGGAAGCGGCAGGTAGATAAGGCTGAAGTCAATTTTACCTTTAATCGTATGCGCCTTGGTAAATAAAACTAAGGCGGTAATATCAAACCTTAAATGGGAGTGTTCCATGTCATTTAAATCACTTACCTTTGCAGGCGCTATCGCTTTACTGTCATTTGACTCTAATGCGGCGATCAGCATGGCTGCCTATGAAGCTATGGCGCAAAGAGATGCACAAGCTGCAGGTCGCTGTACCTCAAAACCTACATCATACACTGAAGTCAAAGCTCGAATAGATTTCGCACTTGGGATGGGACTTATTACTCAACGAGCTTCATTTTGGGCAAAAGCATATAGCTACTACCCTGTTGTGGACACTTATACTCGGTCAGTTTTGGCAATATGCCGTGGTTAAGCTCAGGACTCAAGCGTAAATTGCTAAAAAGAGGATAGAAATTTGATTTATAGAACTATCGCTTTCTCAGCGCTATTGTCATTACTTTCGTTTGATGCTTCTGCTGCTATGGGGTTAGCTCAATATCGCGCCTTTGCCCTTGAAGGTAACGGTCCACCAGGAACGTGTTATGCAGGACCTATTTCATTTCAAGAATTAGCGAGACGAATTGACGATGCACATAACAGGGGCTTAATTACTGAAAGAGCAGCCTATTGGGGCAAGGCTTACAGCTTCTACCCTTTAATTGACCCTAACTCAGGCAGAATTAACGCCATTTGCAGAGGCATCTAATCAAAAATATCAGCGCTTTTATTTATTCTGGATCGTTTAAACTACATAAGGAAATCACTATGAACATCAAACAGCTCACCTTTGCAAGTGTGTTTTCTATACTTTCATTTGAATCATTTGCATCAATGAACATATCTGAATATCAGTATCGTGCCATTATAGGCAGTCAGCCTCACTCGCGCTGCAATACCTTCCCAGCCCCCTCAAATTGGCAGCAATATATTGATGAAGCACTGTATCGAGGGCTTATTACAACACGTGCCGCCAATTGGGGAAGGGCCAATGGTTTTTACCCTATCATCGATATGTTTTGGCAAGACGTCCGCGCAGTTTGCTCTGCTGGCAAACCTTAACAGCAAGGCTACATGACAATAGCATTCTAATTGAAGCGGAATTAAACACTTACTATTTAAATTTGGATCCCATAACAAGTTAAATACACTACACAATATAAAGGATTTATTATGACTTTTAAGACGCTCGCATCAGCAGGAGCACTCTCTTTGTTTACATTTGAATCAGCTGCTGCATTGTCGCTAGATGAATATATCGAGCGGGCAACTTCATATGAAGAAAGATACCAATGTTGGGAGGCTCGCTATATGCGACCCCGAAAAATAGAAGAGATTAGACTGCGTAATGAGTTTGCTCGTGACCAAGGGCTAATCACTGAGCAATCTTCTCAATGGGGTATAAGAAATGGATTCTATCCAATAGTCGATTTCTTCTCTCGAGATAGAATTCACCTGATATGTTATATCTCGCACTCAAAACCGATTTAATTAAAACTATTCGCCTCTGTTGGGTTATTGTCTTTGTTATCAAGTGGCGTGCTTGCCGCAATGACATTTGAACAATATCGAGCAAGAGCCGAACAAGATAGTATGGTTCGCTGTTACGCTAGACCACCAAGCTATGAGCGGGTCAAGTTTTATATCGATTACGCATATCAGCAAGGTTTGATCACTGAAAGAGCATCATACTGGGGCAAAGCATTTGGTTATTACCCCGTTATTGATTATTTTTCCGGTCAAATTTCAGCCATTTTCAGTATTAATCTTGACTCGTATACAAACAAAATTAGCACATACAAATCATTCTCAAAAAATAAGTTAATTCAATAAGGAAATTCAAATGTACTTTAAAACACTTTTATTTGTGGCATCACTCGCGATGCCTGCGGCTGCTTCTACCACCCCCATGACATTGGATGAATACATCGCAATGCCAGCAGCTACCTCTGCCACTCCCATGACATTGGATGAATACATCGCGCATGCGAGTTCAATTCACGCTATAAAATGTAAACTGCGAAGACCGGGCGCACCTGTTGGACCTTCAGAGGTCATATTCCGCAATAATTTTGCCCGTGACAGAGGTCTCATCACGGATGCCGCGGCGCAATGGGGCTCAAGTAACGGATACTATCCTGTGATTGACGCCTTTGTATTTATCATTTCGGGTATTTGCAAGGCCTAACCCAGCTAATTGACAACTCAAAACGAATAAGGACACCATCATGATAAGTAAAAAAGTACTAT
Source organism: Pseudoalteromonas obscura (assembly GCF_030135505.1). Lineage (NCBI taxonomy): Bacteria > Pseudomonadati > Pseudomonadota > Gammaproteobacteria > Alteromonadales > Pseudoalteromonadaceae > Pseudoalteromonas > Pseudoalteromonas obscura. Next base: position 806,634 of record NZ_JASJUT010000001.1, read on the forward strand.
GTGCAGTCAGCCTCACTTTATTGTCATTTAACTCACTGGCAGTAATGGACTTAGCCGAGTACCAACATCGTGCGTACACAGAGACAGGGCGCTGTGTAGTAGACTATCCGAACTACTTGCTAGCAATAAATTATGCGCAGCAAAATGGTTTGATAACAGCAAGCGCGGCTCGGTGGGCTAGAGCAACTGGTTATTATCCTGTGATCGGTTTTTGGGATAGAAGAATACACGGGGTTTGTCGTCAAAAAATATAAAGCTATTTGTAAGATAAGCCGCAACTAAAGTTTTAACTTGCGGCTTATTAACTGGCTCCAAAAACCCAAGAATGCGCCAATATAATGCTGTATACAGCACACAATTACTCAAGAAAAATAAGAATCTGGTGAATAAAACAGCCCTTCCTGATTGATAAAACTACTAACCCTGTATATTTTTTGATTTAATCAAATAAATCAAACGGCATATTAGCGAGCGACATATGATAAGAAATTTAGCAGTTAAAGAAAAAGTTGCATCATTAGTATGGTTGGTATTTGCTCTCATTATTCTCTTGAGTGGAATTTACGATTTTATCATCGTTGCAAGTCAACCTCTTGAAATGCTCAAATCTTGTGGGGCCTTTGTGCTTTTGCTCGGTTTCGCTCTGCAACCGAAAATACTCTTTACGCCACTTAAAGAGTCATGGAAAGGAAACGTAGACGGCTTGGTCAATATTAAGATTATAAATAGCATGTATTTCGTGGGAGTTTTTATCTTTCTGCTCGCCCTGGGACTAGAATAACCATGCGCCCCCTTCACCATAACATGTAAAATTTACAGCAAACACGTAGGCTTATTATGGGCAATAATCTAGTACAACACATATTGCAGGCTGAAGAGGCATTAAAAATAGCTATGCAAAAATCAGACATCGCCGCTCTGGACAGTTTATTGAGCGACCAACTCATTTTTACCAACCACCTTGGACAGAGGCTGTCAAAAAATGATGATTTAGATTTACATCGATCTGGTTTACTGAATATAAACTCTATCGATTTATATAACCTTGATTTAATAACTCAACAAGAAACATGTGTTGTACACACGTTCGCCTCTATTACAGGCACGTATAGCGGTCAAAATGCAGATGGTCACTTTGCATTTTCTCGGGTTTGGGCAAAACACGGCGATAAATGGCAAGTTATATCGGCACAGTCAACCTTGTTAGCTCAAAAGGATATCAACAATTAAAAGGGCCTGAACTGGCCCTTAGCTTTGCATCACTAACTTTCTGAAGCAACAGCGGCGCTATGACGCTCTGTTGTGCCTAGTACTGTAATCAATATCGGGCCCCTGTGGCACTACTTGTGTTGGGTTGATCATTGTATGGCTAAAATAGTAGTGACGCTTGATGTGATAGAAATCGACTGTCTTAGCCACACCCGAATATTGAAAAAGCGCTCTAATATAGTTCGACAAGTTCGGGTAGCTCTCAATTGTGCGCTTGTTGCACTTAAAATGGCCAACATAAACCGCATCAAAACGAATTAATGTCGTAAATAAGCGCCAATCTGCTTCTGTTAATGTATCGCCGACTAGGTACTGGTTTTCACTTAATAAATGCTCCACTTTATCAAGTGCATTGAACAACTGACCGAAGGCTTGTTCATACGCTTCTTGACTGGTTGCAAAACCTGTACGATAGACGCCATTGTTAATATTTTCGTAAATGAAGGCGTTTATCTCATCAATTGAATTTCGCAGATGCTGAGGATAAAAGTCTAGCGCATTGCCCGTTAAATGATTGAAAGCGTCATTAAACATACGGATAATTTCAGAGGATTCGTTACTGACAATACGCTGTTGGTACTTATCCCAAAGAACAGGCACAGTCACTCGACCAGTGTAATCCGCTTTGTTTTTTGAGTATAACTGGTGCATAAATTCACTATCGTATAGCGCGTCGCCTGTGCTGCTTGCAGCTTTATCAAAAGTCCAGCCATTCTCAAGCATGTCAGGACTCACTATAGACACGTCTATATACTCTTCTAGGCCCTTAATAGTCCTAAAAATTAACGTTCGATGCGCCCAAGGACATGCCAACGAAACGTACAAATGGTATCGGCCCTTTTGCGCCATGAAACCACCTTCGCCACTTAGACCGGGTTCACCATCAGGTGTAATCCAGTTTCGTAGCTGTGCAGCTTCACGCTTAAACTCTCCATTACTTGATTTTGTGTCATACCATTTATCATGCCATTGTCCGTTTACTAATAAACCCATTGCTTTGCTCCTAATATACTCTTCAACACCCACTGGTAATCTACATATATTGCTAAAAATACTATGCCACGTTCACAAATTTAAATTACCAACATAACCTTAAGTATCAAGGGCCATTGAGTTGGCCCTACTCGTATCATTTAGCGTTTGCTAACTTATAATCGACACTAAAACGACCAGCACCAGCAGATGCCAAGGCTAGAAAGCCACCAGCCATTGCAATATTTTTAAAAAACATAAAAAACTGCATTTGATCGGCAAGATTATTATGAAATAGCAACGCGCTCACTACACAAAACCCAGCAAAGGCTAAAGCTGTCAGTTGTGTTAGCGCTCCAGCTAGAATAAATAAACCACCAATCAACTCAAACACAATCACCAGTGGAAGTAAAAACTCAGGCAAACCACCTGATGCAAGATACTGTGCGTTGCCATCAAAGTATTGGATTTTGTTCAGGCCAGCTAAGATAAATATGACTGATAAACCAATGCGACCTAATAAGCTGGCGGTATTGGATAAACTATCGTTGTTTGAAATGATATTCACTAAATTCATTGTATTGCTCCTAAGCTTAAATTTTTTCATCTGGCATAACTGCCTTACTTGCAAACAAGTTTACTATCTTTTTTTAGGAATAAAATTAGCCATATTAGAGTTGAACATTCTATTTTTAAGAATTTAATTTAAAGGTGCGCAAAAAAGCGGCACAAGCCGCTTTGTTAGGTAATCACTTTTAAAGTGCGGGGTATCGAGACACAGGCGATAGTGCTATTTTGCAGGGGTTACGTTGAACGATTTAATATTACCTTCATTCTCAGAAGTCGTTGTAATATAAGCTAAATGAATATCTCCAGCTTGTGGAGACAGTGTAATTTTGGCTATTGGTGTATCAGTGTTTGCACCTTGGCCTGCTTTGACGACAATCAATTCATTTAAATCAATCGATAAATCTACAAACTCGGTTGCCTCGCCATACTCCAGATCTTCCACGAGTTTTTGGTCTCCCATATACACATCAACCTTGCCCATATCAGCCACATAAGTATGAACAACAATGACGCGGTATTTACTCGTCGCTATTTCTCCATCATAGATTTTAACTGCATCTAACTGCGCAGCCTGTGCCGAGTCGTTATCCAAGCGACCATAGCTGTATACTACATAGTCACCATGTTTAGAAAAACGGAACCGCGTAGATTCAATCGCAGTCTCTTTTGAATTACCTTTGACTGCATAAAATGAAAACACGTCTCCATCCGTATTATCCTGGATTAAGAGCTTTTCAGCCGACTTATCGCCAAACAACATTCCATTGCCATTAGATAAAGACATTTCATCTCGCTCTTTATCAAACTGCCAATAAACATCGATTTCACTATTGACCAAATTGATCGCACTTACATCGGCGGTGTAGGTATCATCATTACTACACCCGGCTAAAACCGATACTGCAATTGATAGTACTAAACTGTTGATTAACTTCACTATACTCTCCTCCAATAGGCTTTGAGTCAGAGTATATTGGCAACAATCCAAGCGAGTTGTTATTGAGTGTTACTTTTCCATACTTTGATGTAGCTAGGCGTTACCAATAAGCTAAATGCGTAACAACCAGTTAGTACACAACAAGAATCATTTCATCAGCGCATCACACAAATTCGGGGGCAACGACTAAAACGAGGCCTAAACAACAGGTTTTATATACCGCAATAGCTCATTACACAATGCTTGCTAAGTTCCTTTTCAAACAGCTTTTGAAGTATCGTGATATCGTTTGTTCGAACATAGTTAGGCCTCACAACCATCGCAATCGTGCGATGTGGCCCAGGCTCATTGAGATGCAGTGCAACTAGCTCTGACTCTCCTTTGACTAGCTGGTCTAGTGCCATTTGAGGCACTAAAGTCGTGCCAATCTTGCCTGCAACCATCTGAATGAGCGTATGTAAGCTTGTACTATCAAATGAGGTATCTTTCTGGTCTTGCGGTAAATTGCACGCGCTCAACGCATGGTCTTTTAAACAGTGCCCATCTTTGAGCAACATCAATTTTGCGATATCGAATTGCTCACTGGTGATCTCTTGCAGCCTTGCGCCACTTTCATCTTTGTGGCTCACCCAATAAAAATCTTCTTGCCAAAAGTTAAAAGCCATTAACCCGTCAATCTGGTATGGCAAAGCGAGAATAGCCGCATCCAACTCACCCTGACGTAACATATCAGTTAATACATGGGACTGTTCTTCTATGATTTTCAACTTAAATTCAGGGTATTGTCGCCGAACTTCTGGGAGGACTTTTGGTAGTAAAAAAGGTCCAATTGTTGGGATCACACCTATTTTCATGGACCGAGACAACGGTGAATTATTCAATTGCGATAACATCATAAACTCGTCTACTTCGAGCTTTATTTTACGCGCTTTATCTAAGAGCAGTTGCCCCTGCTGTGTCACGAAAACATGTTTATTATTGCGCTCAAAAATCACTGTGCCCAATTGTTTTTCCAGTTCATGGATCGCAGTACTGAGCGTAGATTGTGAAACGTGGCATGCATCTGCTGCTTTTTTAAAATGCAGTGTTTTCTCAACAGCCAGTGCATAGACAATTTGTTTTATAGAAACCATTATTACGTTCTTTTTTATTGATTATTTTGACTAGTTTAATCAATAAATTCATATATGCACCCGCCAAAATGAACACTTTTCAATCAAAACTATAAAGACAAAACGATGTATAAAAAATAAAACTATAAGATTCAAAGAGATAAACTCATTCTATTGAACACTCTTTAAACATTCTAAAAAACTGATAACTATCTTTAAGTTATTCAATTTTTCAATTGTTAGCTGTCCACTTAGGCTCTAAAAGGTCACCACTTAGAACCGTTTGGCGGGTCTAAATAACCCTTTTGGAGCTTAATTTATGCGTACTCAATTGATCACACTTGCAACAGGTATCGCGATGGCAATTGCAAACACAGCCACCGCCTCCACTGCTGCAACTCAAATAAAAACAAATCAGTTCTGGTGGCCTGAGCAGTTGGACCTCAGCCCACTTCGACAACATGGCATCAAATCCAACCCGTATGGTGAAAACTATGATTACAGAAAGGAATTTATCAAGCTCGACCTAACGCAGGTGAAAGCCGATATCAAAGCAACCCTAACTGACTCGCAAGATTGGTGGCCAGCAGACTGGGGACACTATGGCCCTTTAATGATCCGTATGGCTTGGCACAGTGCTGGTGTGTACCGCGTGCATGATGGTCGTGGCGGAGCTGCTGGCGGACAGCAACGTTTTAACCCACTTAATAGCTGGCCTGATAATGCCAACTTAGACAAAGCAAGGCGCTTACTGTGGCCTGTTAAACAAAAGTATGGAAAACAGCTTTCATGGGCTGATTTAATGGTCCTGTCCGGTAATGTTGCGCTCGAATCTATGGGCTTTAAAACTATCGGATTTGCTGGCGGACGAAGCGATGATTGGGAACCTGATCTAGTTTACTGGGGTCCAGAAACCACGTTCTTAGTGGATGAGCGGCGCGACAAAAAAGGCAAACTCAAAGGTCCACTGGCAGCCGTCGAAATGGGGTTGATTTACGTGAATCCACAAGGCCCACATGGCAAACCCGACCCTCTGTTAGCTGCCGCAGATATTCGCCTATCGTTTGGCCGCATGGCGATGAACGATGAAGAAATTGTCGCATTGATTGCCGGAGGCCATACCTTTGGCAAGGCCCATGGGGCCAAAAAACCTAACGATTGTATTGGTAAAGAGCCGGCCGCCGCCCCAACAGAGCAACAAGGGTTCGGTTGGAAAAATAAATGTGGTTCCGGTAAAGGTGCTGATACCAGTACCAGCGGCTTTGAAGGTGCATGGACAGTCACTCCTACACAGTGGTCAACCAATTATTTGGACAACCTCATGAATTTTAACTGGGTGCAAACAACCAGCCCTGCTGGTGCAATTCAGTGGATCCCTGACAACCCAGCAGCTGCCAACCTAGTACCTGATGCACATATCAAAAATAAACGCAGCGCACCGATAATGTTCACCACAGATCTCGCCTTGAAAGAAGATCCTGCATTTCGTCAAATTATCGAAAAATTCCGTACTGATCCTAAAGAGTATGAACTGGCCTTTGCTAAGGCGTGGTTTAAGCTCACACACCGAGATATGGGACCAAGAGCTCGCTATTTGGGCAGCGAAATTCCTCAAGTTGCTCTTACGTGGCAAGACCCAATCCCTCCTCATGAAGGAGACATTATCACGCCAAAAGATATTGAGGCCTTGAAAACCGCCATCAAACGAACCGGATTACCCAACTCGGATCTAATAGAAACCGCTTGGGCAGCAGCGTCGAGCCATCGAATAACAGATATGCGAGGCGGAGCTAATGGCGCACGGATCCAACTTGCGCCACAAAATCACTGGGCCGTCAACAACCCTCTACAACTGAAAAAGGTGCTCGCAAAATTAAAGCAAGTCAAAACTCAATTTAACAAACGTGTAAGCCGCCAAGTCTCTCTAGCTGATGTGATTGTCCTTGCTGGCGCGACTGGACTTGAAAATGCACTTAACAAAGCGGGGCTGTCTGTATCCGTGCCATTTATTCCCGGCAGAACCGATGCAACACAGCGCCAAACAGACATAGAGTCGTTCAATTATTTAGAGCCAAAAGCCGATGCATTCAGGAACTACTATCACAGCGATGCATATATGTCGCCAACAAAAATGCTCGTCGATAAAGCCAATATGCTAGGTTTGTCAGTCCCGGAGATGACTGTACTTTTAGGTGGCATGCGTGTACTTGAAACAAACACCGACAACTCTAAAACAGGTGTGCTTACCACCACCCCTGGCAGCTTAGACAATGCATTTTTCGTAAACTTGTTAGATATGCGTACCAAGTGGCAGAAATCTAAATCACAACCGGGGATTTATCTGGGTTTTGATAGAAAAACGGGTAAGCAACAATGGCAGGCGAGTTCTGTTGATTTAATTTTTGGTTCTAACTCTGAATTAAGAGCCATCGCTGAGGTATACGCATCTGACGATGCCAAACAAAAATTCGCCAATGACTTTGTCAAAGTTTGGGTTAAAGTTATGCGCTTAGACAGGTTTGACCTCGGATAAATATACACAAGCCGCGTCATTGCGCGGCTTTTACTGCTGCCTATTAACTATCATTGCAGCAAACAAACATACGACACTCAATTTATCTGCTCAATAACGCCCTTCACATTCGGAATTACCCTACCGTTAGGCGGTTATTGGTATCTCGGCTTGCTAAAATCTGGTTTTTATCAAAGTTTGTCGAGCGCTTCGCCATACGATCATACAACAAGACATTAACAGTTGCTGCCAAATTCATACACCCCGTTGTAGGTACATAAACGACTGCATCTGCTGCATCAACAATATTTTGTGGCAAGCTGCCATCCTCAGGGCCGAAAACATAAAGCGCGTTTTCAGGGTGGATAAATTGAGGTAATGGCGTCGCGCCTTCAACTAGCTCGACACACACAAGTGCTCTGCCTGCTATTTTTAAGCTTGTAAGATCGTCTACTTGTTGGATTGGGATATTGTCGGCAATATTTTTCGTATCCGTATGGTACTTGGCAGCTTTTGCGTATCGGTTACCATTAAAATATACAGCATTTGCATCATAACACCCTGCGGCACGCAGCACTCCTCCAACATTGGTAGGCGATTTAGGGTTTACTAATCCAATCGCTGCAAACGACTCACTCATACTATTTAACTCTCTACAAACGGCAGAAATACTACCAATAAATTTGACGGGCGATTGTATCACGAGCGCTATATCGTGTCAGTCGGATGAAATATTTCAATTATGCCTATATGGAAATAAACTGTAACAATTAGGAAAATAACTTCTCATCAATTGCCGCTAATCAATACAATCAATTGTTCAATAAAAAGAAAGTATATAAAACAATTCATTAAGAGCGTCCATAAAAAAATCAGCAAATACACATATTTTTACAGATGACTTCAAATAGATTATTCACTCCCCAAATACCCAATGAATGTAACAGTTCATGTATTTGCATTGAATCAAGCTTAAGTATTCGTTAGCTTTGTAAAGGTACAATTTAGTACAAATCAAGGAGATACAAATGAAATTAACAATGAAAAAAAACGCATTAAAAAACCTTTCTAATAACCGTCCTTTGGACAAAGACCTTACACCTAATGTTGCTGGCGGAAAGCCTCAAGTAGAAACACGCGCTGCATGTCGCTCTATTTGGGCATGTACTCATCCGCAAGCTTGTATACCGCAATAGTGCTATGATCAATTAAGTAATAAACAAGCGACCTGTTGAGCTCAAGGTCGCTTTGTTCACTCCTGTTAGACTGTTCCGAGGAAAGCAGAGCGGTTGAGCGAATACACATGCTCATCAAAAAAGCACTGCTGATGTTTGGCCGTTTTCTTGCTCACCTGCTTTAACTTAAACCCCGCTTTTTCCATAACGCGGATGGATGCTTTGTTAGGGGCTGAAACGGGATTACTCAATTCAACTACGTCCGATTCGTTAAATACTATGGTTGAAAACATCACTACCGCCTGTGTTGCTATCCCCATTCCCCAGAATTCATGGCCAACCCAATATCCAATCTCTGCACTAGCTCGCAGCATATCACCTTCAGGAAGATACACCCCAATTACGCCACAGAACTGGCCATCGACCTCTATTGCCCGGTTTATTGCATTTTGCTCGCACCCAACTTCCAACCACCAGCTAGCGTCTTGCTGCGTATAAGGTTGCGGGATCCTATCTGATAAATATTGTATCACCTGTGCGTCATTCAGGTGGCGTACCAAGTATATTTGGTCTGTCTTTTTTAATTTTCTCAATGTTACTACGTGCTTCATTACCCTTATTGAGCTGTCACTTCACAGTGACCACCCTACTCCCTCATAATTTCCGATTATATTTTTACAGCCAACGCCTTACTTGAGCGCAGTATAGTACGTACTCTTTATCAAACTTCTTATGCATAGCATGCTCCTCAAAGCGGATATACCAACAATCTGTGATCACAACAAATAAAAGTAATGGGAGCTGAAATAATAAACTGGCTCCCATCAAAATATTAAAACCCAGCAAAGATACTGCAAACCCTAAATACATAGGGTTTCTAGAGTATTGAAATGCGCCGTGTGTGACAAGCTGGTTTGGTTCGTTAAAAGTCAGTACATTCGCCTTCAACTGAGAAAAGGTTTTTTTCGCTAGGCTGGACAATACAATGCCTAAAACAGCAATAGGTAAGCCAATTAAATTGTATGGATAAGATACTAAAGGCGCAGAAGAAAACAACCAGCTGGTCATTCCCATCGCTGCTAGAGTAATAAGATATAAGTGCGGTGGCAGTAGTTTTCGCATGTCATGCTTCCTGTCGATAAAAGCACAACAATAATTTGTTGCCCCACATATTGCCTTAACTTAAGTTAAGCCCATCTTTTTTCTAATTCGAGACAAGCTCACATCCGTAATACCAAGGTACATAGCAACTTGATTGAGCGCAATATTTTCGCTTTCGCTGCCAAAATCCATTAGGAATTGTTCGTATCGTTGCTGCGCATCCAATAACAGAAAACTGGCTTCACGACGCTCTTTCTTAAGCGCTAATCGCTCGTAAAGCCTTCGTACAAATCGACCCCAGTTGGGATTATCTTCTGCGAGGGCTACGAGTTCGTCGTATCGTATTGATGCTATTTTACATTGAGTTAGCGCCTGGGCATAAAATGGACTCGGGCTACTATCTACAAGCGACCCAATGCTAGTGAATGCACCACCTTGCTTCACTAAAGACTTATTGAACTCCTTTCCGTCACGGTCTAAGTAGTAATAACGGCCAAGACCAGATAATACAAAATGCACTTCTGTTACAATATCCTGACTAACAAAAACGTGCGCCTCTGACTCAAACGTTTTAAATGAAAACAAATCAAGTGCCAACTCTATTTCATACTCATTAAACTGAACGATTGGCATTAATAGCTGCGTTAACAACAGCCTAATTTCTTGCTCATCCATAAGATCGCCATTTATGAATTTTCACTGTTTTTGACGAACAATAGTGTCTCGTGCTCGTATATTTCATTGCACCAATGGTGTTTACTTAATACGATATCAGGCACTTGTTGTTCACCAGCCTCTACAGGCATAAACCCAAATTTTCCATAAAATTTAGCAAGATGGGCAAATGGTAAACAATACACACTGGCATATTGTGAAGCATTGTCGACCAAAAATGCCACCAACTTAGCAGCCACCCCCACACCTCTAAAGTCTGGATTTACATACATCCCCCCTAATTCCGCAGCATGCTCTGTAATTTGTTGAACTCGCCCAACTCCTACTTTTTGACCTTCAATAAGCGCGATTGCAATAACATCGCTGTCGATACTGGATAATTTAAACCCGACTCGTTGATATTGATCATTTACCCAGTGGATTTCGTCGTCCTTTGCCAGCCTAATTGTCACTATACTACTCACAGCGTGTTTGCTCCTGAAACAAATACATATACGATTTGATATCATACGCTTAATTTAAATACCAGAAATTCAAGGTAACAGCCTATTACACTGCATCTTAATTTCTTCCTTCCTATCAAAAATACGAAGTTGCTAAGCTCAGTGTCACCACTTAATGCTAATCTAGATTTAAACTGCCAACTCTCTCGACTGAACAGTTTACTTCAATAAAATCAGATTCTTATTCAGAAATTTCAATTCTTTGAGCACTCTATTCTGGGCTATATCCCAGCCAACTGGTCACTTCTATTGTCAATAATAAAACGCATTGCGATTTAGCTTCTATACTTGAGTTCAGGACTTTTTTATTTCACGCAACTCCTGCGGTATAAGGGAATTTTAATATGGCTAATTCCATACATTTCAATATCATTTCTACACTGCGCGCGAAGCTAATAGCTGCTTTTTCAGCCTTAATGATCACGTTAGCCGTGATTGGCTTTATTTCCTACTTTGCTCTCAAAATAGCATCCGATGGTTTTAAAGATTATCGAGAGCTTGCTCGAGACAGCAATCTTGCAGGTATTTTGCAATCTAACATGCTGATGGTTCGCATGAATGTGAAAGACTTTTTGCTCACTGGTAGCGAAAAAGACATACAACAATATGACGAATATTTTAATCAAGTAGAGAGCCTACTTGATGATGCAACACGAGAAATCAACAAACCTGAACGCGCTCAGATGGTACGCGAGCTCATCGCCAAAATCGCGGTGTATAACGAAACGTTCGATTTGATTAAATCTTATCGAGTACAACGTAATGATTTGGTATTCAATAAGTTGAACGTAATTGGTCCGCAAATGGAAAGGGAACTGACCAAGTTAATGTTTAGTGCATCGGAAAGCAATAACACCCAGCTAGCTTACTTAACCGGCGTCGCCATGCGGAATTTACTGCTGGGGAGGCTATATGTCATTAAATATCTCGAGAGCAACGATGAGAGCGCTGATCAACGGGTTAAACAAGAATTTAGCGCTTTTGAGCAACAAATGGATTTGATAGAGCAGCTTACAAATACGGCAGCCAATCGTGACATAATCGACCGAGTGAGAGGTTTAGAAGCACAATACAAAGAAGCATATTTGAGTGTTCACGATATCATTGTAGATCGCAACGATAAGGTAACCAATACCTTAGATATGCTCGGTCCTAAGTTTGCTAAGTTGGTTGATGATCTAAAACTCTCGGTGAAGACAGATCAAGACCAACTTGGGCCTAGACTTAAAGATGAAAACGAGTCAGCTGTTGGCAATATCCTCGTTACCTTTGTGATTGCATTGGTGCTGAGTGGATGCATTGTGTTTGTACTAACACGAAATGTCATGGCTCAGCTGGGCAAGGACCCGAGTGAGCTTGAAAAAGTGGCACTCGCCATTTCTCGCGGTGACCTTGATGAACAATACGATGGACGCACGCCAAAAGGTGTTTTCAAATCTATGATGGCAATGCGAGAGAGCCTGCGCCAAATACGAGAAAAAGAACGTGAAGAAAAACGAATTGCGAGTACAAATGCCCGTATCAAAAGCGCGCTAGACAATGCCAGTGCCTGTGTAATGATAACCGATACAAACAATCAGGTGATCTATTTAAATGATGCCATTTACGCCATGTTTGATGTTGCCAGTACCGATATTTGTTCTGTTCATGCACAATTTGACAGTAAGTTGCTGCTTAACCACCCGCTCAGTCAATCTTTGCCTGACTTCTCTGAGGTAGAAGACGCTGTACAGCACCTAAGCGATAGCTACAACGCTGAATTGAATATCGCAGGCAGAACATTCGACATTGTAGCAAGTCCTGTAATCGTAGATGGTAACGTCGTAGGCCTTGTATACGAGTGGGAAGACAAAACTAAGTGGCTTGCCAACGAAAAAGAAAAAGCTCAAATCGCGTCAGAAAATGCGCGTGTAAAATACGCCCTCGATGGCTCGTCAGGCCAAGTGATGATAACTGACGATACATATCAAGTAATTTACTTAAATAGTTCTTTAGAACAAATGTTTAGAGCTGCTGAAAAAGACATTGAAAGCGAACTCGTTGGCTTTGATCCTGAGTCCATAAAACACAACCCAATAGACCATTACTTTGCACACTTTACAAATTTATTGGCTGAATTTGACAACTTGACCACTAGCCACCAAAGCGAGTTTGTTATCGCAGGACGTACCTTCAGCATTGTCGCCAGCCCAGTAAAAGTTGAGGGAGAACGTGTCGGTACCGTTATCGAGTGGCAAGATAAAACCCAGTGGTTAGCTCTTGAGCGCGAAAAGTCTCGGATTGCCTCCGAAAACGCTCGGGTCAAATATGCACTCGATAGCGTTTCTGGCAACGTCATGATCGCAGATCCAGAACTCAATATCATATATGCCAACAACGCACTGCAAAATATGATGTCAGAATCTGAACGAGATATTAAACAGCACGTGGGTGTATTTGAGGCGAACAATCTAATCGGTTTTGCAATCCATGACTTTTACCTAGAGCCAGAACAGCAACGCCTAGTTTTTGAAAACCTGCAAGATACACATCGCAGTGTTGAGCATATCGGCGATAAAGTCTTTGCCCTCACAGCAAACCCTATCTCAGTAGATGGCAAACGCATCGGGACAGTACTGGAGTGGGTTGACCGCACCGCCGAGGTAAATATTGAAAAAGAAATAGATGAGATCGTGCAAGCTGCATCTCAGGGGGATTTAAGTAAAAAAATTGATCCAACAGGTAAGTCAGGTTTCTTTGGTAACTTAAGTCAGGGGCTTAACGACCTACTCGGCACGGTAGAGGTGGCTTTGGACGATGTCATGCACATGCTCGGCGCCCTTGCCCATGGCGATTTAAGTAAACGTATCACCAATCAGTATCAAGGTAAATTTGGTAAACTCAAAGAAGATACTAACACCACTGCAGACAAGCTCACAGAAATTATATCTAGTATTCGCTCGTCCGCTGGTAGTATTTCTCAGAGCGCCAATGAGATTGCACAAGGTAATATGGACTTAAGCCAACGTACCGAAGAACAGGCCTCAAGCCTTGAAGAAACTTCATCCAGTATGGAAGCCATGACCGACAGTGTGAAACAAAGCAGTAAACGGGCAGAAAACGCCAATGAGCTCTCCCTTGATGCCGAGCGCCGAGCTGAGCAAGGCGGTCAAGTCGTCAATATGGCTGTAACGGCAATGAAAGAAATTAATGACTCTAGTAAAGAGATCTCTGAAATTATTGGTGTGATAGATGAAATTGCTTTCCAAACAAATCTATTGGCGCTGAACGCCGCGGTAGAAGCCGCAAGAGCTGGTGAGCAGGGCCGAGGTTTTGCAGTGGTTGCAGGGGAAGTTAGAAACCTTGCACAGCGCTCTTCTGAAGCGGCAAAAGAGATCAAGGATTTGATCAGAGACAGCCAAACCAAAGTTGAAGAAGGTACTTCATTGGTCAATAAATCGGGGGAAACCCTGCTAGAAATTGTTGAAGCGACTTCAAAAGTGCGCGCTATGATGCAAGATTTAACCGAATCATCAAAACAGCAATCTGAAGGTATAGTTCAGGTCAATAGTGCGATCACACAGATGGATGAAATGACTCAACAAAATGCGGCGCTGGTTGAACAAGCAACCGCTGCCGGTCAATCGATGGCAGACCAAGCCAATAGCATGAATGGCACAATGGACTTTTTTAATATTGAACAAAGCGGCACAGGCCTAAAAACCTTAGCTTCTTAAACGCATAAACAAATATAAGGGGCAATTAAGCCCCTTTTTATTTTTGACATTTTCACCAAACATCATTCAAACATATTATTTGCCAATTGACCTGTCTATCGCTTTATACTTTAAACTAAGCGCAGTTGAATATAGATAGGCAAGCATACGTGTATAAGATTTCAGAACTCGCAAAGTCCGTGGGGCTTTCTCGCACTGCAATACTTTACTATGAAAAGCAGCAACTGCTCTGTGCAAAACGACTTAGCAACGGCTATCGAGTCTATTCTGACAAAGATGTCCAACGGGTGCGGTTAATTCAAAAACTACTCGCAGGCGGTTTAACGATCAAAGAGTGTAAAGCTTGCCTTGATGCCAAAATTAACAGCCAATTATTACGAGACCGATTAGCGACTTTACAAAGCGAGATACAGCAAAAGCAACAAGCTCATGACTTACTCCTCGCTATATTAGGTGATACTCCACAACAAGGTTGGCATGAAGAATTGAGCGCTATCGCGCCAGATGCCCACCTCAGCTGGCTCATAAATCAAGGTTTCAGTGAAAAAGAAGCACTCAGACTAAAATGGTTATCAAAAGATATGAATGAACATGACGTATATATGGCTGATTTTATGACTGTATTTTCAGGTCTCTCTCGCTGGGCTCCTGGCAGTGATGAAGATACACTCAAAGCTTTATCTTTTGTCCCCTCCGAGCTCACCACTATCCTAGACATTGGTTGTGGAAAAGGGTATGCAACTGAACTATTAATAAAACATACGCAAGCACAAGTTATCGCTGTCGACAATGAGCAGCCCGCCCTCAACACATTATCACAGCGTATTAAGCATCAAGGCTTTACCCATAGATTACAAACCCAGTGTATTAGCATGACAGAACTCAAGTTTGCGACCGAGAGTATTGATTTAATTTGGTCCGAAGGCAGCGCGTATATTATGGGCGTTGAGAACGCGTTAAAACAGTGGAAGCCATTTATTGCTCAGCACGGCGCTTTGGTATTCAGTGATTTAGTTTGGAAAGTTGATACACCAAGTCGTGACGCATTGGAATATTGGTCAAAAGCTTACCCTGATATGCAGAATGTTGAAACGCGGTTAGCGCAAATTAGCAAAGCAGGATATAAACTTACAACACACTTTGAGCAGAGCAATCAAGCTTGGGAGAACTATTACGCCCCCTTACAAAGCCGTGTCTCCGCACTTAAAAAAGATCTGCCCAACTCAGCAGCGCTTCGCGATATAGATGAAGAAGTGAATTTATGCACTCAATACGCCAATGAATTTGGTTATCACTTGTTTATTTTGAAAATCTAGATGCTTACCTAACTAAGGTAGCTTAGGTTATTGGCTTTGTGTTAAAGAACGCCTTTATAAAACCATTTAAAACAAACAGTTACCGCTATACTTCGACAAACTAGAACTTTTAAAACATGAAGTACAATGTTCACACTCACAAAGTTTTTGATAACAGCTCTTTTACTAAGATGCTCAAATAAGCGTATCCATACTTTTGTACAAACCAGCCTATAAAATAGAAAAATATAAATTACATCATCCTAAGTGATTAGAATCAATTAGCACCTTCTTTGTCCGAATTAACATCCCAAATCAACTCATCTTTTATCACTTAATAAAACAAATACCATGTTAGAAAAGGAGAATTTAATGAGTCAATGTATTTGGAGTAAAAGCGCAGAGCAATATGCCAAATCGGCCCCTAAAATTAGCTTTTATCGAGATACGGCCAAGTTCAGCGCTGAAATCTTGGACAAGTATGATTATAAAAACTTTGTAGATTTAGGCTGTGGCTCCTCTAATTTAATTGCAAATGCCCTTTTAAGGGGAAAACCGCATAGACAACTAACTTGCACGGATGCCGCCACAGGTATGATAGAGGTCGCAAAACGCCATAACATCCATCCAAATGCAAAGTACCTTGCTGTTAACTCTGAACATATTCAATTCGAGTCAAATTCACAGTGCTGCTTTTTGGCCAACTCTGCATTTTGGATGTTTGATTTTGAAGACACGCTTTCACGCATTCGAGCTCAATTGAAATGTAATGGCGGGTTGCTTGTGAACTTTTCAGAATGGGATCTACAAGATGGCACGCAAGATAAATTAAGGTACCAGTTGATAGATCAACAACTAGCACTTGGTGGCTTTTCAAATAAAGTCCACCGAGGTGCTGCGAAAAAGTACTGCCAAAACAAGCTTATTGATATTATCAAAAGCCATGGTTTTAGCGTACCAGAAGTGCTCACTAAGCGGGTAATCGTCACTAAAACTGACTGGATAGAGTTTTATAAAATCCCAGCTATTGCGAACAAAAGCCTCCCCCACCTAACTCTCACCGACGCGCAAAGAACTCTACACCTCGCGATGAAGGCACTCCCCGATGATTACCAACATACAATGCAATGGTTGTATATTAAGGCCATAAAAATGCCTAGGGCTTTATCAAAATAAAACACGCTTGAATTAGTGATTGGGGCCGCAGCAACAAGTTTACTGCTTTTAATACAAAAAGGTGCATCATCACGCACCTTTTAAATATTCAATATTAGTACTTAGTGATAGCTAGTAGCGCGTTTTCACTTTCGCCATCATGGCACTTGCGGCTACCGCTGTCGCGGTTTTCTACAACTAGCGTGTACTTAACTTGGTTTTCTTTAGATTGACGCACAGCTTCTAAAACAGGCCCTAGTAAATATGTTTGCTCTGGGTAGATAATAACCGGCTCTAGTTCGAAACCACCATCTGAATAGCGAGAGTATCGAACCTCATAAGTGTTATTTCCTTTTGAGAAAACATTTTTTACATAACCTGAGCAATTAAATACAACAGCTGCTTGAGATTGAGCTGCAAAAAGTACTGCCGCAACAGATAGAGCTTTAATATAGCTTTTCATTTCTTTTTCCTTAAGTTGTCAGTTTTATCGCCTTTCCAGCGACAGCCTAATTTAAGTTTTTGAAATGAAAGCATTATTACAGCATTTATAAAAATAGAAGAAATAAAACTTAATTACTCTTATCAGATAGTTATCTGACATTAAAATAAAATAAGCATTAACTATTTAAAAGAAAAATTTTAAAAGTTAGGTTTTAACACTTAATGGGTGCTATTTTTCAAACTAGATATGCCAAATAGTTCTTTGCGTCTTAGCACGATTTTTACGATTAGATCCCCGCAATCACCTTGTTGAAACGTTCATCCAAATCTTCAGCTTGGCAAAAGCCAATTGCTAAGGGAAATAGTTGATTGGCATCAGAGATATAAAATAAAGCAGGAAAGCCACTCACTTGTAGTTGACGCGTAATATCTAAGTGCTGCTGCAGCTGGGACTCGGTTTCATTCGAATTCAATACTGCCAAAAATTGAGACTTCTCAAGTCCCAGTGAGTTTGCACATGCCACAAGCGTTTCTTCTAGAGAAGGGTTCTGTGCTTGCTGATAGTATGCAGATTGGATCGCCCTAACCATAAGTTGCGCACATTTATCTTTTAAACTCTGTGCCGC
Organism: Pseudoalteromonas obscura; assembly: GCF_030135505.1. NCBI lineage: Bacteria > Pseudomonadati > Pseudomonadota > Gammaproteobacteria > Alteromonadales > Pseudoalteromonadaceae > Pseudoalteromonas > Pseudoalteromonas obscura. Next base: position 824,696 of record NZ_JASJUT010000001.1, read on the forward strand.
GATGACTGCACGACATGCATGGTAAGTAGATCGATAAGGCGTGTTTAGTTCCCAATAGTCATGATTAAATGTCACCTGAGTCCGCTGCTCTATTTGATGCCAGTATGAAGCAATTGTTTGCATTAAACTTGGTTCCATTGGCTGCTTATTATCAGGAGCGAGCCCTCCCATAACCCAATCAACCTCTACTGAAGGGTGTTTGGACAAAAACTCTTCCAACTCAGGCTGAAACCCATAACACCATGCACACATCGGATCCAGAACATATAAAAATCGCATTATTCCCCTTCTAAAACTCACCCAACTTTTCATTGGAAATGTTCAATTCACTCAATTTAACACAACACATGCAAAGATTGATATTGTTTGAATGATACATAAAAATCAAAGCTAGAATAGCCTTATAACCTGCTTGATAATTGGTAAGATATCAATATGGTTTAATTTGCCGCTGGTCAACGAACAACATCTCCTTTAAAAGCCCACCGAATTTTTTCATGTTACTTGCTTCCTCGCCCCTGATACAGAGTTATGTTACTAAGGATAACTATTTAAGAATGTATTGATTAACTTACTCGCACTACCTTTCACTATTAACGACGCAGTATAAAAAAGCTAGATAACTTACGAGCTTATTAATTAATTTATATTATTCAACCTTCATTTAAAAACTAGAACACCATCAACTTTAAAACCATACTCAGGCATTAGGAAAATAACCATACACACACCCAATGAGATTATTAACTTTTAAAAAAGATTACGGCAACGAAAGAACATAAACCAAACACTCTCACCTTAAATTCGTCTTTTAAAAAGTGTGATTTTTCATAATTTTTAAACACCATTATTTAGTAGATAGTTTTTCAGGCATGAATCTCTCATCTCATGTTCTAAAACATAACCCCTAGAAACGCTAAAATGCGACTACACCTCAAGAATAAAATTATTTTTATAACTTTTACGCCCCTCACGAAAAATAACAAGAACAATATAGAATAATAAAAACATTGATTTCAAAAACCAGCTCTGATACGTTTTAAAAACCCTATACGAATCGGGTTAAAATAAGGAATATTGAAAATGAAATTAAACAAAACGATCATAAAAAAACTTTCTCTAAATAACAAAGAGATTCAAAAATTTAAAACGGACAAAATCGCTGGTGGTGCCGACCGCCACTCAGGCGAATATTCTTGCCACGCTCTTGAGTGATAAATAACACTTTAAAATACCGACTATATCAATAGAAAAATAAGCACTTAAAGATAAAGCCATGCTGTGCATGGCTTTTAAATTAAAATATAAAAAACAACCAGCCAGAAACAACACACTGTTAAAAACAGTATTTTTATTATAACCTCAACAAATATTAACAAACACCTGTTCTATTAAAAATGATAGTTTTTAACAATTAACTCTTTAAAAGATAAGGTTCAAGTGGCGTTACCGACTTTTACCTACTCTAATTATGGCCTACCTCTCGTCAGCACGATTCTTCTGTATTTGGCAGAGCAGCTTCCCGTACAGACCAATAAGATAGTTTGCCAGCTTATGCACCATGAAACCGAGTGAATATTAAGTCTAACTATGACTTTTATTATATTGGATGCTGTCGGATACCTTTCGTTTTTCATAACCAATTTATGGGAACTATTTACCTTTATTGAAAAATATGAAGGCTGAACTTTTCAAATGTAATTAATTAGTTACAATAGCGAAAACTTTAATGGAGCAAACTAAATGCGTGGAAACATAATTCGAATTTGCTTGGTCTTGGCAATGACCGTATTAGTAGCCGCCTGCCAATCAAGCAACCCCATACAGAATACCCAACTAAACGATCAACAACCCTTGAAATTAGGCCAGGGAGTTGTAGCGCTTGAGCTAATCAATAACACCGACAGGCTCGGAAATTTGCACCCCAATTGGGGCGAAGTCATTATTATCCGGATCGATAACGAAGAGCAAAGAAAACAAGCAGCCATCGCTAAAGCCAAAGAGAAAGCACTTAAAAAGGGCAAAACATTTGATCCAGAGGCCGTTGATTGGGAACATGAGTACTTCAGTTTAAGACCAAATTCAAAAGGCACAGTATCAAGCCAATTATTTGTCGGTGCAATGCCCGAAGGTGAGTATCTCATTGGGTCACTGTATAGTTACTATAATGACGGTAATATGTCTTCTTGGATCACCATGCCTGTGTTTCAATCCGCTGGTGTATTTGAAGTGAAGGCAACACAGCTGACTAACTTGGGCACAATCGTTTTTCAACCTCTGTTAAATACCAAAGAACCTTCGTTTTGGAGCAATCGTTCAGAGCAACGCGCTTACGTCACTCGCCTCAGTGGCGATACAGACTTAGCGCCATTTGTAAAACATCATTATCAAAACTTGGCAAGTTCAATGGACTTTTCTTCGATTAACTCCTGGAAAGAAGACCCATTTACCGAGCTCAGAGCGAAACTAGGTTCACTCTCCAAAGCAAATGCGTACGGTGAACGAGCCATTGCTTTGCAAGGTAGTGAGTTAAACGCTTTAGCAGCCCGCTTTGGCCTGTTGCATTTAATCAACAAACAAGGAAACTTGACCACAGAGTCACTCCCAACATCATCCCAACTCACTTCAAGCTTACACTTTCGAGGTAACTTGCTGGTTGGCAGTGAGCGAGGTTTACTATTTAGTAAATCACAAAACGACCAATGGCAATCAAGTCAGCCAATCTCAGCCAAAGAAGCCTTTGTATGGTTAGGTACCGCCAATGGATTTGGTTATGCACTGGCCAGCTCTGAAAAGCAGCATGTGCTATATCGTTTTGCGGATGCAGATACCAATTGGCAAAAAATCGGCGAGTTTAAAAAGAAGGCTAACAATAACTGGCTGGTACAAAATGGGGGCCTTTTCGTGTTCTTCGACGCACAAGGTGAACCGAAGATAATCAACGACAACAAGCTTTTATCTTTTAATGAGGCCACAAACTCTTGGCAAGCAACTAAATATAAAAGCTTCAAAAAATTCTCACAACTGAAAACCGGTGAGCTAATCGCTGTTGAAGTAAGCCAATGGGATGGATTTGGAGATCAGGTCATTTCCCTTGATTACGGACAAAGTTGGCAAACAATAGAACGCTCTACAAGATTATTTGGCGATGCCAAAGCGGACGCTACTCTCCCAGCACTGCTTCCCAACAATCAAATTGCAACGGTGGGAAGAGTAAAGGTAGCCAAAGGAAGTAAAAAAAGCAGACTGCGTATTATTACCGCCGATATCGAAAATGCGAGTAATAAAACCAAGTGGATACCACATGGCGAGCTCAAAGCCAACTGTACCACCAAGCTGGCCGAGCTAACACAAGGCTCAACCCTCTTCTTCTTGTGCGATCAAGGGCAAGTTGTCAGCACATCAGACCTTGGGCAAAGCTGGGACGTGCGCATAGATATTGATATTGCACGTATGCAAGCCCAATATGAGGATTTTTTAGCCACGCAGAAAAAAGAAGCTCAATCTAAATCGGACTAAAAGCTCTAAACGTCTTTTGAGCAATCCAATAGAAGTATCAAGCCCGCTTTAATTGGTATGAGCTTGATACTTTCGAAGCCTAATCGCGAGACCAACTACGACAAATGCTCAGCAATAAACTCAACCGGGTGCATGGGTTTTTGTCCTTCAAATCGCTTAACTTGGCTGCGACACGAAAAGCCTGTCGCCACGACTTCTTCAGTCTTTACGTATTGTTGCCAAGACGCTTGATAAAGCGTTTCTGATGCAACCTGATTTTTGCTTTCGTGGCCGAAAGTTCCGGCCATACCGCAGCATCCGACATTTGGATTCTTAATCGCTACACCAAGTTTTTTGAAAATCTGCTGCCAAGCCGCTGAACTTGCACGCGCATTCGTTTCCTCGCTGCAATGAGGTAAGAGCGTCAAGGTCGCAATAGATCCCGTAAACTTCAAATCTGACAGGTTCTGTTGTTTAAGCCATTCATGTACAGTTAAAACTTGAAAGTCGCCGCGTTCATGCGATGTAAGTACTTTTCGATACTCATCGTCATAGACAAATACCATCGCTGAATCCAAACCAATCATGGGGATGTTTAGACTGGCGGCTTTTTGCAAAAAGGCGCTGGTAGTTATCGCTGTCGACTTAAATTCAGGTAAAAACCCTTTTATATGCTTGGTTTTGCCATTTTCATGATAGGGCAACAGCACAGCTTGTTTCCCCAATTTATCCGCCAACTTGACGACAGCTGCAATGAGTTCAGCTTCATAAAACCAAGTAAACGGATCGAGTACCACCAGCACCAGTTTATCCCTTTGCGACTCGTTAATCTTACTTAATACTTCATAATCGTACTCCATGCCTTTGGGCTGACGCTTACTCAGCAAAGGCAAATCTTGATAACCCAAAATCCACTTGCTCAAATAATTCGCCAACTTTGAACCTATCAGAGTATTCAACACTGCCGCACCACGGGACATAACTGGCAATAGCCTTTCTATGTTGCCAACCATGTGGTCTTTAAGCGTTCGACCATATTTTTGATGATAAAAGTGCAAAAAATAAGCTCTGGAATTAGGGATATCTACCTTTACTGGGCACGCAGTTGAGCAAGCTTTACACGCTAGACACGTATCCATTGCTCGTTTCACCTCATGATTTAACTGAGCAAGCTCTCCCACATCTGAAATCTCGACAGAGGATTCACTACCATTGAAATAAGCAGATTGCTGCAACGGTAAGTTGACGCCCTGCTCTGCTTGCAGTCGAGTCCACTCTTTAAATAGCATGGCGCGACCCTTGGGCGAGTCCCGCCTGTCTTTGGTCACTTTGTAGGACGGACACATCTGTGTATGCTCGTTGTAGTTGAAGCACAGCCCATTGCCATTGCAGTTTAGGGTATCTTGAAAGGTTGTTTTAATATTGATTGGCACAAGTTGGTCATAACGAGCCCTCATTGGCCCATTTACACCCGCAAGCACAGCTTTGCTAGTTAGCGGTGTACAAATTTTACTTGGATTGAGTTTGTTTTTCTTATCAAATGCAGTTTTAACCTTTCTTAGCTCCAAAAATAACTCTGGGCCAAAAAACTCTGGACCATATTCACTACGAAACCCTTTGCCATGCTCTCCCCAAAATAGCCCGCCATATTTTTTAGTTAACTTCGCCACTTTGTCAGAAATAGGTTTGAGCATAGCTTGCTGGTTTGTGTAACACAGATCCAAAGCAGGACGTACATGCAACACCCCAGCGTCCACATGACCAAACATGCCATAGGCCAGATTGTATGAGTCAAGTAATGCTCTAAACTCAATGATAAAATCAGCCAAATGTTCAGGAGGCACTGCCGTATCTTCGACAAATGCAATGGGCTTTTGCCCCCCCTTTGTATTGCCTAGCAGACCTACTGCTTTTTTACGCATGGCATAAACTTTAATGATGTCCGCTTTATCAGTCGTGATTGAATAGGACACAACACCCGACTGGTTGCTCGCGATAAGTGCCTCTAATTGAGCTGTAAGCGCGTCAACCTTAGTATTGATGTCTTGCTCATTTTGGCCATTAAATTCAACCATATTCAAGCCGTCAGATGTAACACCCGCAGGTGTGTCTAAAAACTTGGCAACACTTCGCCAGATCATATCCTCACGTGCTAGGTTAAGCACCTTGCTATCAACGGTCTCCACCGAGGTCGAACGCGCACTCACTAAAAATGGAGAATGCCTTAAGGCTGATTCAAAATTATCATAATTGATATTAACCAGAGCCTTAAATGGCTCAATGGGCAGGATATTTAGTTTAGCTTCAGCAACCACGCCCAAAGTACCTTCACTGCCTGCAATAATGCGCGTTAGGTCAAAGGTCTTCATGTCATCACTAAAGACATTTTTTAGGTCATATCCGGTAAGAAAACGATTCAGTTTAGGAAATACCTCAAGAATTTTTGTTCTGTTTTGCTCACAACTATTGATCACATCACGAAAAATCTGCCCTAATCGGCTTTGTTTTGCAGCAATTTCTTTTGCTGCCAAGGTACTCATTTTACTCGTATCTAATTCATAGCCATCGGGCAAAAAGCATTTTAGAGATATCAAGTGATCACTGGTCTTACCGTAAACCAATGAGCCCTGCCCTGAAGCGTCGGTATTTATCATACCGCCTATCGTAGCTCGGTTGCTGGTGGAAAGATCTGGCGCAAAAAAGAAACCTAGCGGCCTTAAATAATCGTTTAATTGGTCCTTGACCACACCGCCTTGAACTCTTACCCACTTTTCTTGGGTGTTTACTTCAAGGATTTCCCGCATATGGCGGGACAAGTCAAGTACAATACCGCCAGTTAGAGATTGTCCATTCGTTCCGGTTCCGCCACCTCGCGGCCCGAAAGAAAGTACGCTAAATTCTGCCCGCTCAGACAAAGCCAGCGCCTTTTGAATATCATCATTTGATTTGGCAAAGATCACTGCCTGAGGGTACTGCTGATAGATACTGTTATCCGTTGAGTGTACTAATTTGGTTGAATAGCTGCTGTCTACCTCTCCTTCAAAACCTAACCCCTTCAACGCGTTAAGGTAATTATCAAGCACTTCTGCTATGTGCCCGCTAGCGTTATTTTCTTGCTCCATTTTTTGCGCCCTACAAAATGATACAATATAACATAACCCCAGAAGTTAATCTGTACAATTTAGTGGGGACAAAATTCTTGGCAGGTTTAGCTCTCGTCAACCAGCACTCATTGCATAAAAAAACGGCAAGATAATTATCTTGCCGTTTTATATCGGTGGGAGACCTTCATTCAGTATAGTTAAATTACTCAGGTTTGCGACTAAACAACTAGTATTTAAAATCGTTACTATAACCTGCTACATGATCGGCACTGAGTTTGAAGCATAAATTATCTCTAGAGATACATAACTCATGTTCTCCTTGGGTGGCTGAAACGTCTATCCAATCCTTTTGCGATAACCTGTGCGCTTCAACGCCATTGAAGCTAAGCACTTCGTCACCAACTTTGATACCCGCACCAAAAGCGGCCATATCTGGCATTACGTAACGAACGACGAAAGCGCCACTAACTAGCTTTCTCAACTCTAATCCAAGTAAATTGTATCGCGCATTAAATACGACTGATTTATAAGGCTTTAAGTAGAGGCTCAAATTATGATAATCAATTACATAATTAAAATGGGACAATACAGAACTTCCTATCACTGACTTTCCATCATCGCCACCTTCGATAAAATTAGTTTTTACGTTGCTTAATTCTAATCCTGCAACTTGTAATGAAGGAATAGTGCCGCGTTGATGAATTGTTTGACCACTTAATCCAAAATCAGAACCTGTGACTGTTTTACCTTTAAACTCATAGCCCAAGTCACGGACATGGTAATTGTTAAGCTTGAAATAGTGGCGACTACCAGTATCAAGTACCAGCTCCTGAGACATTGTTTGGTTATCGCCTAAGTCAATTTCGCTGTCAAAATAAAGTTTGCTGAGAGATACACGCATAGGGATTGAAATATCTTGCTCGGACGGTTTGTAAGGCTCACGAGAAATTTCAATGCTCCCTGCTTTTGAATCAATATACCAAGTAAAATGTTTGAGAATATCATGACCCAATATTCCATCAAACACAGCCTCATCCGCTCTCAAAAAGTACTCGCTTTCTGTCACTGGCAAATAGGCAAAACTAACCCCCTGAAAACTCACATTACCGAGTTGAATTTCACTAACATCTGTCTGGAAACCGAGAGAGTTTTTACCGTCGCCCCACCCACCTAACTCTAGTGAGTAGCCCTCCTTTAATGCCAAGGCTTTCACCTTTTTGGAGTCATATAAAATTGAAATAGATGCCCCTGTGTCAATCATCATTTTGAAGCCATGGACCCCATTGATAGACATATAGACATAAGGTTTAGCGCTAATTTGTGCATCCACTTTTGTAGTTGTTTGTCCAGCTTGCCAATGTGGCTGAATATCATCGTTTTCGTACTTCAGCCGGATATAATTTGCAACACTGCATCCACTGAGCGTCATTGCCCCAAGTAAAATAATGAGTAACTTCACCGCTCACCTCCATTAAAATGATTTATCAGCAAAGCTTATCTCTGCATATGTGAAGAGAATGTCAAATTCACGATATTTGAAATGTGGTAAATCAACGCGTTTTATGAATCTACAATAAAGGAGGTTCGGAATTGCTCCGAAGGTTGGCTTTATGCGAAGGTGCGTTCTGTATAGAGAGCTGGTTTTGTGCCAAAGGTCAACAGCGTCATGATGCTTCTCTTGTCATCCCGCACTGGATTCAGGACCCATATTATCCTCCCTAAAACTCATAGATTGCGGAGCTAGTCCACAATGACGGAGTTAGAGGTGGTTTCGATGGGTTCGTTTTGTGCCAAAGGTCAGCAGCGTCATGATGCTTCTCTGTCATTCCGCACTGGATTCGGGACCCGTATAACCTTCCCTAAAACCCATAGATTGCGGAGCAAGTCCACAATGACGGGGTTAGAGGTGGTTTCGATGGGTTCGTTTTGTGCCAAAGGTCAGCAACGTCATGATACTTCTCTTGTCATCTCGAATTTGATTCGGGATCCAAATACTAAGTCCTATACCTGTGGCTAAAGTCAAAGCCGTCTTTGGCAAAAACCGAGCCTATGATTGCCCATCGACTCTCACCAGCCTTTTATCCACCAAACGCTTTCGACAAGTGGGTAGCTAGTTTGATTTCAATAGGCTGAGCTTCAGCAGTAATATCCACTATAGCGTCTTCAAAACTGCCTTTAGATAATGCTCTATAGGCATCGTTTGACAGACCATATGGTTCACTTGGCATGCCGATGAAAGGAAAAATCATTCGGTCTAGTGTGCCATCACTATCTTTATCGTGAACAACACTTATTGCATATTTCCCTGCTGGTATATTCGTCAAAACAATTTCAGTCGCAGGGATCGATGGTTTGATGACTTCACGGTGGAAATACTTAATACTTGATTCGTTGTAATTATCATCACTGTAATAAGAGTCCGCGTTGTCATGTAAATAAACCAGCAGTTGTCCTTCTTCCGTTTCAATATGATTTACCAAAATACGTACATCTGTTGGTACGCCTTTCACCTTGTTCACACTTACATTTGAAGTAGACAAGCACCCAGCAAGCAAAATGCTTGTCAATACGGGCAACACAACCTTTTTACTCATAACAAATACCTTTTAATATTTACAACCGACATTGAGTGCGCTGACCACCTAGCTCCTAATATCAGCGACATACTTATATCGCCACCCTAACCTTGACCTAAATTGAACACCAATAATTACACATGAGCACTTTTTTACAGCAAACTTGGCAAACAAAAGTCCTTTTCAGACTAAGGCACGAGCAGGGAGCCAACCTGACATAATCATAGTACCCAAAAGCATCACTTTTATGTCAATAGGTGACTTTTCTCAATAAAACCAGTCAACTATGTATGACAAAGCCTATTAACTTGTCTCACTAACGCTTAATTATTGTACCCAACTCAGAGGTTTTGTCTTCATTTACTTATTTTGAATTGTCACTTGCTGTACTTTAAAAGCCCCCACTCTGTCGCTCTCTATGCACATTATGCAAAGACACAGAAATGAGAAATTAGAACAATATATCCTATTTTTTAAATTTTACGCCCTCTCCTATCGCCACTAATATCATTTAATCGCAAGACACTTAGTTTTCTTCACTTGGAGTTTCATACCGTGGCTCAATTACTCAATTCAACCACACATGATATTGGCGGATTAACCGTCAACCGACTATTACCGCATATGACAAAGCGCATGGTTGGACCATTTATCTTTTTCGATCACATGGGCCCGACAAGTTTTCCTGTCGGTGAAGGCATTGAAGTTCAACCTCACCCTCATATCGGTTTATCGACACTAACCTATTTGATCGAAGGACAGATACTTCATCGAGATTCTCTAGGTAATTGTATTGAAATTACACCAGGCGATGTCAACTGGATGACCGCAGGTAAAGGGATAGTACACTCAGAAAGAGAAAGTTTTGAAACACGGTCTAAGCAGCATAACCTTAATGGCCTGCAATCGTGGATAGCATTGCCTGAACTCTATAGCAATATAGAGCCTAGCTTTGAGCATATCAGTAGACACGACTTACCGCAGGTAACGCACAAAGGAGTAATGAAAAGAGTGATCGCTGGAGAAGCGTATGGACTTCAATCACCTATAACTACTTATTCTCCAATGTTTTATGTCGATATCATTGCATCTGCGCAAAATCGGTTAGAGGTTCCTAATCCCAAGCAGGAAACTGCTATTTATATAATTTATGGAGAAGTTGAAGTAGCAGCTCAAAAGTATAACTCTGGTGAGTTTGTGCTACTTGCTCCCTCAGACAAGACCATTTCAGTGTCAAAAAACTCGCGTCTGATCTTGCTAGGTGGCGATAAATGGGAGAGCGTGCCATATATTCATTGGAATTTTGTGTCATTTAGTAAAGAGCGTATTGAACAAGCGAAGCGAGATTGGCAGCAAGGCAATTTTCCCAGTATTGAGCATGACAACCTCGAGCACGTCCCTTTGCCCACAAAGCACACTTTGTAAAAACACTTCAATCTTATTCAAGGTGAATTTTTAGCCTATTCAAAAATGGACAATATCATGAGAGAAAAAGTCGAGTTTATAAGTAATGGGAACACCCTAGCGGGCCTACTTGAGCGCCCCAGTGACCATATCAAAGCAGTAGCACTTTTCGCCCATTGTTTTACCTGTACAAAAGACATTGCGGCAGCATCCCGTATATCTAGAGCATTGGTAAAAGAAGGGTATGCTGTGCTACGGTTTGATTTTACAGGGCTGGGTAATAGCGATGGTGACTTTGCCAATAGTAACTTTTCTTCCAATCTTGATGACTTATATGCTGCAGCAGATTATTTGCGTCATCACTTCCATGCACAGCAAATTCTCATCGGCCATAGCCTAGGTGGCGCGGCGGTTTTGGCTGCTGCCAACCAAATTGAAGAAGTCAGCGCTGTGGTTACAATTGGAGCTCCTGCCAATGCACAACACGTGGTCCACAACTTTTCTGCGCATATCGATCAAATCAACCAAACTGGTGAAGCACAAGTCCAGCTAGGTTTACGCACATTTCATATAAAGAAACAGTTTTTGGATGACTTGGCAGCTCATAAAACACAGAAAAATACAGTGAATAAAAAGGCGCTCTTGGTTATGCATAGCCCTATCGATGATGTTGTAAGCATTGAGCAAGCCGAGGCCATTTATACAGATGCAAAACACCCTAAGAGTTTTATTTCTCTGGACAATGCAGACCATTTACTCAGTAAGGCAAATGATGCTGAATATGCCGCCACTGCTATTTCAGGGTGGGTAAGTAAATATGTGTCACACCACCTTGCGCCGGAAACTCAGCCTGTTGCCAATGGAGAGCTGGTGGTGAGCGAACAAGACCATAAGTTCACTCTCACTGTAAGCAGTGACAGTCATACATGGCTCGCGGATGAACCAACTAGCGTAGGTGGTAAGAATTTTGGACCAGATCCCTATGAGCACTTACTAGCGGCCCTTGGCACCTGCACTGTGATGACTATGCGCATGTATGCAAATTACAAAAAACTACCGGTAAAAGACATTAAAGTGACTTTACGCCACCAAAAAAGCCACCATCAGGACTGCGATAACTGCGACAACAACGACAGTTTCGCAGAGCATATTTCACGAGATATAGAATTAGAAGGTGAATTAACCTCAGAACAAAAACAAAAACTCCTGAGCATTGCAGATAAGTGCCCAGTACATAAAACACTGCACAATGAAATTAGGGTAACGACCGAACTAAAAAACACTAATTAATAGGTGTCTTCCGTTGTTGCTTACGTTGCACGTAAGCAACTACTGCTTTGGATGACGTTGCCATTCCCAACCACACAGCTCGAACCACCAAGGGGTATACGCTAACTTTTGCTGTAAGTATGAATGCCGAGGAGGATCATGTTTGGCATTCTTACCATTGCAGTGTCGACATTTTGTAACTTAAGCACTTGATAAAACTGTTCCATTTCAGAGATTGGTGTTTGGTAATCGGCCTCCCCTGCCATCTACAAGCTCGCGGTTTTATATTATCCATGTATGTTTTTGGGGAACGCTTTAAATAATGCGCTGTATTTTCCCAAGGTTTGCCATTGAACCAATATTGCGTGAACATCAGGTAAGCGTCAGACGTCAATACAAAACTATCGAAATTTACTGCTGGCTTCACTATGGCCACAGCAGCAAACAACTATGTCTTACCTAGCATCAACCACAGCAAGTTTTACAAATGCTTTAGTTGCTATTTCTTTGTGCAAATAACTATTCGAGGTTGAGTTGCGTTTCGTTCAGGTCCAAGGGGTAAACTGTAGATATTTTATCTTCTTTGGTGCATTTCACAGCCACTCTATTTGAACCAACGCTTGTAGAGTGTCGACAAGTTACGAATTGCGCTTTCAAACCAAATTTACGTTTGTAATCCGCAGCCACCTTATCTATTTTCTGTTGCATCTGAGGCGTTGCCTTGCCGTAGAGCGCATCATAAAAATTAACCCACTCTTCAATACCTGACTCGGCAGCCACACTTAGCCAACCCATACCTATTAATGTTGACTGCTCAACGTGCTGGCCTTTTAAAAACATAAATGCCAAGTAATACTGTGCATCCTTGTAACCCCATGTCGCGAGCTCGCTAAGCGCCTCAAATGCCTCGGGATATGCTTGTTGATGGTAGAGCTTGATGCCCTTTTTTTCCTGCTTATGAATCGCATCAATATCTTTAATAATGGCGCGATTAGATTGGCAAGCTGGTAGTAGCGTTATCAATACAATTAGAAGAAGTAACTTCTGTATCATGATAGACATCCGGTCAATTTAATTATAGGAATTATAATTTTAGTCAGGATAACTCATTGCAATAAAAAGAGTAAAAACGAATAAAGTGTTGAATATAGCAGTCTAAAAATAAAAAAGCGGCGGGACACACCCCCACCGCTTTATTCAACACACTCTCTTCTTTCGAAGATAAAGGAACATAAGTATGCGAATACTTTGAATATTAACGATATTTTATGACAAAATAGCGAAAATACTCGATATTTTTTTAAAGTCGAATACCGCCATCAATTTCAACAACTCGACCTGTAAAGAACTCATTTTCAATGATAAATTGTGCTGTGTGGGCTATTTCTTGCGCTTCACCTAAACGGCCAACAGGCTTCATCTTAACCAAACGCTCTTTCGCTTCAGGCTTCATCGCATCAGTCATCTTAGTGCGAATAACACCAGGTGCAATTGCGCCGACACGAATACCATAGCGACCAAGTTCTTTCGCCCATGTTGTCGTCATTGCGACCACACCCGCTTTTGCTGCAGAGTAGTTAGTTTGGCCGATATTACCTGCACGCGCCACGCTGGACATGTTAATAATAACGCCACCTTGATCTGCCTCAATCATTTTAACAGCCGCTTCTCGTCCGCACAGGAATACACCTGTGAGATTCACATCCATTAATGACTGGAATTGATCAAGAGACATCTTTTTGACCACTTCACCGTCTTTAACTTTTACAAACAAACCATCACGTAAAATGCCCGCGTTGTTGATCAATACCGATAACGAGCCAAAATCTTCAACTATTTTATCAAATACTTCTTCTACATTGCTCTCAATACTGACATTCGCAACGTAAGTTCTAACGGTTACATCAAACTGGCTAAGCTCTTCTACTGCGTCTTGCAAAACTTCTTCTTGCATATCAACCAGCGCTAGGTTTGCGCCCAAACTTGCCATTTTATGTGCCATTGCAAGACCTAAGCCCTGTGCACCACCTGTAATTACAACCGTTTTATTTTCTACATTCATAACTAAATTTTAAACCTTTACGTTTTAAGACTTTTCAGAGAAAAGTTTAAATATCGCACTAAAATCTTCCGCCCCTTTGCCTTGGTTTTGCATTAGGTTATAAAGATTTTTAGCCAGTGCGCCCATTGGGGTGGCTGAATTTGTCTGCTGAGCGGCTTGCATTGCAAGTCCTAAGTCTTTTGCCATCAAATCCACCATAAAGCCCGGTTTGTACTCATTTGAAGAAGGAACATTGTCCAGTACATTCGGGCATGGGTTATACACTTCAAGTGTCCAATTGCGCCCAGAGCTATTGAGCATAATCTCACTCAATACTTTGGGGTCTAAGCCGTGATCTACACCCATTTGGAGTGCTTCGCTGGTCCCTGCCATTAAAATTGACAGCAGCATGTTATTACAAATTTTTGCGACCTGCCCGGCACCTATGTCCCCAGCGTGATAGATATTTTTACCCATATCCTTCAACACTGTGTGCGCTTTGGCAAAATCTTCGTCGCGTCCACCTACAATGAAAGTCAACGTCCCAGCAGCAGCTCCGGCCACACCCCCAGACACTGGAGCATCAACAAAAGACACGCCTGCATTTGCTAGCTCTTTACCAACAAATTGGGCGGACTCTGCGTCTATTGTCGAACAGTCAATAACCAGTGCCGACTTACTAAGGTAGTTGATTAATCCATCTTCGCCAGTATAAATTGAGCGAACATGTTTGCCAGCAGGCAGCATGCTGATCACAAAGTCTGCACCTGTACAGGTATCAGATACTTTTTTAGCCGCGCTAGCACCTTGTTCAACTAGTTGATTTACAACTTCTTCATTTAAGTCAAATACCGTCACACTGTGACCAGCTTTCACTAAGTTTGCGGCCATTGGGCCACCCATATTACCTAGGCCAATAAATCCAACTTTTGCCATTTTTATTTCCTTACATAGTTGCCAATGGGTGGTTTTTGTCATCCCACTTAGGTACAAAGAAGCTTTCAATCACATCACTATCTACGTCAGCAATGGATTTAAAGCGCCAGTTTGGTTTGCCGTCTTTATCTATCAATAATGCACGCACGCCCTCTTGAAACTCACCCACCTCTCCACAGTGAACGGACATCGCCAGCTCCTGTGAAAAACACGCTTTTAAAGATTGGCCAGCTAGGCGTTTAAGCTGTTCACTGACCAATACCGCACTCAGTGGAGAACCGTGTTTTAGGCCAGCCTGAGCTTTGCTCAGCCATTTGTTTTCGCTGCTATCAATTGACAAAATGTGATCAACTTGTGCTGATAGGCTTGGTAAATCAGTGAGCTTCTTAATCTCATTTGCTAACGGTTTAAGCGCGCTGCTAGGCAGAGAATGAGCGCCCTCTTCAATGGACAATAATAGTTGTGTTAACTTATCGTGATTCAGCACATTGGTTTTACCCCAATTTACTTCACTTAGGTTATGCAACAAAATGTCAAAGTGGTCAGCATTGATAAAGTGATCGGCTAGGCCAACAAATTTAGCGTCATTGGCATTCACAGAAGCGCCTGTTAAACCTAAAAATAGGCCAACACCTTCTGGCATTTTATTTAAGAAATACGAACCGCCTACATCCGGATATAAACCGATGGTGATTTCAGGCATGGCAATACGCGATGTTTCTGTTACCACACGGTGGCTAGCTCCTGCCATCAGACCCAAACCGCCACCCATAATGATGCCATTACCCCAAAGTAGAATAGGCTTGTCATAATTATGGATTTGGTAATCGAGTTTGTACTCTTCGCTAAAGAAGGTTTCGAGGAAGTTATTTCCATCGTCGGCTGCCATCGCTTTATATAAACTGACAACATCGCCGCCAGCACAGAAAGCCTTATCACCCGACCCTCTCAGTACCACCATCGCAATACTGTCATCGGCCGACCACTCACTCAACTGAGGAGCCAATAAGCGGATCATGTCTAAATTAAGCGCATTTAACGCTTTTGGCGCATTTAAGGTCGCAATTGCGACCTTCATGTCATTATTACAGTGCGCCAATTGGAACACGACTGGCGCGTCTTCTTGGTTTAGTAACTGTAATTCAACCATTAGCCATTCACCCAATTTGCTTTACGCTTTTCCAAAAATGCGTTGACGCCTTCTTTTTGATCTTGTGTATCAAATAATGTCACGAATAACTCACGCTCTAAAGGCAGCGCACTATCGATGGTACCTGTGCGGCCTTTTTGAATAAGTGACTTACACGCTGTAACTGCGACAGGGCTTTGATCTTCTACTTTTGATGCAAGTTCTAAAGCCGCTTCGAGTGCCTGACCTTGCTCAACAACTTCTTCAACTAGGCCAATTTTTTCAGCTTTGTCAGCTTTAAGGCGCTCACCGCATAAAATCATGCGCTTCGCCCAACCTTCACCTACCAACCAAGATAGGTTTTGGGTTCCCCCCGCACAAGGAAGTAAGCCCACTTTTGCCTCTGGTAACGCCATTTGCGCTTGCGCCTCTGCGATACGAATATCACACGCCAACGCGACTTCTAGACCTCCACCCATTGCAAAGCCGTTAATCGCTGCAATCGATACACCTCGGAAGTTGCTCAGAGTTTCAAAAGCTTCGCCAAAAACACGTGACATGTCAGCCGCAACACCTTTGTCACCATCTGCGAATACATTCAAATCAGCGCCAGCTGAAAAGAACTTTTCACCTTCACCTGTAATAACAAGCGAGTAAATTTCTTTATCTGCGTTTAATTCTTTAACCAGCTCTTTTAAGCCAACCAATGTATCACGCGTCCAAGTGTTCGCAGGTGGGTTTGACATAGTTACAATTGCAATGTGACCACGTTTTTCAAGTTTTAATTGTGCAGACATTTATTCGCTCCTTATAAAACGCTTGCAGCGCCTTCAGCTAAAATTCGACGGGCAATGATCACACGCATGATCTCGTTTGTGCCCTCTAAGATTTGGTGAACGCGTACATCACGTAAGTGGCGTTCAAGTGGGTACTCTTTGATATAACCATATCCACCATGGATTTGCAGGGCATCATCACACACTTTCGTACCTACATCGGTTGCGAAGCGCTTTGCCATCGCACAATAAGTGGTTTTTTCTGGATCATTGCTATCCAGTTTAAATGCTGCCAAGCGCACCATTTGTCGTGCCGCAACAAGTTCGGTATTCATATCAGCAATTTTAAATTGCAATGCTTGGAAAGCAGCCAGTGGCTTGCCAAATTGCTGACGCTCTTGCATGTATTCTTTGGCAGTATTCAACGCCTGTTGCGCAGTACCAATTGAACAAGTGGCGATATTTATGCGGCCACCATCTAAGCCTTGCATAGCAAACTTGAACCCTTCGCCTTCTTTACCCATCAAGTTTGCAGCAGGAATTCTAACGTCTTCGAAGGTGATCAAGCGAGTCGGTTGTGCATTCCAGCCCATTTTCTCTTCGGCTTTACCATAAATTACACCAGCGGCGTCCGCTGGAACAACAAATGCAGAGATCCCTTTCGGTCCATCCTCACCGGTACGCGCCATAACCACTAAAACATCTGTTTCGCCCGCGCCCGAGATAAACATTTTCGACCCGTTCAGGATATACTCATCGCCTTCTAATACGGCTTTCGTTTTCAGTGATGCAGCGTCCGAACCTGAACCTGGTTCGGTTAGGCAATATGATGCAAGCAATTCACCCATAACCAGCTGGTCCATATACTGACTTTTCACTTCGTCAGTACCAAAGCTTGCAATCATCCACGTCGCCATATTGTGGATAGTCAACATCGCAGTTGTTGCTGTACAACCCATCGACAGCTGCTCAAAAATAATGCTTGAGTCAAGGCGAGATAAGCCTAAACCACCCGCCTCTTCTGGCGTGTAAAGGCCACAAAAACCAAGCTCACCTGCCTGTTTGATAACATCTTTAGGAAAAATATGCTCTTGATCCCAACGCGCTGCATTAGGAGCAAGTTCGGTCATAGCAAATTGGTAAGCGGTTTCGGCGAATGCCTGTTGATCTTCGTTCAGATTAAAGTCCATAAAAGACCTCTCTTGTTGTCGTATCAAGTGATATACGTCACTTGTTTTTATTCTTGTTGCACCTGATCTGCGTCAGGCGGTACTACTAAAAGCCCAGCATAGGTACTGGGCTTAGGGATTTTGCGGAATTAACGTAGGTTAATACTCATATTTGGGCCAGTGACTGCTTCATCAGCAAACCAGCGAGATGTGATTGTCTTAGTTTCAGTATAGAAACGCACACCTTGTTTACCGTAAGTGTGAACATCACCATAAAAAGAGTTTTTCCAACCTGTGAATGAGAAGAAAGGTAATGGCACAGGAATTGGAATATTAATACCTACCTGACCAACCTGAATTTCTTGTTGGAATTTACGTGCAGCTGCACCACTTGCTGTAAATAGTGAAACACCATTTCCGTAAGGGCTGTTATTTACGAGCGCAATCGCTTCTTCAAGGGTATCAACAAATACACAGTTTAATACTGGACCAAAGATTTCCTCTTTGTAAATGTCCATGTCTGTTGTCACATTGGTAAATAATGTAGGACCAACCCAGTTACCTTTTTCGTAACCTTCCACTGTAAAGTCTGAGCCATCTAATAAACAAGTTGCACCTTGCGCTTTACCTGACTCAATCAAAGACAAAATACGAGCTTTTGCGGCTGCTGAAGTTTGTGGGCCATATGCCGCTTCAGGGTCATTCCAGATGCCTGGACGAACCTTTTCAAGGCCCGCTTTTAAGTCATCAACCCACTCTTGTGATTTACCAACAAATACAGCGACCGAAATACCCATACAACGTTGACCTGCCGCACCCACTGATGCACCAACTAGGTTGTTGATAGTCTGCTCTTTGCTTGCGTCTGGCATTATCACCATATGGTTTTTAGCACCCACACATGCTTGAACACGTTTTAGGTTCTCTGTGCCTTTGCTGTAAATATATTGGCCAACACCACACGATCCAACAAATGATACGGCGCGAATCTCTGGCGCTTCTAGAATTTGGTCTACTTGGTCTTTACCACCGTGAACAACTTGCAGTACGCCTTTTGGTGCGCCGGCCTCTTCAAATAGCTCGACTAAGCGCATTGGTGTCAACGGGTCTTGCTCAGATGGTTTAAGAACAAAAGTGTTACCGCAAACAATCGCCATTGGGAACATCCACAATGGGATCATTGCCGGGAAGTTGAACGGTGTAATACCAGCACAAACGCCTAGAGGTTGGATGTAAGAGTATGTATCGATGTTACGTGCAACATTTTCAACTGTCTCACCCATCATCATAGCAGGCGCATTAGCAGCTTGTTCTACTACTTCAATACCACGCCAAACGTCACCTTTTGCATCTTCAAATGTTTTGCCAAGCTCATGACAAATAATGGTAGCGATTTCTTCTTGGTGCTCTTTTAACAGCGCCGCATATCGCATCATGATACGTGCACGCTCTGGTACAGGCACATTTTTCCATGTTTGGAAGGCTTCTTGAGCAGAATTAATTGCTGCTTGTACTTCTTGTGACGTAGCGCAAGGTACCTGTGCAAGTACTTCTTGATTTGCTGGATTAACAACGTCTAACCATTTGTCAGACTGCGACTGTGTGAATTCACCGTTGATGTATAATGGTACCTGGTGCATTTTGCACTCCTCCCCAAAAAAACTGAAAGTAGCGCCGCGTTAAAAGTTAGTATTGTTGCGGCGCTTTGACGATTTAAACTTCTACTGCGAGTGCAACCGCCTCACCACCACCAATACACAGTGATGCAATACCTTTTGACAGGCCGCGATTGCGAAGTGCGTGAATTAGTGTCACCAAAATACGTGCGCCACTTGCGCCAATTGGATGACCTAGTGCACACGCACCACCGTTAACATTAACTTTAGCGCTATCTAGCTGCATTTCGTTGATCGCAAGCATGGTCACCATAGCGAATGCTTCATTGATCTCCCAAAGGTCAACGTCTTCTTTTGACCAACCAGCTTTGTCAAGCAACGAGTTCATTGCGCCAACTGGTGCAATAGTGAACTCAGCTGGTGCCTGAGAGTGTGTTGCGTGCGCAACAATCTTACATAAAGGCGTAAGACCGTGTGCTTTTGCTTCTGACTCACTCATTAAGATCAGTGCCGCTGCACCATCTGAAATAGACGACGAGTTAGCTGCTGTAATAGTGCCATCTTTTTTGAAAGCTGGACGAAGTGAAGGGATTTTATCTGGACGTGCGTTACCAGGCTGTTCATCCGTTGTTACCTCTACATCACCCTTTCGCGTTGAAATGATGTGTGGGATAACTTCGTTATCGAAACTGCCACTTTCAATTGCCGCGTTTGCCTTACTCAAAGAGTTCAGCGCAAATTCGTCCATATTTTCACGAGTGATGCCATATTGATCTGCGGTGTCTTGGGCAAAGCAACCCATTGCTTTTTTATCATACGCATCTTCAAGACCATCTGCCATCATGTGGTCAATAACTTGATTGTGGCCCATGCGCATACCACCGCGCGCGTTCGGCATGAAATATGGCGCATTTGTCATGCTCTCCATGCCGCCTGCAACCGCAGTTTTTATACTACCTGATTTGATCAAATCATGAGCGAACATTGCTGCTTTAAGACCTGAACCACATACCTTGTTGATAGTTGTTGCACCTGTAGAACGTGCTAGGCCGGCGTGCAGCGTCGCTTGACGCGCTGGCGCTTGACCAAGACCTGCTGGTAATACACATCCCATGATAACTTCGTCGATGCTGGCATCCGATAAACCAGTATCATTCATGACAGCTTTGATTGCAGTTGCACCCAGATCAGTCGCTGACGCGCCTGAAAGGCTACCCATAAATCCACCCATAGGTGTACGTTTTGCTGCTACGATGACTACGGCTTCGTTACTCATTTAAAACTCCTGTTAACAAGCAAATTGCTTGCTTTTAGTAATCTCTTACGTCGAGCATACCTAAAATTTACGTTTACGCCAACGTAAATCTAAAATCAAGCGCTTT
This sequence comes from Pseudoalteromonas obscura, assembly GCF_030135505.1. Lineage (NCBI taxonomy): Bacteria > Pseudomonadati > Pseudomonadota > Gammaproteobacteria > Alteromonadales > Pseudoalteromonadaceae > Pseudoalteromonas > Pseudoalteromonas obscura. The sequence continues at coordinate 845,596 of NZ_JASJUT010000001.1, forward strand.
GCGATTTTCAAAAATGTAAAGTTTACTTGCACAGCTGTGTTGCCAAGTTGGCAGTTTACTGCGCATTCCCTTGCTATATCCCATGTCGAAGAGCTAATTAACAAAGCATATAGTGCCTTATGCGAGCTAAAAGTAGTTCAAGATCCAGATTTTGCATATGCGACTAAAGCATGATGCAAAAACGACACTTTACCTTTACGTAAACTTCACTTATATTGGTCTAATCAGTTTCGAAGTAAGTGTGTAAATAATGCAAGACACCAATAAAGAACCAACCTACTCAATAAGCGAACTCGCTAAGGAGTTTGACATTACCACACGAAGTATTCGTTTTTATGAAGATCAAGGATTACTTTCGCCAGAGCGTAATGGTCAGACCCGTATATATTCAAAACGAGACAAAGTCCGTCTCAAATTAATTCTGCGCGGTAAGCGACTAGGCTTTACGCTTGCCGAAACTGGCAGATTATTTGAGTTATACGATGCAGATAAATCCAGTGAAAAACAGCTCCACACCATGTTGCAATTAATAGAAGAGAAAAAAGCCGACCTGAGTCAACAAATGGATGACATCAAGGTGGTGTTGATGGAACTGGTTACTGCTGAAAGACGCTGCCTCGATACTTTAAAAGAATTACAAGACTAATCAATACACGTATTTGTTTGCTGGGGCGTCTGCCAAAACCCGCCTCAGCAACCCGCAAGGGTGACAACACAAACCCTCACACAGGATGACAACAAGATGAGCACAGTATCACTATATAAAGAACTCAATTTTGGACTTGGCGAAACCGCAGACATGATCCGAGATCATGTTAATAATTTTGCCACTAGCGAAATTTCACCACTGGCGGAAAAAACCGATCATGACAACGCATTTCCAAATGAGCTATGGCCAAAGTTTGGCGAAATGGGCTTACTCGGTATCACTGTGCCAGAAGAATTTGGTGGTGCGAATATGGGCTACCTTGAGCACGTTATTGCGATGGAAGAGATCAGCCGAGCAAGTGCATCAATTGGCTTGAGCTACGGCGCACACTCTAACCTTTGTGTGAACCAAATAAACCGCAACGGCAACCAAGTACAAAAAGAAAAATATTTGCCAAAACTGATCAGCGGTGAGCACATCGGCGCACTAGCAATGAGTGAGCCAAACTCTGGTTCAGACGTTGTTTCTATGAAGTTAAAAGCCGAAAAGAAAGGCGATAAGTACGTTCTAAATGGCAATAAAATGTGGATCACCAATGGTCCAGATGCCGACGTTTTTGTAATTTACGCAAAAACAGACTTAAACGCAGGACCTCGTGGTATTACAGCGTTTATCGTTGAGCGTGATTTCCCAGGCTTTTCTACAGCTCAAAAACTCGATAAGTTAGGGATGCGCGGCTCAAATACCTGTGAATTGGTATTTGAAGACTGTGAAGTGCCGGAAGAAAATATATTAGGCACACTAAACGAAGGTGTTAAGGTACTGATGAGCGGCCTAGACTACGAGCGCGTTGTACTTGCTGGTGGCCCACTTGGCATTATGCAAGCGTGTATGGATGTGGTTGTGCCTTATATTCATGAACGTCAGCAGTTCAATCAGTCTATTGGTGAGTTCCAACTTGTTCAAGGCAAAATTGCCGACATGTACACTCAAATGAATGCTGCCCGTTCATACGTATACACAGTAGCAAAAGCATGTGACCGCGGTGAAACAACGCGTAAAGATGCCGCTGGCGCGATTTTATATGCCGCAGAGCTGGCTACCAAACTTGCACTGGATGCCATCCAACTACTAGGTGGTAATGGCTACATCAACGAATACCCTACTGGTCGCCTCTTGCGTGACGCCAAACTCTATGAAATTGGCGCTGGTACCTCAGAAATACGCCGCATGCTAATTGGTCGTGAGCTATTTAACGAAAGCCGTTAAGGAGAAGTGCCATGACAGTATTAAACTCTTCTGTTAATACGCACGACCAACAGTTTAAAGACAACCATGACGCGATGGCGTCATTGGTTGACGATTTAAATGACAAGGTCGAAAATTTAAGCCAAGGTGGCGGCGAAGCCCTCATTGCTCGCCATCAAAGTCGCGGAAAACTGTTTGTCCGTGACAGAATAGATACATTACTCGACGAAGGTTCTCCGTTTTTAGAAATTTCCCAATTTGCTGCATTTGGCGTATATGAGCAAGATATCCCATGTGCAGGGGTCGTTGCAGGTATTGGCCGTGTCAAAGGTGTCGAATGTATGATTGTCGGCAACGATGCAACTGTAAAAGGCGGTACTTACTTCCCGCTCACGGTTAAAAAGCATTTAAGAGCGCAAGAAATTGCAGAGCGCTGCCACCTTCCCTGTATCTATTTAGTAGACTCTGGCGGTGCTAACCTGCCAGAACAAGACGAAGTATTTCCAGACAAACTACATTTTGGTCGCATCTTCTATAACCAAGCTCGTATGTCTGCCAAAGGTATTCCACAAATTGCAGTGGTTATGGGCCTTTGTACCGCAGGTGGTGCGTATGTGCCGGCAATGGCGGACGAAAGTATCATAGTCAAAGAGCAAGGCACTATATTTTTAGCAGGTCCGCCTTTGGTAAAAGCGGCGACCGGCGAAGAGGTCAGTGCAGAAGATTTAGGCGGTGCGGATGTACACTGTAAAGTATCCGGTGTTGCCGATCATTACGCTGAAAACGACGAGCATGCGCTATCAATTGCCCGCCAGTGTATTGAACGACTAAACCATCAACGCCCAACCCAGCCCATTCTAAAAGATATTAAGCCCCCTAGATACGATATTAGTGAGATCTACGGCATCGTTGGGACCGATCTGAAAAAGCCATTCGACGTTCGTGAAGTGATCGCACGTATTGTCGATGACTCTCAATTCGATGAATTTAAGCGTTACTTTGGTGAAACTTTGGTAACTGGCTTTGCAGAAATATTTGGCCGCCCAGTTGGTATCGTCGCCAATAATGGCATTCTCTTTTCTGAGTCTGCGCAAAAAGGCGCACACTTTATTCAACTGTGCGCACAGCGTGATATCCCGCTGCTGTTTTTGCAAAACATTACAGGTTTTATGGTCGGCCAAAAATACGAAGCCGAAGGTATCGCCAAACACGGTGCCAAAATGGTGACCGCGGTATCATGTGCTGACGTCCCTAAATTTACCGTACTTATCGGTGGCTCTTATGGTGCAGGTAACTACGGTATGTGCGGACGTGCTTACGAACCAACTATGATGTGGATGTGGCCAAATGCCCGTATTTCCGTCATGGGTGGTGAACAAGCGGCCGGCGTATTAACACAAGTGCGTCAAGATGGCCTAGCACGCAAAGGCCAAAGCATGAATGATGACGAAGTTGCAGAGTTCAAGAAACCAATTATTGAGCAATACGAAAAGCAAGGTCATCCATATTATGCCAGTGCGCGTCTGTGGGATGATGGCATCATCGACCCTGCTGACACACGAAATGTACTTGGGCTTGCGCTAGAAGCAGCTGCAAATGCGCCAAGACAAGAGTCTAAGTTTGGTATTTTCAGAATGTAGGGGGCGTACATGTCTGTCACTTTAAATATTACGAAAAGCAAGGTGGCGATTTTAGAATTAAGTCGCCCTGAAAAACACAATGCGTTTAACGCAGAGATCATCGCTGAGTTGATCAAAACCATCGAGTACGCCAACGAGCTAGAGATCCGTGCTCTGGTGTTAAAAACCCAAGGCAAACACTTTTCTGCTGGTGCAGATCTCGCTTGGATGAAATCAATGGCGGATAACAACTATGAAGAAAACGTCGCTGATTCTCTAGAGCTGGCTAAACTAATGCAAGTACTCGCCACCTCACCACACCCTACTTTATGCTTGGTTCAAGGGGCTGCTTTTGGTGGAGCTTTAGGTCTGATTGCTTGCTGTGATATTGCCGTTGCCACTGCTAATGCAAAATTCTGTTTGAGCGAAGTAAAGTTAGGCCTGATCCCAGCTGTGATCAGCCCATATGTGATCAAAGCTATTGGAGAAAGGCAAGCCCGCCGCTATTTTTTAACAGCGGAAGTGTTTGAAGCAAACAAAGCGCTGGAATTAGGCTTGATCCACGACATTAGTGAAGACCTAGAGCAAAGCGAAGAGTACTTTATCGAACAGCTACTAAATAACGGCCCTGTTGCAGTAAAAAGTGCCAAGTCGCTAATTAACGAAGTCGCAGGTAAATATATTGATGAAGGGCTTATCACCCACACAGCCAAGCGAATCGCTGAAATTCGAGTCAGTGATGAAGGACAAGAAGGTTTGAGTGCCTTTTTTGATAAACGCGCGCCAAATTGGCAACCGACGGCAAGCGAGTAAGGAGCAGAAAATGTTAAAAAAAATCTTAGTCGCAAACCGAGGGGAAATCGCCTGTCGAGTCATGCGCACTGCAAAACGCTTGGGTTTGAGCACTGTGGCAGTGTATTCAGATGCAGATGCCAACTCACTCCATGTCAAACAAGCTGATGAAGCCTATCATATTGGCCCTGCACCAAGTAAAGATTCCTATCTTGTCAGTGAGCGTATTTTAGAAGTAGCCAAACAAAGTGGCGTTGATTGCATTCACCCTGGATATGGCTTCTTGTCTGAAAACGATGCTTTTGCAAATGCATGTGAAGAAAACAACATTGCTTTCATCGGCCCGCTTGCCAGTTCAATTGAAGCTATGGGCTCAAAAACACGCGCCAAAGAAATCATGGCAGAGGCCAACGTGCCATTAGTACCGGGTTACTATGGCCAACAACAAGACACCGAGTTTTTAACTGCTGAGGCAGAAAAAGTCGGCTACCCTGTGCTTATCAAAGCTGCATTTGGTGGTGGCGGCAAGGGCATGCGAGTAGTCCGAAACGCCGGTGAATTTCTCAGTGCGTTAGAAGGTGCAAAACGTGAAGCTTCGGCAAGTTTTGGTAATGACCTAGTTCTACTTGAGCGCTTTGTTGATAAACCACGCCATGTAGAAGTACAAATCTTCGCTGACAATCATGGCAACTGTGTGTATTTGGGAGATCGAGATTGCTCCCTACAACGACGCCACCAAAAAGTCATTGAAGAGGCACCTGCTCCTGACTTAAGCGATGCTCTGCGTAAAGAAATGGGTGAAGCTGCTGTACGCTGTGCTCAGGCAATTAACTATCGCGGTGCCGGTACTGTAGAATTCTTACTGTGCGGCGATGAGTTTTTCTTTATGGAAATGAATACGCGCCTACAAGTAGAGCACCCCGTAACGGAAATGGTGACAGGTCAAGATCTTGTCGAGTGGCAAATTCGTGTTGCCAACAACGAACGTTTACCGCTGTCTCAAGCTCAAATCTCTTTACAAGGTCATAGCTTTGAGGCGCGAATTTACGCTGAAGATCCTGAAGAAAACTTTATGCCCTACTCTGGCACATTGGCCCATTTGAGTTTCCCTAAAGCCCAACGTGGCGTGCGCATTGACACAGGTGTGCAACAAGGAGACGAAATAAGTCCGTTTTACGATCCGATGATTGCCAAACTGATTGTTCATGGTCACGACAGGCGTACGGCGCTGCTGAAGCTCAGATCAGCGCTAAATGAAGTACATTTAGCGGGCGTAAAAAGTAATATTGCATTTTTACATCACCTAGCAGAGCACCCAACTTTTATGGTTGGTGCACCCGATACACACTTTATTGATACCCAAACTGAAGAGCTTACTGCTTCTAAAGCACCTAGCGATACCTTAGTATGCCTCGCAAGTATTGCTTATCTTGCGCACAAGCAAGCACCGAAAGTAAATTCGCCGTGGCAACAAGTTGGCTTTAGACTCAACCAAACACGTAAGCTCACCGTGCCATTTACCGATCACTTTGTTGTAGCTCAAGCTGAGGGCCATCACTGGCGAGTGCATTATCATGATTATGACCACCGTGTTGAAGCAAAGCTAGAAAATCATCAACTTATCGCAAATGTTGATGGAAAACGCATGGTGGCGGATGTACTTATTGATGAGTCCAGTATCACGGTCATGTATGGACCTTACCAGCACACTTTCGAATTAAAGACTAAGCACTATGTAAGCGAACATGAGCATCAAGAAGCACCGCTTGCTGCCCCTCTCAATGGCACTGTTGTAAAACACCTGCAAGAAGTTGGTGCACAAGTCAGCAAAGGCGATCCAATCGTGATAATTGAAGCGATGAAAATGGAATATACGTTAAACGCGCCTTTTGATGGCACTTTATCAAGTTACTGCTTTGATGAAGGTGAGCTTGTTAGCCATGGGGCAATGCTCGCAATCGTCGAGGAGGCATAATATGGCCAACTATCCGGCTAAGGTTAAAATTGTAGAAGTCGGCGCTCGAGATGGCCTACAGAATGAAGCCTCAGTCAGCACACAAAGTAAAATAGCACTTTTGAATGCGCTGGCTGATGCCGGCCTCAAACATCTTGAAGCAGGCGCATTTGTATCACCTAAGTGGGTACCTCAAATGGCAGACTCCGCACAGGTGATCCAAGGGATAACACGCACACCTGGTGTTGAGATTAGTGCGCTGACACCAAATCTAAAAGGCGCCGAGCTGGCGCTTGAAAATCAAGTTGATGAATTTGCAATTTTCACGGCGGCAAGTGAAGCTTTCACGCAAAAAAATATCAATTGCAGCATTGAAGAAAGTATCGAACGCTTCAGACCTGTTGTTGAACTTGCTCAAAAAAACAACATCAAAGTAAGAGGTTATGTCAGTTGTATCGCAGGCTGCCCTTACCAAGGAAAAGTTGAGCCAGAGCGCGTTTTGGAGGTATGTAAACAATTGTTGGCACTTGGTTGTTATGAGATAAGCTTAGGCGACACAATTGGTGTTGGCACAGCGAATCAAATAGGATCATTGCTAGAATTGCTACTCGAACACATCCCTGCACAAAGGCTTGCGGTACATTTCCATGATACCTATGGTCAGGCATTGGCAAACATTCACAAAGCTCTAGAGATGGGTATTGCAACAATCGACAGTGCTGTAGCTGGCCTTGGTGGCTGCCCTTACGCTAAAGGGGCGTCAGGAAATGTTGCCACTGAGGATGTCATTTACTTGCTGCAAGGACTTGGCATTAGTACCGAAATTGATTTAGAAAGGCTAGCAAAAGCAGGTTGGCAAATTTGCGATGCACTCAATAAAGAGCCTGTCAGCAAGGTTTCTTTAGCATTAAAAAATACGTGCCAGTCTTAACAACAAGACAATTTTGACAACGAGGAGTGGGCTAATGGCCGGTTTCGATAAAGTAGTTTCTAGCTACGAAGAAGCAATGGAGGGTCTCAAAGATGGAGATACCATTATTGCCGGTGGTTTTGGACTGTGTGGTATTCCAGAAGGACTGATAGCTGAGATAAAGCGCAAACAAACAAAAGAACTAACAGTTGTTTCTAATAACTGTGGTGTCGATGATTTTGGATTAGGTATTCTACTTCACGATCGCCAAATCAAAAAAATTATTGCCTCTTACGTTGGTGAAAACGCGTTGTTCGAACAGCAACTACTTGATGGCATTATTGATGTAGAACTCACACCACAGGGCACACTCGCTGAAAAGATGCGCGCTGGTGGTGCAGGTATCCCAGGATTTTATACCGCAACAGGCTACGGTACACCTGTTGCTGAAGGTAAAGAAGTTAAAGAATTTAATGGTCGCCCTTATATTCTCGAAGAGTCCATTACTGGTGAATTTGCCATCGTAAAAGCTTGGAAAGCCGACCGCTATGGTAACTTGGTATTCCGCCATACAGCGATGAACTTTAACCCTATGGCTGCGACTGCGGGTAAAATTACCGTTGTTGAAGTGGAAGAGATTGTCGAACCAGGTGAATTGGAGCCAAGTGAAATTCACACCCCTGGCATTTATGTAAATCGTGTTATCAAAGGTGACTTTGAGAAACGCATTGAACGTGTTACTACGCGCAAGTAAGGAGATCACCATGGCTTTAAATCGTGAACAAATTGCAATGCGCGTAGCGCAAGAACTTCAAGACGGGTACTACGTAAACTTGGGTATTGGTATTCCGACTCTCGTTGCTAACTATGTCCCCGACAATATGGAAGTAATGCTGCAATCAGAAAATGGTCTTTTAGGTATGGGTCCGTACCCAGAAGAAGACCAGGTTGACGCAGATATGATCAATGCGGGTAAAGAAACCGTGACAGCTGCAACAGGAGCGGCTATTTTTAATAGCGCTGAAAGCTTTGCCATGATACGTGGTGGTCATGTAGACTTAACCGTACTAGGTGCATTTGAAGTGGATCAAAACGGCAATATTGCCTCGTGGATGATCCCGAAAAAGTTAATCAAAGGCATGGGTGGCGCGATGGACTTAGTCGCTGGCGCACAAAATATCGTTGTGACTATGACCCATGCTAGCAAACACGGCGACTCTAAATTGCTTGAGTCATGCACACTGCCTTTGACTGGGGTAAATTGTGTGAAGAAAATCGTCACCGACCTCGCCGTGTTAGAAGTTAAAGATGGCGCATTTCATTTGCTTGAGCGTGCGCCAGGTGTTAGTGTTGATGAAATAATCAGCAAAACTGCAGGTAAATTAATCGTTGAAGGCGATATCCCTGAAATGCAGTTTGCTTGATCTAATTTTACGTGGTTCAACATCATAGTTAATAACTAACACAATTGTACCGACCTCATTCCCAGTGCCAAAGGCGCTGAGTTACCCAAAACCCCTCGCAAGAGGGGTTTTTTTTCTTTGCGCGATGCATCTTAACTATCTCCTATTGAAAACCAAGCCCCTTTACGCTCTTTTTCATACAACAACATCTTGTAACACTTAAACGCCATACTCGGCCTTGAGAAACTCAGCAAGGTCTCCATATTGGAAGTATGAGCTGTTTTTTATCTAACAGAGTAAAACTATTAAGCAAGTAAACTTTTAAAGAGGTGACTATGAAACGCGTGTTACTTTTTCTAGCGACAAACTTGGCCATCATGGTTGTGTTGTCCATCATTCTATCTATTCTAGGGGTTTCGTCGAGAAGCTATGCCGGTATGCTGACGATTGCCGCAGTTTTTGGTTTTGGCGGGTCATTTATCTCGCTGTATATTTCAAAATGGATGGCCAAAAAATCAACCGGGGCTTATGTGATAGAGCAACCTCGTAATGAAACTGAGCATTGGTTAGTAAGCACAGTGGCTGAGCAAGCGCAAAAAGCAGGTATCAAAATGCCTGAAGTTGCAATATACGATAGCCCTGAGATCAATGCCTTTGCCACTGGTCCAAGTAAAAATGACTCACTCGTTGCAGTCAGTAGCGGCCTCCTTGCTGGCATGAGCCAAAGTGAAGCTGAAGCTGTGCTTGCCCACGAGGTGTCGCATGTTGCCAATGGCGATATGGTGACGCTCACCCTTATTCAGGGCGTGGTAAACACCTTTGTTATTTTTATCTCCAAAGTACTGGCCAATATCGTAGATGGCTTCTTAAACGGTGATGAAGAAAGTGAAGGGTTTAGTTGGACCTATATGATCTTCGATATTATCTTCCAAATTCTATTTGGCTTCTTGGCGTCAATGATTGTTGCCTACTTCAGCCGCAAACGAGAGTATGCTGCCGATAAAGGGGCTGCTGAGCTAGTTGGTGCACATAAAATGAAAGCAGCCCTTGAGCGATTGCGTAGCAACCAAGAGTCTAAGTTAGAAGGTTCGATGACAGCATTTGGTATTGCATCAGGAAAAAGCGTAGTAGATCTATTCGCCTCACATCCGCCTTTAGAACAGCGTATTTCCGCTCTATCCTAAAATTTATATGTAAATATTATGTATACTTTATAACCATAGGCCCTCACGGGCCTTTTCCAAGACGATTTACAATAAATTAAATTTAGTGCCTAACTTCTGTATTTTTATCATAAACGGTTATAAAAAATTATATGTATATACAACAATGTCATATAATCTATTTTTCCTGCTATTTAAATAAAAGCAGTACTTAAGTCTTCACTTAAAACCTAAAATAGGTAAAATATCCCCTCATTTCTTAAACAAATAGCTGCAAACGTTACTTTTTGGTTATTTATTAACCGAAATATAACTGTAATATTAGCCGAAACCATACTTTTTGCGTGTATCCATTCAAGGCCCACTTGTTTAAAATATGTAACCCAATTTATTGACATAAAAGCAATATTGTATCTACGTAAGGTAAAAAGAAGTATGCTGATCAAAACCCGATTACTCATTTCATTTATGCTGATTGGTTTATTACCGGCCGGTATATTAGCAATGGTTTCATTATGGACGGCGTCTTCAGCGCTTGAACAACAGGCATATAATCAGCTTACTTCCATCAAGCAAATAAAACATAAGCAAATTGATGATTATTTATCGGCAAGAAAAAGCGACCTATCTGTCATTGCAAAAAAATGGCAGTTGCTCGTAAAGCAAAACCCGACTTTGACTAACGCTGAACTGGCACATAATTATCACGACTTGTTTGACACCTTTATCACACAAAAAGGGTTTTACGACTTCTTCGTTATTGAACGTGACGGCTTGATTAGCTATACGGTTGCTCGAGAGTCTGATTACCAAACTAATTTAGTAACAGGCCCTTTTAACAACTCCGGTTTGGCAAAACTCTTTACTCAAGTCGTTTCTTCGCGACAATTTATCCTTGCTGATTACAGTGCTTATGCACCGAGTAACAATGAGCCAGCCGCATTCATAGGTATCCCAGTGGTTATCGATGGTCAGGTCAATTCAGTACTTGCATTACAGCTGTCTATAGATGCCATCAATGCAATAATGCAACAACGAGACGGCATGGGTGAAACGGGTGAGTCTTACCTTGTTGGCAACGATTTTCGCATGCGCTCCGATTCATATTTAGACCCTATCAACCATACCGTGATTGCCAGTTTTGCAGGCTCAGTCGAAGCAAACGGTGTAGATACTGTTGCAGTAAGAAAAGGTTTACAGGGTATCTCTGATACTGAGATCATTATTGACTACAATGGCAACCCTGTTCTATCAGCCTACCTCCCGTACACTTTTGCAGGATTAAAGTGGGTGCTTTTGGCTGAGATAGATAAAGCCGAAGCATTTGCGCCCGTTTACAAATTATACTGGATTATTGCCGCCATCTTCTTTACCACGATTCTGTCTGTTGCCGTAGCAACTGTTTTGATTGCTCGTTCAGTATTGAAACCACTTGGCGGTGAGCCCATTGAAATGCGCAAGATTAGCGAACGTATTGCTGCTGGCGACCTACGTGAAGAATTCGGTCATGACGAACATGCTATTGGTGTGTATGGCGCAATGAGACAGATGAATGCCTATTTAACCAGTGTCATTGGAACCATTGTAGAAACAACCACTCAGCTCGCTTCGACGGCGACGCAAACAAGTGCTGCGAGTGAGCAAGCGAACGCAAGTTTGCAAGAGCAGCACGCCAACATTGAGCAAGTTGCAGAGGCGATTCAACAGACTTCATACTCAATTGACGAAGTCGCTACAAATGCACGAACAGTTGCTGACTTAAGTTTAGATGCAGAAAAAACCTCATTGTCTGCAAATCAAACACTAAGAGACACTGTGACTCAAATGGAGTCTCTAAATCAAGCGGTTGAAAACTCAGAAACTGCCATAAAAGAAGTTGAATACAACACACAAAATATCAGCCGCGTTATAGAAGTGATCCAAGCAGTAACAGAGCAAACTAACCTCTTGGCACTGAACGCCGCGATAGAAGCAGCTCGTGCTGGTGAGCATGGTCGTGGTTTTGCTGTGGTTGCAGATGAAGTCAGACAGCTAGCACAAAAAACACAAGCGTCCACTGCTGATATTGAAAACATGATTGCGAATCTGCAATCAACATCTCAAACTGCGGTATCGGAAATGCATGCGTCTGCTGAAGCGACTCGCCAGACAATTACTGCTGCCAATGACAGCGCGTCATTATTAGAGCAAAGCGTAAATCAAATTAATCAAATTGCACAAAGCGCTCAAACAATAGCGCAAGCGGCACAAGAGCAATCGGCCACAACAGAAGAGATTTCATACAATGTTGAATCTATCAGACAGGCTGCTCTTGATAACGCTGCTGGTGCGGATCAAGTAACCAGTGCTAGCTTAGAACTGGATAAGCAATCAAAAACGCTTAAACAAGTCACGTCTGCATTTAAACTGCCACAACAATTAAATTAAACACTGACATTGGTATGCAAGCGCTTAATCGCGCTTGCTCAATCCAAACGTAAATACTGTTGCAATGACCAACATGGCACTTGAGAGCATCAAGCACACTTCCAAGCCATATAGCTGATAAACCAAACCAGACAGAACAGTACCTAATAATCTTCCCATGGCATTGGCCATATAATAAAAGCCGACATCCATAGAAACACCGTCACTATCGGCTATTTTCACAATTAAAAAGCTGTGCAAAGAAGAATTAACAGCAAATACAGCACCAAAAATCAGTAGGCCAACCACTATCACCACTTTAGGCTGCCATTGTACCCATAAACCCAGTGCCAACAAAGCTGGTATAACTGACAGTACACCAACCCAAAACAACGCCTGCCGATAACTACTTCCGCGATTAGCGGTGATCTTTGGTGCATTCGCTTGCACCACACCATATGCAATGATCCAACTTGCCATAAAACCGCCAACCCACCAATGATCCCAGCCAAATGTTGAAGCTAAAAACACAGGTAGTGCGATTACAAACCACACATCTCTCGATGCAAATAAAAATAATCTGGCGGCGGCCAATAAATTCAACTGGCGGCTTTTCGAAAGTAGTTCACGAAATTTAGGTTTACTCTTTTTCTTGCCTAAGTCTTGTTTCAATAACAACAAACTTAATAACCAAGTAAAGGTTAGCATTGCCGACATAAACCACAGTGCACCTTGAAAACCCATTAACGAGAGCAGTAATCCGCCGAGAAAAAACCCCACACCTTTCAAAGCGTTTTTAGAGCCAGTTAACAGCGCAACCCACTTATATAAGGTATTATCTTGATCTTTAGGCACTAAAAGTTTGATGGCACTTTTGGCACTCATTTTGTTGAGGTCCTTTGCAATACCAGATAGAGCCTGTGCCACCATGACATAAGCAATGGTCAATAGCTGTTCATCTAAAGCCAACATCGTCACGGCAACAATTTGTAAAAAAAGACCAATATTCATGGTCTTATTAAGGCCCAATCGTGCGCCTAACCAACCACCAAGGAGGTTCGTGACGACACCAAAAATCTCATAGAACAAAAATAAAGACGCGATCGCAAGTGGGCTGTAACCCAGTTGATGAAAATAGAGGACCACCAGCATACGCAGTGCACCATCAGTCAAGGTGAAAGACCAATAGTTGCCGGTGATCACTAGGTACTGCTTGATTTCTGGCGACAGCCTGGCCAATAGTGACTGCGTCATGGCCTTAACCCCAGCGCTTTTCAATAACTAAGCGGGCTAAATCAGCTGTTCTATTTGCATATCCCCATTCATTGTCATACCACACATAAAGCTTCACTTGCGTGCCGTTTACCACCATGGTAGAGGGCGCATCAACAATGGCACTTCTTGGATCTGTTTTATAGTCTATTGATACCAATGGACGAGTTTCGTAACCAAGAACGCCAGCCAATTCGCCGTTTGCAGCTTGCTCCATCCAACCGTTGATTTCTTCTGCGGTGGTTTCACGACTCACTTCAAAAACACAATCGGTAATCGACGCATTGGTTAAAGGTACGCGCACTGCATGACCATTTAACTTGCCTTTTAACTCTGGGAAAATATGTGTGATAGCCGTCGCGGATCCCGTCGTCGTAGGGATCAAACTCGTTCCACAAGAGCGTGCACGACGCAAATCTTTATGAGGTGCATCAATGATAGTTTGGGTATTGGTAATATCATGGATGGTTGTCATAGAACCATGTTTAATACCAATATTATCTTGAAGTACTTTCACCACTGGTGCTAGACAATTAGTTGTACATGAAGCGGCGGTTACAATTGGATGCTGTTCAACATCATAATCTTCATGATTGACACCCATTACAACATTTAATACACCCGCTTCTTTTACCGGTGCTGTAACTACAACTTGCTTGACTCCTTGGACGAAATACGCAGCAAGTTTTTCTTTTGTTTTGATTTTTCCAGACGCTTCTATCACCAAATCACACATGGACCAGTCATTTTCTGATACTGATGTTTGTTGAGTGACGCTAATACGTTTTCCTTCAATGACCATGTCATTTTCGTCACTCAAGGCTTCGTGTTGCCATTTTCCATGCACTGAGTCAAAGTTCATCAAATGCGCCAATGTGTGTGCATCTCCCGCAGGATCATTGATCTTTACCAACTCAATCCCAGGTGAATTCCACAACGCACGCATAGTTAAACGACCCATTCTGCCGAAACCATTGATCCCAACTTTAACTTTCATCGATCTTTACTCCAATTTTCAATTTTATTGTTACAAACCTCTGGTGAAGACCATGCTGTGCTGTTCAATCTGCCATAGCGATGCGCCAAGTCCACCAAATTATGGTCATTTATATACGACCTAAACATACGATAAATCATATATTCATTTTCCCATATATGCAATCATGCTTTTGTAATGATTTTGTATCATTTTTATTAATTTTATTTGAAACTTTTTTTCGATTTACTAACATGGAATTAGCAGTAACAAGTAATGTAAAATTGAAAGGAGTTAATCACTATGAAGCTTAAAGTTACCAAAAAGCCACTGAAAAAGTTGAGTTACGATAGCCTACCTCTTGATAAAAAACTGACTCCACTAGTAGGTGGTGCGGGTTTAAGTAATGGCCCAACCCAAGAATGCGAAACTTATTACCACTGCGATTCTGAGACCCCATAACTAATAGATAGACCCCTGCAAGCGTTGTCTTAACACTGAGATGACGTTTGCCCTCTCCCCCCAAATTTGCCTATTCAAAGACGTTTAATGTTAAACTAGACCCAATCCTAGTTGTTTCGAGTATTTAAGATTGGATAAGAATACCTACATCCCAGAAAACTTTATCGAAGACGTTAAAAGCTACCTACCTACACATCTGAATTTAGATGACTTTATTGCATACTGCCAAAAGCCATTGAGATTATCAGTGCGCGTAAATACCCTAAAAATGTCTGTCGAAGCATTTGAACTCGAAGCAAAAAATCTCGGTTGGCAGATAACCCCTGTTCCTTGGTGTCCAGAAGGGTTTTGGGTAGTACGTAGTGAAGAAGAACAGACGGCTCTGCCAATTGGCAACACTGCATTGCATTTAAGCGGGTGTATTTACGTTCAAGAAGCCAGCTCGATGTTACCCCCATTAGCACTGCGAGAAGAATTAATAAACATGGACACTGATCACTATGCGGTGTTGGATATGGCTGCGGCTCCGGGCTCCAAAACGTCTCAGCTAAGTGCGCTCATGAACAATCAAGGCTTGCTTGTCGCTAATGAATTTTCATCGTCACGGTTGAAGGTATTAGCTGCAAATATGAAGCGAATGGGTATAGCTAACTGCGCCTTATCTCATTTTGATGGTCAGATATTTGGCGATTATATGTATGAGTGTTTTGATCATATACAGTTAGATGCGCCCTGCTCTGGTGAAGGTACAGTCAGAAAAGACGCCAATGCACTTAAGAACTGGTCTATTAAGTCAAACATTGACATAGCTGACGTGCAAAAAAGCCTTATTAGAAGTGCATTCCTCGCTTTAAAACCTGGAGGCACACTGGTTTATTCTACTTGTACATTGACCCCACTCGAAAACCAACAAGTTTGTAAATATCTGCTGGAGGAATTTAACGATGCAGTTGAAGTCATACCTTTAAACAATCTGTTCGATAATGCCGACAAAGCCACAACCAGTGAAGGTTATTTGCATGTATGGCCACAGATATTCGATAGCGAAGGGTTTTTCATTGCTAAATTTAAAAAAAGAAACTCTGTCGAGCATCACAACAAAAAAGAGAAAAAAGGCTCTTTTCCATTCGGTCCCTTTCCAACAAAAGCACAGCAAGCTTTCACTAGCTATTTAAAAAAGCAGTTTAAAGTTGAACAACTACCTGGCGTGCTTATGCAAAGAGACAAAGAACTTTGGTTGTTCCCAAGCAAACTTTCAGATGTTCAAAATAAAATAAAATATGCACGTTTGGGTGTAAAGGTTGGCACCATCCATAAAAATGGTGTGCGTTTAGAACATGAACTGGCGACGGCATTTGGCCACTTGGCAGCCACCAATATCCATGCTCTCAGCGATCAGCAAGCAGCTGATTACTTTCAAGGGAAAGACGTTCGATTAGAAAAACCAACAAACCAAACAGGTGAAGTCATTCTAACACTTTGTAATGCGCCGGTAGGGCTAGGTAAATGGCAAAAGACGAAAATTAAAAACAACCTACCTAGAGACTTAATTGCTCAAGGGCAGTTGATAACTTGGGTATAACCTGATTAGAACTTTTTGACAACTTTAAGATTATTAATTCATATAGATGTAACATACTGTTTTTTCTATGTTTTAAAAATGTCACTCTGTTTGTAACTTTTGTGGTGTGTTAACTACACTTAAAGAACTTTCTACTTCTCCCTTATGTAATAGAAGGTGTTTAAGTTAGCGCACGGCTCCATATGAGCCTTCCCCTACGCCCAGATTCACACATTACTGGGCGTTTTTTTATGCCTAATTTCTCAATAACAGTCAATGCCGCCCTCCCTTGTCACCTATAAATATTCCATGTATACCACTTGAGCATTTTGCACTTGAATATTTGATGTATTGAACATATCATTTATATACAAATTATAATAATTCATATACGAAATGGGTATTGTAAAAATATCAGAAGAACTTCACGAAGAAATCCGCTTGGCCAGTCAAGTTATGTCTCGATCCATCAATTCGCAAGCAGAGTTTTGGATAAAAATGGGCCGTTTAGCGGAGCAAAACCCCGACAAACCCTTTGCAGAACTTATACAAATTGAACTGGAACAAGTGAAAAAGAAACAGCATGAAATCAGTCACGATTAAGGATCAAAATCAAATTGAAAAAATGAGGCGCTCTGGACACATGCTCGCTTCGGTATTTAAAGCGCTTGATGACTTTATTCGTCCCGGTATCACCACAATGGAGGTCAACGACTTTGTTGAGGCTTATATCACTCAAGAACTTAACGCCATTGCCTCAACGAAAGGCCAATACGGCTACCCGTATGCCATCAACACTTCCATAAATGAGGTGGTATGCCACGGCATGCCAAAAGCCAGTCAAAAAATAAAATCGACTGACATCATCAATGTAGATATCACGCTAAAACATGATGGCTACCTTGCCGATTCAAGTAAAATGTATGTAATGAGCGACGCACAAGGCGCAGCTAAGAAACTTGCAACAGTCACCTATGAAGCAATGTGGCAAGGGATCAAACAAGTTAAACCCGGTGCACAACTAGGAGACATTGGCCACGCAATCCAGTGTTATGCAGAACGACACGGGTATAGCATTGTTAGAGAGTTTTGCGGCCACGGTATCGGCAGCGAAATGCACGAGGGTCCAGACGTACTCCATTTTGGTAAGCAAGGTAGCGGGCTGACTTTGCAAGCTGGGATGACATTTACGATAGAGCCGATGGTCAATCAAGGGCAGCACAAAGTCAAAACACTTAAAGATGGATGGACTGTTGTTACACGAGACCGTAAACTTTCAGCGCAGTGGGAACACACTATATTAGTTACTGAAACAGGCTACGAAGTACTCACATTAAGAGAGGAAGAGGAAGAGCAACTACCACAGCGCTAATAATTGCCCGTCTAAATTATTGGCTATGGCGTTTATCTGCCGCTTTAAGAACCCTGTAAAAATATGCTGATACCAGTATTGCGACAGGGTTTATACCGATAGCCCATGGTTGCTGAAGTTGAAAAATACTAAACTGAAAAACACTGCCCAACATCGGCACCACATTTAGTCCAGTTTGACTTGATACAAAGATATTTAGAAATGCACCATTGGTCAGTTGATAACCAATAAATGGAGACATAAACAAAGGTATTTGAATTGCCCAAAATATCAAATTGTCTTTGATCACGCCAACTGTCGACTTTTCAAATAATCTCACCGCAGCCACGATCCCTAATACATAAATCACGAAAAAAAATGCATAAATCGCATATATGAATAATCCAGAAATATTTGGTAACGTGGATAACATATGGGTGATCCCTAAAAAAGCGCCCCCTATAGTCAATACCGATGTCACCCTTTTAAACCATTGGTTAAGCTCAATAATCTGATCGTTTGGTATTGAAACAAAAGGTTTCTTTTGCATCGGTTTTTCACAAGCGCTATCGAGTTCTTGTTCTATCGAATGTGGAGACTGTGCCTGCCTACTCTCCAGTTCATCACAAATTTCTTGATACTTTTCAGGGAACGCTTCCCTATCAATATCGGCACACGCCTGTTGTAGCTCTTGCAGTGAATACTCAGAGTAACTTCTCATCCTAAAACCTCATATACCTTAGTTAAAAGCCACAGCGTATATACATCGCAGTGTTCAAACTTGTGAGTCTAAGGCGAGTAAAGCACTAAATCAATGAAAGCGTTATGATTTCCATTTCTTATTAAAATTGAGGCCAAAGTACCAGCTACTATAGATGTTTAAATTATAAAATCTCGAATTTTAAAAGGGCCGATATGGTTTAGATCAGCCCTAAATAAGAGGTTTGTTAAGCCAATTTCCTAAAACTATGCAATGCTATTTGAGACAACACAAACAATGTCAATGTGAACATTAAACCAAATAACATAATAGGTTCGTAACCCTCAGTAATCGTTGATATCACTCTAGCGGAGAAGTTAAACAAAAAGTACAAAGACGCAGGTAATATCAACAACCACTCCTTTTTGTATAGTCCAATTGCAGTAATAACCGCCAAACTCAGTGTGGGTGCACCAAGTGTACGTAAGTTGGTAAAACCATAATTAGTCACTGCATTAAAACCACTTGGTTCATTGATAACAGTGGGAAACAAGATAGCTGTCAATGCCGCAGAGCCCAGCACGAGGACAAATATTGCGGATAAAAGTTGGGCTAATTTGATCATAAAATGTATGCCTGTATTTCGTTTAATGATTAGCAGACATATTAGTGAATTCAGTTTCAGCCAACTTGCACAATTGAGTTAAAGGTTTGCACTTTTCAATCAACCTGCCGCTTTTCTCAATTGTGAAGGGGTCAATCGAAAGTGTTGCTTAAATACCCTTGAGAAGTAGCTCAATTCTTCAAAGCCACATTCGAGCGCAACATCAGTCACGCTTCTATCGGTTGTTTTTATGAGTAACGACGCCCTTTCCAATCGCTTAGCTATAAGGTATTTGTTGGCACTCATACCATATACATGTTTAAATTTTCGATTAAATGTCGATGTACTCATATGGCATAAAAATGCCAATTCCTCTACTTTTAGTGGCGAAAATAGATGTGTCTGTACAACTTCTTGCAACAGGGGCTGGTTAGGCACAAATAACTCAGCCAACAGCGCGCGAATTTGACCACTGGTCTCTGTGCAAGCAAATAGCTCTAGCAGCTCCTGAATTTTCAAACCGATCAATAAGTCGGTCATCATATCTGAACATTCAATGTAGTGTTTTAGCGTGGTGAAGTAACTCTTGAGCAGTGTTGATTGCGAAACCAGCACTCTAGGCGTGACATCAAAAGCCTCGGGCTTTGCGCTGACAAATGCGAATGTTTCAGGAGGGTTATTTTGATACAACTTCTGAATGTGCGGCTGGGTTAATCTGACTCCGACAAATTCAACATCACGACATTGTCCATTATCTAACCATCGATTGATAAAGTTGTCAGCTTTCATGAGTAAGGTATCACCAGCTTTAAGTGACAGTGTCTTTCCTGCACAAATTAAAGATGACTGCCCTTTAAATATATGAATTAACCTCGCTTCATTTACTAATCCATCTTGATAGGTATAAGGCGCACTAAACTGTTTGATCCCCATGACCGTTTCACCGTGGTATTGGACACCTTGAAATACTTGTTTGCCGTTCGATGTCATAGATCTAATGTCTTTTTTAGAGGATACTATCTATTTTAAATCAGTTGCTTGTGTCTGTCCTGCTTTATTGAAAATACCCAATATTAGGTAGTTTCGGTTAGTTTAACCTAAGCTTTGGGCACTAAACATCGCGCTTATGAGACATTGAGCAGTTAC
The DNA here is from genome assembly GCF_030135505.1 of Pseudoalteromonas obscura. NCBI lineage: Bacteria > Pseudomonadati > Pseudomonadota > Gammaproteobacteria > Alteromonadales > Pseudoalteromonadaceae > Pseudoalteromonas > Pseudoalteromonas obscura. Next base: position 865,812 of record NZ_JASJUT010000001.1, read on the forward strand.
AATAGGGATTTTGCGGTCAGAATTACATCACTGATTTGGCGTCGCAGGCTAAATGCTCTCTCTTGCCACGTCAAATAAGATAGTACTCACAGCCGCTTTTAGATCACTAGCAGGCAATAGAGTCTCAGGTAATAGTTTTGCTGAGATAGATTGCGTATACGAGTGCAATAGCGGGTCTAACTTACAAGGGCTGATCAAACCTTCTTTTATACCGTTAAAGGTATCCATAAGCGGCTGTCTGTTTCTTTGTAATTCAAGGATCACATTTGTGCGGATAGGACTATTTTGGCAAAGGTGTTTTTTGCACGCGCGCAGTACAATGCTCATGAAAGTTGATATTTCTGCATTGCTATATGTTGGTTTATTTAATTGGGTACGCTTACTTTGTTGTTTAGCAGAGTCTGCCACACTTTTTTTAAAGCCTAAAGCTCTATCACCGATCAGCTCCATTTCGTCACTTGTCAACATCTCATTCCCAAATCGCGCAAAATACATCGCTATTTCCGTTCTGTTTTTTGGGATAATTATGCGAATAATTCTTATTGTGTACATTACACTTTATTACACGGCCAATTGATAATTTAAATTTGTTGCACCATATACAACAGGATACAATGGCGCTTTTAATCGTTAGAGCCCGCTACCGTGCAATTTGAAGTTGAAGCCATAGGCCACATTGAATCCCCATATAAGCAGAAGTTTGCGATCCCAAGGCAACCTAGGTTAGTCCCTGAAGCAACCGCTAAACTCATCTTTAGTGAACCATTTAGCCGTGAAGAGTTTGTCCGTGGGATTGAAGAGTTTACTCATCTTTGGCTTTTGTTTAGATTCCATGAAACTGCGGATAAAGGCTACTCCGCTCTAGTTCGCCCGCCTCGATTAGGTGGTAATGAACGTAAAGGCGTATTTGCCACACGCGCAACTTTTAGGCCTAACGGCATTGGTATGAGCGCGGTCAAGCTGGAAGGTGTCGAGTATAAAAATGGCCAATTGGCACTATTACTCTCAGGCATCGATTTGCTCGACGGTACGCCAATAGTGGATATCAAGCCTTACCTCCCGTATTCAGATGCATTGCAAGATGCATCTGCTGGATTTGCCGATACGCGTCCAGAAACCGAAATGACGGTCTCTTTTAGTGAGCAAGCCCAAGATTTTATCGAAAAACAGCGCCAATATCCTGAGCTAATGAACTTTATCAGCAACGTCTTAAAGCAAGATCCAAGACCTGCTTATAAAAAGAAAAAACAACAAACACAAAGCTACGGTATGAATCTGTACGAATTCAATATTCGCTGGCAAGTCGAAGATGAACATAACCATGTCATCGAAGTGAGCGTTGAGAAACCACAAACGATAAAAAAACCACAAGATTAAATATCTTCACAGCGAAAATAACTCTTTTTTAGCACCTTAGGCACTGTTAAACTACGTGCCTAATTAAAAACACATAACATTGAACGGAACAAGCATGCGTACCAGTCAATATATTTTAGCGACTCTAAAAGAGACGCCTTCTGATGCCGAGGTGGTAAGCCACCAGCTAATGCTACGTGCGGGCATGATCCGCAAACTCGCTTCAGGTTTATACACTTGGTTGCCGTCAGGTTTAAAAGTACTTCGTAACGTAGAAACTATTGTACGCGAGGAAATGGAAAAAGCTGGCGCAATCGAAATGTTGATGCCTGTCATTCAGCCTGCAGATCTGTGGGAAGAGTCTGGCCGTTGGGAACAGTTTGGCCCAGAACTACTAAGAATTACAGATCGCCACAACCGTCCGTTTGCACTTGGTCCGACGCACGAAGAAGTGATCACAGACTTTGTACGTAAAGAAGTAAGCAGCTACAAGCAATTACCTTTAACACTTTATCAAGTACAAACCAAAGTACGTGATGAAGTACGCCCTCGTTTTGGTGTCATGCGTGCACGTGAGTTCACCATGAAAGATGCATATTCTTTCCACCTTGACGACGCATGTCTTGCAAAGACCTATCAAGTGATGCATCAAGCATACTGTAATATCTTCGAGCGTTTAGGTTTAGATTATCGCCCAGTAATCGCAGACACAGGTTCAATCGGTGGCAGTGTGTCACACGAATTCCACGTACTTGCAGAATCTGGCGAAGATGCTATCGCGTTTAGTACCGAAAGCGATTATGCAGCAAATATCGAAAAAGCAGAAGCACTGGCCCCTGCGATTGAACGTGCAGCACCAAGCAAAGAACTCAATACATTCGACACGCCAAATGCAAAAACGATTGCTGATCTTGCAGAGCAACATGGGGTTAAAGCGCACAAAGGCGTTAAAACTCTTATCGTATACGGCGCAGCCAATGAAGAAGATGAGCGTGGCCTTGTTGCATTAATTGTTCGTGGCGACCACGAATTAAACGAGCTTAAAGCTGAAAAGCTGCCACTTGTTGACTCGCCTCTTGAAATGGCCAAAGAAGAAGATATTGTTGCAGCAATTGGCGCAAAACCAGGCTCATTAGGACCTGTCGGCCTTGATATGCCAATTATTGTTGATCACAGTGCTGCTGTAATGTCTGATTTTGTTGCTGGCGCAAACAAAGACGGTGTTCACTATAGTGGCATCAACTGGGGCCGCGATGTTGCTGACTTTATAACAGCAGATATCCGCAACGTTGTTGAAGGCGATCCTAGCCCATGTGGTCAAGGCACGCTAAATATCAAACGTGGTATTGAAGTAGGTCATATCTTCCAACTTGGTAGCAAGTACTCTGAAGCAATGAATGCGGGTGTACTGGGCGAAAGTGGTAAAAACCAAGTGATGACTATGGGTTGTTACGGTATTGGCGTATCGCGCATTGTGGCAGCAGCCATCGAGCAAAATCATGACAAGTTTGGTATCAAGTGGCCACAAGCTCTTGCACCGTTTGATATTGCCATCGTCCCAATGAACATGCATAAATCTCATCGCATTCCTGACATCGCCGAAAAGTTTTATGCAGACCTAAAAGCAGCAGGTCTTGACGTATTATTTGACGATCGTAAAGAGCGCCCAGGTGTGATGTTCAACGACATGGAGCTAGTCGGTGTACCTTTCACCTTGGTGATTGGTGAGCGTAACCTTGATAACAATCAAGTTGAGCTGAAAAACCGCCGCACTGGTGAAAAAGTCATGCTAGACATTGATTCAGCAGTCGCTGAAATCACTAAGCTAATGGCGTAATCATTTAGCTCCATTAGAAAACGCGCCTACATGGCGCGTTTTTTGTTTTTTGGCTTTGATGAAAATGTCATCATAGCGTCTCAATACTGATAAAAGTTTGTCATCTCGTGCCTTTAACGTAGACATTATTACGCTTGAGAGTAAACAAGATGGATCAAACCTACTACCCCAGCATATGGATTTCAGACGTACACCTTGGATACAAAGACTGTAAAGCAGATTATCTGCTGGACTTTTTAAACTGCACCCGCTGTGACACCTTATACTTAGTTGGTGATATAGTTGATCTTTGGTCTTTAAAAAGACAGTTTTACTGGCACCCAAGTCATTATCAAGTTTTAGAGTGTATTCAAAAAAAAGCCGAATCCGGCACTCGTGTGATCTACATTCCCGGGAATCATGACGAAACATTCCGCAACTATGTTGATATGACTTTGTTTAACGTTGAAGTACACCACACCTATATACACACGACCTCTGCTGGAAAGCGTTTCTTGTTGCTACATGGCGATGACTTTGATTCAGCAACACGTTACAACAAACTAATTAGTATCATCGGCGACCAAGCCTATGACTTTCTGCTCTTTTTAAACCGCTGGACTAATCGTGTACGCAAACTCTATGGTGGTCATTATTGGTCTTTGGCGTCTTGGTTGAAGAACCGAGTTCATAAAGCGCGGGCCGCCATTGCTGCATTTGAGCAAGCCGCTGTCCATGAAGCAAAGAAGCAAGGTATGGATGGGATCATTTGTGGTCACATTCATCAACCGCGTATCAATGTCACTGACGGCATTGTGTATTGCAATGACGGAGACTGGATAGAAAACTGCACCGCATTGGTAGAAAATGAACAAGGGCGCATCGAGCTTTTGCACTGGTCCGATATACAAAAAGTGTTGAACGTAGTTGAGTTAGAAGCACAAAGCATAGACGGCGTTAAAGCCGCCTAAGGTTATCTAAATAACACAGACTCTTTGCTAAACCAACGTATACAAAACATTAGCAATGCACCTGCAAGTAGGGCTGATGCTACAAATATCAGTCCTACAGCGCTGTGATCAACAGTGCCTTTAATGATCTCTTTGATAGCCAATGACACATTGGTAATGGGGATCCAAGCTGTCGTGGTATTAAGCGACATGTTTGGCATCACAGAAACCACTATGGGCACAAATACCAACATACTCAGCGGTCCCATATAGTTTTGTGCCTCTTTAAACGTGCGAGCATAAATCGAAATGGCTAATACCAAAGAGGAAAGCATCACAGCCACGGGTAATAAAAGTGCAAAAATTAATAAAAAGTCCGTAAATGTCACACTTGAGAAAGCGTCGATAATAGTATCAAGTACCCCGATCCCGCCAGCGATCGCAACCCAAATCGCCATGCTCGAAACGGTCACCAAAGCACAGGATATCGAACTTGCTAAAATCGTTAAAAACTTACCAAGCACTAACTGTGTGCGTGTTACAGGTGTTAAAAGCAATGTCTCTAGGGTTCCCCGTTCTTTTTCTCCAGCACCAAGATCAATGGCTGGGTAACTTGCTCCCATTAGCACCAGTGGAATAAGCATATAGGGGATCAGCGCACCTAACTTTTCACCATAGTTTTCACGCTTATCAGCCGTATCGACTTTAGTAATGGTGATCGGTTTTAAAATTGCAGGGTGCTCTTTTTGGGGAGCGCCTAAAGCTTCTAGACGTGTGCTTCGAATTTGCGCCGAAAACTTGTTAATAAGTTTTTCAAGGCGCTTATACACAAAATTAATAGACTGAGCGTCATTAAACACCACATGCCAACTGATTTGTTGATGCTTACCCGCGACCTGAGAGTCATAGGTTGCAGGGATCTCAATGCCAACATCTATTTTCCCTGCTTTAACTGCACTTTTTAACGCTTCAATCGTTTCAAACTTCTCATTACCTTTGTAAGGTCGAAAACTTTTGTGATAAAACAACATTTGCTCAAAATCAGGGGATAAAGAGGCGTTGGCAAGATAATAAATGTGTACCTTTTGCTCCGCTTCAAAGGTTGTTTTTGACGCCAAGAAACCAAGCAGCGCAAACAAGATGGGAAAGATCACTATCGGTAATGCAATGACAAAGAATAGAGTCTTACGATCACGTAAAAGCTCTTTAACTTCTTTTAAGAATACTTCAAACATGCAAACTTCCCTGATTAACTATATTCATGAATGCATCGTTTAGCTCACCGCTTTGTCCCACTTCTTTAAACGCTTCGATACTACCACTAAAGCGACTTGTACCACGGTCAATCAAACATACACTGTCACACAGCAAGGCCACTTCATCCAAGTGATGGGTTGAAAAAACCACGGGGGTATTATCAGCTTTTAAGTCGCGGATGAATTCTATGATGTTTTGCTTGGTCATTATATCCAACCCCGTTGTTGGCTCATCCAACACAACGACATCTGGTCGATGCACAACCGCTCGGGCAATATTGGTTTTTTGTTTCATACCTGTCGACAAATGCTCGGCGCGCTTATCCAGAAAATCGCCCATTGATAGCCGCGTAAACAGCTCATCACATCTTGATTTCAGGGCCCTGCCCTTTAAGCCATGCAACTTGGCAAAATATTCAACATTTTCCCGTGCGGTAAGGCGACCATAAAGTCCTGTGGTACCAGATAAAAAACCAATAGCTTTGCGGCCTTTAAGCGGATTTTTGACAATATTTTGCCCAGATATTTCAATGCTGCCCGCATCTGGTTTAAGCGCTGTCGATAACATCCGCAGTGTGGTGGTTTTTCCTGCGCCATTGGGACCTAACAGCCCCAAGACTTCTCCACGACCACAACTAAAGGACACATTTTCAACTGAGTGAAAAAAACCTTCTCGCTGTCTTGAGTCGCTGCTACTTGTTGTATTTAATAGTTCTTTGGCAAGCTTAAAGCGCTTTTTCAGTCCGTTTACTACTATCACTTACCTTCCTTCTCTTTGGTCTAAAATAGCTTTCATCGGCATAAAATGCCTCATCCTGCACATCATAATGCCAATTTGGGATACCAAGTAAAGGAATCGGTGACATCTGTTTATTATCATCCAAAACTTTGTGCACAGTGATCAACTCGACTAAACGTTCATCTAAATGTCTGTATTGTTCCACTAAAGATAAATCATAAAAGTCATCTTCAACTTGAACACACAAAAGTTTACCTGTCAGGCCTATAAATGGACTTGTTAACATTTCATAGTTCGCATGCCCAAATACAAATGGACACACACTTGTATGCCAATAGTCTTTTCGCTCGAAGAATGACTCATACCACAGGTGCGCACGCAAATCATCTTGCCACTGTGTTTCTCTCACTGCTAGCACCAAACCGCACTCATCGAATAAGGTTAATGCATTGCGCTTACGACTACGCTCTTTTAATCCATGTAATTGGATCTCTTCCATATGTAAGCGATTTAATAAACTTTTCGTTTTTGGAAACAAGCACCAAATCATAGCCCCAAAGAAATCATGCCAATTGTTCTCTCGAGTAGGAACTTGACCAGTTTGCGCAATGATCTCCTCGTAGTAACGAGTTTCTTCTTCAAGCTTGCTGTTTTCAGTAAAAACAATGTGCTTACCCTGTGCATTGAGTTGATTGGTTTGTTGGTTTAACCATTCAAAACTTGGCCAAGTGTCAAATGCCTTTAAATTAAAGATTGCTTGTAAATGCGCAAATGGAGGTTGTGCCAGCAAATGACTTTGCCAGTTTTCAGGAGGAGTGAACTTTTTCATGCTAGCCGTGTGTACAAATTTCGCCAAAACTAAATCAAGGTGCTTATTTTACCCTATCCCTGCTTAGGCGCAAAAATATAAATACCCGATGTGCACTTTTCCATCGCACCTATGTGATACATCGGCTAAAGTCGAATTTACTTCGCAGTTATGGTATTAATGTGCCCGGAAGTAATCTCATAAAAAAGAAAGGTCATGAAACTAAAATTAACACTGAGTGCTTTGTCGCTTGCCATTTTAGCAGGCTGTGCAACGACTAAAAGCAACACACCTGAAGACATTGCGACTGCATACAACAGTATTAATGCAGAGCAATTAGGTGAACACATAAAAACCCTTGCCTCTGATGAATTTGAAGGCCGTGCGCCATCAAGTAAAGGTGAGGAGCTAACGCTTGCTTATTTAACTCAACACTTTAAAGCGCTTGGCTATGAGCCAGGCAATGGCAACAGCTTCTTACAAGAAGTGCCGCTGGTATCAATTGAAGCCGATCCAAACATGACGCTGAAAATTGGCGAGCGCAGCTATCCATACAAAAAAGGCATGGTCATGGGCACAAGCCGTATTAGCCCTGAGCAGTCTTTAAACAATTCAGAACTAGTATTTGTAGGCTATGGTGTCAACGCACCAGAGTATGGGTGGAATGACTATGAAGGTTTAGATGTCAAAGGTAAGACAGTTGTGATGCTGGTAAACGATCCAGGTTACGCAACTAAAGACCCTAAAGTGTTTAACGGCAACACCATGACATATTATGGTCGCTGGACGTATAAATACGAAGAAGCGAGCCGCCAAGGTGCAGCTGGTGCAATTATCATCCATGAAACTGCTCCAGCTTCTTACCCTTGGGAAGTTGTTGAAAACTCTTGGAGTGGCGAACAGTTTGGCTTTCAAAAAGAAAACAACAACATGGACCGTGTTGCAGTTGAAGGCTGGATCAGCGTAGATGTTGCAAAAGAGCTATTTGCAGATGCGGGTCTGAACTTTGACGAAGCGAAAAAGAAAGCAGCGCAAGGTGCTTACCATGTCGACATGGGTGATTTAACCGCTTCAGTCGATGTCAAAAGTACCATTAAAAAGTCTGTGTCATATAACTTCATCGCAACACTGCCTGGTGCAAAAAAATCCGATGAGCACATCATCTACTCTGCACACTGGGATCACTTAGGTGTCGATCCTAATCGTAAGGGCGACAAAATCTATAACGGTGCACACGACAACGCAACAGGTACTGGCGGCATCATTGAAGTGGCTGAAGCATTTGCTAAGCTACCACAGCGCCCAGACCGTTCAATTACTTTCTTAGCGGTTACTGCTGAAGAACAGGGTCTACTTGGCTCTAAATTTTACGCAGAAACACCGGTGATCCCGGCGAACCAAACCGTTGCGAACATCAACTTAGATGCGCTGAACCTACTGGGTAAAGTAAAAGACATCAGCGTTGTAGGTCTTGGCAAGTCGTCATTAGACGGCGTTTTAAAAGAAGTTGCTGACGAGCAGAGCCGTTCGATTTCAAATGAGTCAAACCCATCTGCTGGGATTTACTATCGCTCAGATCACTTCGCTTTTGCAAATATGGGCATCCCAGCAATGTATGCAGGCGGTGGCCATGAGCCGTATGATGATGCTACTGCGAAATATAGAAAACGTATGAGCCTTGTATTGCGTGGCTGTTACCACCAACCGTGTGATAGATATAGAAAAGAGTGGGATCTAAGTGGCGCAGTTCAAGATCTTCAACTATTTTTCAAAGCTGGTTATCTAATTTCACAAGAAGAAGCTTGGCCAACTTGGAGTGAAACATCCGAGTTCCAAAGAAAATAAATATAAATGATATTGATTTTCATTTAATTTAACACTAAAGTGCAACTGTTATTATGTTACCGGTTGCACTATATGCTCTCATATTCTCGTTCTTATCCGTTTAAAACGGCTTCCCAATTTGCCTATCTGGCAGCTAACAAGCGGTTGATACTCCCGCTATTATTGATTGCAACTTTGTTTTATTCCCCCGTTCGCGATATTGCATTGGGTACACTTGCAGATGCTTTTTTTCAAGTCAGTGTGTTTGTTGCAGGTACTTTGGCTATTTACTACTACTTGGTTGAGAAACTCCCACAACTTGAGCTCAGTTATCTGAATCGCAAGTCCCCAGCACTAGAAGTCACAATGGCAGCAGTACTTGGCGCATTGCCAGGGTGTGGCGGGGCCATTATCGTCGTAACGCAATTTACTAAAGGGCAGGCCAGTTTTGCCTCTGTCGTTGCTGTCCTTACCGCAACTATGGGTGACGCAGCATTTTTACTACTGGCCAAAAAACCGCTTGAAGGCATGGCAATTATTTTGCTTGGTGTAGCGGTAGGTGCACTCAGTGGCCTTGCTGTTAATCTATTTCACAAAGCCGACTACTGTCGCCCTGAACCAAATAACAAACAGATAGAAGATTGCGAGCCGCCTACATTTGCAGTACGAATGAGTGAGCCAGTCTGGAAAGTACTGTTATTTCCCTGCCTTGCCATCTCTTTGTTTATGGCATTTAACCTAGACTTAGGACAATTTGAGCAACCCGTTGAGCTACTCGGTGCAGGTATGGCTATTTTTGCTGTCTTAATTTGGGCGCTGTCATCTAAGGGCAAGACATATAAACAAATTACCGCTGAAGAAGAAGAAGTTAAGCCCCCTTCTCGATTAGCAAAAATTCTTCAAGATACGCATTTTGTAACCGCTTGGGTGGTAGCTAGTTTTATGATTTACGAACTGTCAGTAGCACTATTTGGACTCGACCTAGCAGCGTGGTTTACAGAATACGCCATCTATGCACCACTGATCGCCATTATGATTGGCCTGTTGCCCGGCTGTGGGCCACAGATTGTGGTCACCAGTTTGTACATTCAAGGTGTATTACCATTTAGCGCCTTAGCTGCTAACGCGGTGGCAAACGATGGCGACGCGCTCTTTCCAGCCATAGCATTGGCCCCCAAAGCCGCACTTTTAGCCACTGCTTACTCTGCAATTCCAGCATTATTTGTCGGCTATGGTATCTACTATTGGAATTTGCCCTAACCTGTTTCAAATAAGCATATAAACAACCAGAACCAAAAAGCGACCTCATGGTCGCTTTTTTATTTTTTGAATCTTAAGTCGTCAGGTTTACTTCTCTATCCAAGGTTTTGCACTCACTAACTTTGTCATGACATTGAATCGGCTACTATCATGTTCCCAGTTATCCTGCACTTCGAAGCGACAGCGGTTTTGTTTACAACTAACGTGTTTTCCTGACAAAACAACCTTGTCAGAAAATTCCAATGTCACCCCTTTTTGATCCGGTAACATAAATGACAGCAATTTCCCGATAAACACCCCTGACAGATCACTCAAAAGCGTTTCAAACTCGCGATGCAATTGAAAAACTTTTCCTTTGGTGAGCTGTTGGTTTGTGAAGTGTGCAGACTCTATCTGAATTTTTATTTCGCAATATGCAGCCGTTTTGGGTTTTACAACTACCACGGCTTTGTCTTTATCAAGTTTGTCATCTATTGGCAGTAACAGTTGAGCATCTTTAGTATATTGTAACGGCAATGATATTTGCTCTGTTACAATTTTACCTTCAGCTATGTCACACGGGCGCTTATTTTGCCCTTCTACCAGATAGAAATTAACTCGAGCAAATTCAAACTCGCCTTTTTCAACCACCTTTAGACGATCGTAAAACCCTTCATAGGAAGCCACAAACTCTTCAGCTAAACAACCAAAACTGCTTGATAACAACAGTATTGGCAGAACCTTATTCTTCATCAAAATAAGCCTTGTTATGTCTGATCATATCATTGAGTTCTTCAATGTAATCAATGCCTCGTTCTGAGTATGACATTAAACCCGGCGTTAAAGCGGTGGCAGTAATTTCTTGCTTATCAGCTCTTAACTGCGCGCGCACAGCTCTAAGCTCACGATAAGCATCATGGGTGTTTATATTTCTAAAATACGAGGTCACTGACGCCCTAACAGATTTAAACGCAGCAACTTCATGGGCAGCTTCATCTGCTCGACGTTTAGGGACCATGCCGCAGCCCGCGCGATAACACCACTGTCCAAAAAAATTCAAGCCAATGCGTGCAAATCGCGAGGTACCCCACGCTGATTCATTTGCCGCCTGCATTAATGCCAACTCTTTGGGAATAATATCTACTCGTTCAAGGGCTAATTTTAAACTCTCGACAGTAATCTCTTGTTGATCTACCTTATAAAGTTTGAAGATATTCTCAACTCTTTGTATTTGCACATCGCTCAAGGACTCTTCAAATTGCAACATCATAAGCGCAATTTCAATGCTGGCTCTCTGCTGTAGAATAACTTTGTTTTCCGCCTCAACATGAGGCTTAATGAAGTCAAAAAAGCGCTTTTTCTTCGTAGCGATATCTTTAATTGAGCCAAAGTCTGGTAATTGAACATCGTGTAAAGGTTGTTCTGGTAAAGTGACTTCTGGGGTCTCAACAATAATTTCTGGGACTTCTACAGGCTCAGGTTGCTCTGGTGGCTCGGTTATAAATGGATACATAATTGCGAATAAACAAACAGCAATTAGTACAATCTTAATCAAATTAGAACGCATGATTCTCCTCTCACTAGTACCTACCAAACGAGCTGTCTGAATTTCCTTTGTCAGATATTGACTCGTCGTACTTAGTTCATCTCATAAAACGGCGGCTGATTATAGCAACAATCACCGTTAAACGCGAATTTATGCCAATCCATCGCGAAAATGAGCTTTTTTCCCATCTAGACCAAGTAATTACATTTTTAACTTTGCATCGCTATACTAAAACGAAGATGACGAATTTAGACGATAATCAATCCCATAGAGTACTTTATGACCCAATCCGCATGGCAACAACGTTTGCTTAACCAAGTTAAGAATCGCCCAAATGATAATCGCTCAGCTTGGCAGGTTGATCGTTCAAGGATCATCCATGCCGCTGCTTTCAGACGCCTACAATCCAAAACGCAAATAATGAGCATAGGTGTCAATGATTTCTATCGAACTCGATTGACCCATTCATTAGAAGTATCGCAGATAGGCACAGGGTTACTGCGCCATCTAAAGCTGCAAAACCCCGAATTTGAGCACTTTCCATCAGCTAGCCTAATTGAAACCATCTGCCTAGCCCATGACATCGGGCACCCTCCATTTGGCCACGGTGGTGAAATCGCCCTCAATTACCTGATGCGAGATCACGGAGGGTTTGAAGGGAATGCTCAAACTTTGCGGATCGTCACCAAATTGGAACCGTATTCAAATGGCTATGGCATGAACCTGACTAGACGGACTTTGCTCGGATTTATCAAATACCCAGCTTACATCTCAAAGCTGTTGATTAAGCCTCAAGTCACCAACCCCAATGAACGTTTTATTTACACACAAAAGTGGTTCCCCGCAAAAGGGGTTTATGATTGCGATAAAGACGTTTTTGACTGGATACTTTCGCCTTTGTCAAATGAGGACAAAGACCTTTTCACAACGCACAGCCCAGTTGATGAGTTTAAATCTAAAACAATTTATAAATCTCTGGATGCAGCTATTATGGAATACGCAGACGACATTGCCTATGCGGTCCATGATTTAGAAGACGCCATAGCGACAGGTACTTTGTCAGAGCGAGACTGGTATAACTATGCTATGCCAGCATTTAAAGAAATCAATTCACCTTGGTTGGAGCAAAACCTTGCAAGCCTGACCCACAGGCTATTTTCCGATGACGAGCCACTTCGAAAAGATGCAATTGGTGAGCTGGTTAATATATTTATTGTCCACTGTACATTGGTAAAGCACAACGCGGATTTTGACGATCCACTGCTAAAAAACACCGTCAAGCTTAACGCAGAGTTTGAAGCCATTCTCAAAGTTCTTAAGCAATTTGTATATCAACGTCTTATTCGTGAACCGACCATGCAGCAAATAGAGTTCAGTGGCCAAAATATGTTAATCGACCTATTTGACGCCTTTTCCAGCGACCCTGTGCGCCTGCTGCCTTATACCGCGCAATCGCAGTACCAAAATGCCGTTGATGATATCGCAAAAATGCGGGTGCTCGCTGACTACCTATCCGGCATGACTGATGAGTATGCAAGGCGATGTCACGCTAGATTGTTTGGCAATAGCATAACGCGGATTTAACAACTTACTCGCGTTTCTCCGGCTCAAACAATCAGGATCGTAAATACATTGCACATTTAGCTGTGGCTACTTTCAAATTGCACTGCTAGCTGGAAAATCCACATTCGTTAGACAATAACACGTTAGTTATGTTGCCTTTTAGGAGAAGACGTCTCATTTTGTAAGCACCGCATATTTAAGATAACTAAGTTTGATACACACTGGTTAAGAAGTACAAGTCACCTTGTCGCTTAAAAAATTTAGTACATTAATAGCAACTATTTTGAAACTTTTATTTGTTTAAAATTAACAATCGGTGCTAGAGTGATTATGAACCAATCAAAAAAACAAAGGATTAACATGAAACTAAAATTACAGAAAGGCAATCTAAAAAACTTATCTGGCGACAAGCAATTACTCAATAACAAGGCAACCAAGCAAATTGCTGGCGGTTGGTCTTGGGAGTGCACAACTGGCTGGGCACGCTGTGAGCCATAAGTACTCTTAGTGCTAGGGTCATAGAAAATTAACTATGGCCCTAAATGCAATGTACTTGTCCTATCAAAACCCGACGCAACAAGCTAAACCACCTCAATAAAGCATACCCTTATGCAAAAGCTATAAACAGAAGCTTGAGTAATGATTGAAATATACAAAATTTTGAATCCCGCTTTGATGATTAGTTAAAAATGATGAACCGATAAGGGAATTCAGGCTTCTCTCTAAGCGCCATCCAATATGAGTTGAACTAAAAACAACAGCTAAATATGTTTCTGTTCGCCACTCAGGTACGAGTAGGAAAGGATATAAACTCATTAATAAACTGAGGTATATGGAGTGGGTGATGTCTTGTTAGCACATCACCCTAGGGCGGACATTACTTCAATTGTTCACTGACAACTGGGTAATGATCCCAGACATTCTTGTCGGCCAGAGAACGTACTAGTTTGACATATTCAGCATGAGTCCAAGCCAATGGCGTTGCCGAATTTGTACCCTCACCTAACTGATAGCCAAATGGGTTGACGCCGACTCCATCCCAAACTTGTTCAGGTAACATCAGGCCTTCATTCGCAAAATGTTCCATACCACGCACATAAGTGTGTTTAATTCGCTGAACTTTCGCTTTGTCTAATCCTTTCGCTGCGACTGCCGCTGCAATTTCATAGTGCCCTTTTTCGCCAGTAAAGAAAGGCCATACTCTACCACGCTGACCTGATGTATTTTGGCCGCCTTCAGCATAATTGGTCCCTTTAACTTCGTCTTCGCCATAGCCATCATTACCATAACGGCGGTAGCCTGGGTACGTGTTTGGATCACCGGGGAATGTGAAGCTGTATCTCACACGCAGGTTTTCAGGTAAAGTCTCATCTTCATATTCTGGCAGTGTGTTTATCACACTAGGCGCATCGGCATCTCTGACACCATAACGAACAAGCTCTAAGAAGCCTCCGTCAATGATGAGACGTTTATCTAAACCAACACGACCGTTGTTGTCACCTAGCTTAGTTGATGAATTCGGGTTTTCGTCACGCGCGATACGGAAGAAATACTCACCATCAGCATCTTTACCCTGCAAGTTGCCCTCAGTCGTAAACATCAGCTTTTCGACTGTGTCATTATACTGTTTGGCTGTGTCTAAGTACCTTTGCTGACCCGCTTTATCTCCGGCTAACTTCGCAATGTCACTTGCCGTGACTAGGCCCGCAATAATCGCAGCTGTGGTTGAAGGTGAATAACCATTTTGCTCTTCCCAACGCTCTTGCTGTGTTGCAGGTGGCGTAATTTGCGTGTCATTCCACAAAATCTTGGCAAGGCCACCATCTACCAAAAATTCTGCCGCGGGTTTAAGCATACGCTCGTACCAGTAAACTAGTTTTTCATCGCTTAAAACACCTGCTTGCCACAACTTCCAAGCAAGCATGATAGGCATCGCAGTTTGGTCGAGTTGAACACCTACCCACTCTAGCTCACCGTCAACGTGTGTTTTTTGCAAAAACCAGCCTGTATCGCCTTGATTACCCGGTGTACCGTCCATCACTTGCACCTTCTCAAGGTATTCGAAGGCTGTTAACGCGGTATCAGGGTCGCCCATGGCCATAAATGCCATTGCAACTTGATAAAAGTCACGTACCCAAACAGCTTTGTAACCAGTATGGCCTTGCTCTGCCGCTACAGTATCGCCCCATGGGTTCGACAATGAAGCAATAAGTGCCCCTGCGTGCGTTTTATCTTCTTGCGCTTTTAAGACTAATGCACTGACATGCAACAACTGACCACTATCAGTCGTGTAATTTGCAAGGCGTTGCATAGGCTTTAGGTTTGCTAAATAGTCTTCCCAACCGATGAGATTACCTTGACCATTGTAGTGAGCAAGAACTTTATCATAGCCTTTGTCTAGCGCAGTTGCGCCTTGTGCAAAGCTATTCGCTTGCGACTTACCAAAGCTCAAAGCAAGATCAAAAGTAGCCGACCCCTTGACTTCACCCAGCTCGGCAAGCCAATTAACATTACCCTTAATCTCACCAGTGCTTTGGTAAGTACGCGTTAATGTGTGATTTTTCTTAAGGGCATTTAAATTGTCGCTACTGCCTGTGAAACCGACAGATGCCTGACCAAAACCAGCGCTGCTTTGCAGTGTTAAAAAGTTATCTCCTTCCCAAGCAACTAGGCCTTTATCAGTCACTTTAGCAGAGTCGTTCAGGCCATTGTTATTCACATATGGATTGACGTTCACAAACGCTTTTACGCCACCCAGCTGCGTATCTACTTTTGCTCTTACAAATAGCGTCTGCCCATCGGGGTCTGTGAAAATGTGTTTCTCCAACGTAAAACGACCTTGCCTGTCTTTGCTGACCACTTTATAAGCCAGTGATAGCGGACGACCCTGCGCATCTTTGTAAAGATAATCAATAGACACATCTAACGCATCGCGCTCGGTAACGGTAAAGTCTTTACCTGTGACGATAAATTGCATATCGCGGATCTGCGCTTGATGAATAAGGCCAAACATGGTTTCGGTTATCATACCTTTGGCAATTGAAAACCATACTTTAGACACTTCACCTGTTTGTGCATCGTTTGCATACTGGCCATTTTTATAGGCTTCATAAGACGTACCGATGCCTGTTTTATCTGAATAGGTCCAAAAAGGTTTATCACCTGGCGCCCCAGGTGCAGTCTCCATTTGTTGTGTATTCGTTGCGCTACCACAACCGATTAGGCCTGCGGCAACCAAAGCCAACGACAAACATGACAATTTTTTCATTTTTACTCCCCTGTGGCCTGCTTTATTGCGCATTTGTTTTAACACGCGCAACTGACAGCGCCGCCAAAATAAACGACACACCACCAATAACTAATGCATAAATAGGTTGATTTTCGAATACATTTCTTAAGATAAGGCCCAGTACACTGGCTGCCATCAATTGTGGGATAACGATAAAGAAGTTAAATATCCCCATAAACACACCCATTTTGTGTGCTGGCAGCGCATCGCTCAGCATCGCGTAAGGCAGAGATAAAATTGATGCCCACGCAAAGCCAATGCCTATCATTGGTATCCATAAAAGACTTGGTTCTGAAATAAATTTAAAGCTGATCAGCGCGCCAGCGCCCAGCAACAAATTAATACTGTGTGCCCACTTTAATCCAACTCGCTTCACAACAAATGGAATGCACAACGCTGCCAAAGCGGCAAAGCCATTGTAAGCGGCAAATAAAATTCCAACCCAATCTGCGCCATCGTTATAAGATTTCGATGTCACATCTGTTGCACCATAGTGGAAGCTAGTTACCGCAGAAGTGGTATAAATCCACATCGCGAACAACGCAAACCAGCTAAAAAACTGAACTACTGCCAGTTGCTTCATTGTGTCGGGCATAGTGAAAACGTCATATATCACTTCGTAAAATCCACCATCAGTGCGCTGTTTATTTTGGAAATACCCAGCGATGAGGATGATCGCAGAAAACGATAGCAACAGTGCGCTAAGTAGATACAGCTCTTTTTCCAGCTCTAAAATCGTCACACCCGCTAAAATCAAACCACCAACTGCACCACCAATTAATGCAAACTTAGCAAAATTAATAGTTTTCTTAGGCTCTGCGGATGCTTGTTTTAAGTCTGGTGACTCAAACTCTGAAAGTTGCGCTGGGGTGTATTCTTTGGTTTTTAGAATCGTCCACCCTACTGCCAAAAATAGGATCACACCGCCAAAATAAAAGGCATATTTAACCGACTCAGGTATTTCGCCAGGTGCTGCGGTGTTGCTGATCCCAAACCAATTGGTCATCATCCACGGTAAAGCAGAAGCGATAATGGCACCTATACCAATGAAAAAGCTCTGCATTGCATATCCAGTGGCGCGTTGCTTTTTGTTGAGATTGTCTCCCACTAATGCACGAAACGGTTCCATGGTTACATTGATTGACGCATCCATTATCCAAAGCATACCAGCAGCAATCCAAAGCGTTGGTGAATTTGGCATGATAAACAATGACAAGGTCGTGAGGACCGCACCATACAAAAAGAATGGCCGACGACGCCCAAGCCCGGTCCAAGTTCTATCACTCCAGTAGCCGATAATAGGCTGAACGATTAGTCCAGTGAGTGGCGCTGCTACCCACAAAATCGGGATATCATCAACTGATGCACCTAACGTTTGAAATATCCGACTTACATTACCGTTTTGTAATGCAAAGCCAAATTGGATGCCCATAAAACCAAAGCACATATTCCAAATTTGCCAGAAACTCAGTTGCGGTTTTTGTTTTTGCATAATTAATTCTCTAGCTCATATACAACACTGGCAAGTGGCGCCAATGTCACTGTGAGTTGATTGTTGTTGATGGTTTGCGAGGGGTGAGATTCCAATCTATCAACCACTTTCCCCTGCCACATTTCAGGTAACTTAATCGTCACTGTTTGCGGCTGTTGTGCATCAAAATTGCTGGCAATCAGCAGTTGTTGAGCCGAACTTTCACGACCAAATGCGATTACTGTTTGAGCTGATTTTTTACTGCTATCCAATGTTGTTAGTTGGCGCAATTCACCATTTTTTACTGCCGAAAGTGAGCTTAAGTTCATCAGCTTTTTGTAATATTGACGAAGAGCCTGCTGCTCGGGTGTTAACTGTCCTCCATCAAACTTACCACCGTTCATCCATGCTTGATGTGCAGGCACGCCAATATAGTCAAATATACTGGTACGGCTCGGCTTGCCAAACCCAGCCATTTCAGAACCGTCTTCTCCCACTGATTGGCCAAAATACAACATAGTAGGCGCTTTGCTGATCAGATGGCTTACCACCATAGCGGGTTTGCCTTTTTCGGCGCTACCAGCAAATTCAGGGCTGGCAATGCGTTGCTCATCATGGTTTTCTAAAAAGTGCAGCATATGCGGTGCAATATCTGACACACTTAAATGTGCATCCATCACACTTTGCGCGGTCCCTGAGCCTTGCATCAGCAACTTCAAGCTGTCATAAAAGCCGACTTTGTCGTATAGGAAATCCATTTTCCCTTGGTGAATATAAGGGCGATAAAGGGTTGGGTTATATACTTCTGCCAATAAGAAAGCGTCAGGATTTTTCATTTTAATAGATGAGTTTAAAAAGCTCCAAAACTCCACAGGGACCATTTCAGCCATATCGTAACGGAAACCATCTACGCCTTTGTCGAGCCAATATAATGTAATATCTCTGAATTTGTACCAGCTATCAGGCAAATCTTTACTTTGCCAAAAGGCATAGTGAGCTCGATAATCTTGCTTCGCCATATTAGCTGGCAGCGTTGGGAAATCATAACTGCCATCTGGGCGCACACCGTAGTTCACTTTTACAGTTTCATACCAATCATGGATGTGGGGCTGCGCTGCACGTGCGCCATTACCGGTCCACTTCGCTGGTGATTCTGAAAACTCTCCGTCTACCAAGGGATGTGGCTTACCACCCAATACTTGATAGTCTGCTGACTCCGGCACTTTGAAGTCTTGCCCTGTAACATAATAAAAGTTGTTGTCACGCGCATACACCAATGAAGTGTTATCCTGTGCCCCAAAGTCTTTTACCCCTTGTGGCGCGCTTAATGACTGGTAGTTTCGAGCAACATGATTTGGCACAATGTCAATCACCACTTTCATATCGGCATCATGAGTTCGCTGGATCAGCGCTTCAAATTCAGCAAGACGCTTCGCTGGTTCTAGTGCTAAGTCAGGGTTAACATTGTAATAATCTTTGATTGCATAAGGAGAACCTGCACGCCCTTTCACAACGTCTGGGTCATCAATACCAATCCCATACGCACTATAGTCAGCTACCAAGGCGTGATGTAGAACCCCTGTGTACCAAACGTGGGTTACGCCCATTGCTTTAATTTCAGCCAACGCCTTTGGTGTAAAGTCGTCAAATTTACCCACACCATTTTGCGCCGCTGTTCCCCAGGGCACGTTGTTTGTTTCGGTGTTGCCAAATAGTCGAGTAAACACTTGGTAAACGACTGGCTTTTGCTCTTGTTGCTCGGCTTGTTTACTTTGCTCACTCACGTTCGCAGACTGACATGCGGTCAATATCATGCTTCCCGAAATCAAGCTCAGTGCAAGCACCAATGGTTTTATTGTCATTATCTTGTTGTCATATTGGTATTTTAATTGAGTCTACTGACTTGTAGCCCTCTGTTGAACCACTTGCATACGTATTCAAAGTGGTGATTAATTTGTTATTCATATAAAAAAACGCGAAGTATGATACATACTTCGCGCCATGAAAAGTTGCCACTTATTATACGCGGTATACCTTGGCTACCTTTTGACCGCACTCTTTACATCAATCAGTGAAGTGAGCCAATTGGGTTCGGTGATCAGCAAAGTTCAAAGCGCACCTTCTAATATATTCACGGATTTGATTCAGATCGTGCTTATTCGCAGCTTGGCTTGCTGCAACAAGTTGATGCTGCTCTGGATAAATACCATACCCAGCTAACAAACAATGCCAACTGACAGATGGGTAATATTTATCAATATCCTGCCTATCCAGTTCATCTGATAAATTCTTACCCTGCACCCATGTATTTAAAACGTCGAATAAGGATTTTGAAAGCTGGTTGTTATTTGCATTGTCACGCCAATAAGGGGTATCTGTGCGGCTATTTACCCGGTAGTGCGCGACAATATAATCTCTGATGGCTTGATACCTTTGAGACATCATTTGATTGTGTTTGTCTTTCCCTTTACAGCTAAAGTTCTGTTCTTGGTAGCATTCAATAAATGACTGAACGGTTTCTTGAACTATATGCAGGGCAGTGGCTTCCAGTGGCTCAATAAAGCCTTGAGATAGCCCAATTGCGACACAGTTTTTATGCCAGTGCTCTTTTACTTGGCCCACTTTCATATTCAGGTGCCTTGCTTCAACGTCACTGTCTAATAAACCAAGTGCAGCTCTTAACTCCGTTTCTGCTTGGTCTTTGTCACAGTATTTTGAACTGTAAACATAGCCATTACCTATGCGGTTAGTTAAGGGGATATGCCAGCTCCAGCCATGCTTTCTAGCCACAGACAAAGTTTCTGATGCGATCACATTGCCCTGCTCTGTCGGTAAAACAACTGCGCTGTCATTAAATAGATTGTTTGAAAATGACTCAAACCCGACCTGTAAGTGTTTTTGCATCAGCAGGCTAGAGAAACCTGAGCAATCAATAAATATATCGCCACTCACTTCCTGTCCAGCGTCACATACTAACGCTGCAATTGCGCCATCGGTATCTTTTCGCACGTCCCGCACTCGGGTTTGTATATGCTCAACACCGAAAGCTTTTGCTTTTTCTGCTAGTAACAGCCCTAGTTTTGCAGAATCAAAGTGATAACCGTAGTTAATTTCAAATGGAAAATTTTCCGCTGCAATGGGGGCTTTTGCCTGCTCAGCCAAATAAGTCGCTAAAAAGAAAGGGTCTGGATGCCCTTCCAAATCAACCCCTTTTCTGCGCACAAAACTATTATGAAAAAAAGCCGGCGCTGAGTAATCATCAGGCTGTGCCGGAAACGGGTGGAAGTATTGCTCAAACCCCGGCCTCGTTGACCAATTCACGAAGCGTATGCCATTTTTATAGGTCGCATTGCATTTAGGCATCCACTCTGATTCCGGGACTTCAATGAAATCCATAAAGGCCTTGAATTGCGGCGTAGAGCCCTCTCCAACACCAATAATACCGATATCAGGCGATTCAATGACGCTAATACGAATGTCTTTATCACACCAACTTTTTGCAATTAGATTCGCCGCCATCCAGCCTGCGGTTCCTCCACCTAGTATGACAATTTTTCTGCTATTCATTGCCTTCCCCCTAATACGCTACACCGTAAATATTACATATAACAAAGCCACCAAAACATACGTTCTGATGGCCCTGATATCAAGTGACTAACTTAGCCTACTAGAAGCTATAGTTAAAGCCCAAGAAGTACTGGCGACCAAATACTTTGTCTTCCCCAGTTCTTAGTGAACTGCCTAGATTTGACGTATTAGGTTCATCGGTTAAGTTATTGATCTGGAATACTGTTTGTACACCATTATCAAAGTCATAAGTTGCTTGCCAATCTACCACTGTGTACTCATCCGCCGTTGTCGGAGTCGTACCGCCTGGTGTCGCACCTAAATAGGTGTATTCATCACGATAACGAATATTTAAGTGTGTTGTGAACTTATCAATATTCCAAAATAGTGTTGTGCTCCACACGTGCTTAGACAAGCCTGGCAAATCCAATTGTAAATCTGGGAAGTTGCTGCCACCGTCGATCGTGGTCTCACTTTCTGTATATGAATAGTTTGCATTTAATCCCAAGCCAGAGAAAACCCCAGGCAGGCTATCAAACAAGGTTGTATATGCTAACTCAAGACCACGAATATATCCGCCTTTGTCATTGTTACGCGTCGTTTGATATTGACCTGGCACAAACCCTTCAGGTACTTCTAGACCAATTGTCGCCCAGTCAATTTCACCTTCGAAGTAAGTCACATCTTCAATCAATGACTCAATATTTTTCCAAAATAGTGCCGCTACAAATGCGCCGCCATCTTCAAAGTAATGCTCGTACGACAGGTCCATTTGGTTGGCTCTGAATGGGTCTAAGTTCGGGTTGCCTTTAGACCAAACATTGTATCTTTTACTGACACCATCGTTTGCAGTATCTGCCCAAGAGCCAGCGCCACCGCGTAATTGATTCACTGGAGGACGTCCCATCACTTTTGCCGCCGCAAAGCGAATTTGATCTTGCTCAGTAATACGGAAGTTCAAGTTCAATGATGGCAGTGTATCTGTGTACTCAGGGCCATAATTTACATGACGATAATCGTTAACGGTCACGCCATTGTCATCGGTAATTGGATCACCGACTTCGTCACCTTGGATCTGCTGAATACCGATAGACTTAGTATCTGTGCGCACCACACGTACACCGAAATTACCTGATACTGGAATATTGCCAATCTCAGTATCGATATTTGCCATAAAGTAGGCTGCGGTCACTTCTTCTTTGACTGCACCACTTTCGACCAACGTCCAGTTATGTTCCCAAGTTTGCTGTCCTTCGTAGTTTCCGGCACCAAATACCGAGTCTGCAATGCCAACCATATCCAGGTCTAGGTAATCAAAGCCACCGCCATTTTTAACTGTCACAAACCCTGTTAAGTCATGTGGTACACACGCATGGTTTTGGTGGTTAAACTCACACCCCTTATTTGTGACAATTTCACCACTTGGCGTACGGTAACCATTTTGGCCTTCACGCGCACCCCAGCGGAATGTCGAGCGCTGATCTGTAAATTCACGTTTTGACCAACGTACACCCACCTCTACCGACGCAATAATGTCGTGTTCAATATGGTATTTAAAGTCTAATTTGGCACTGTCGATTTTATCCGTGTACTTGTGAGGGAATTGCTCCCAGTCACCCAGACGCATATGCGAAAGATCGGTATAATCATGGCCTAACTTTAACTTTGCGGCATCCGTTGCTACATGCTCAAAGCCAAAGTATTGATTACTTAGCTCTTGCCATGTCTCAACCTTGGTACCATCTTCAAGCGTAGCGGTGCCAAATTCATAAGCGTGCATCGACGCTATCATGTCACGGCGCGTTTTTTCACCTTCACTGTGTGCAACATCAAAGCTGATTTCCCACTTGTCTGTTGAGTAGTCTAGGTTCAAGCCAAAGCTGTCGGTTGTCGACTCGGTAGACTGGTCTTCTGAGCGCATCTCAACCCATGGGCCATTTGTGTCAGTGATAAACACATCTCCACCAACCAAAAAGCCATTTTCGAGCTTGGCATTTTCCAAGTTATATAAATCGCTCGATCTTGATAGACCTTCTAGATTCAAACCATTTTTTCTATCTTCAGAGTCAAAAGTCGAACGGAAGTAATCAAACTGAACTTTTAGATTGTCAGTAGGCTGATAAACCAAAGTACTCATCAAGCCTAAACGTTCGTCGGTGCCGACAGAATTACGATATTGATAGCCATTGAACGAGCGCTCGTTGGCTTCACCATCACCATCTATATCTCGAGAACCTTCAGGAGAGTGACCTGAAAATTCAACAGAACTATTTGGTTGATTTAGGAATGCAGCTCCAATACCGAAGCCCAAAGTTTCATCTAAGAATTTACCTTGGTAAGAAAAGCTCAGTCTTTCTCCATTGGCATCTGCATCGATATCTGATGCTGCGTCATTATGTGAAAATCTGACACTTGTATTGAAGTTGTGTGTCTTGTCAGCATCTAGTGGATTCGCTGTTTTAAGCTCAACAGTACCTGCCACACCGCCCTCGACAAGAGAAGCTTTAGGCGACTTATAAACGGCAGCTTGTGTGATTAATTCTGACGGATACTGGTCGAACGAAATCCAACGGCTACCCGCTGAGTAGCCACTTGTGCTGGCTTGCTCTCGACCATTTAATGTTGTTTGAATGAAGTCTCCGTTCATACCTCGAATATTCAGCTGAGATGATTGCCCGCTGTCTCTCACAGCAGTTACACCCGGTAAACGGCTCAATGCATCAGCAATCGAAATATCAGGTAAAGAAGCCAGATCTCCAGCATCTACCACTTCAGATACGGTATCGCCAAAGCGCTTTTTATCAATTGAAGCGATGATGCTGCGGCTGATCCCACGTACCTCTATCACTTCTACTTCTTCGTTTATCTTTGCTGTTTGCTGCTCTTGCGCGCTTACAGAGTGACTTACACCAGCAGCAATGAGTGCAGCTGTTAATAAGCTTGGTTTGAACGTAGACATAATGTTTTATCCCAATTAGCTTTTTATACGTCGCTTTGTTGTTATCCATGCAGTCGTTGAAGTCAAAACTGCAAAAATAGATTCATTTGACGTTAATTTTGTTGTCATCGGCCATATTAGCGCTGTGACTTGGGTGCTCACAACTTTATGCATACGTATTCAAATAAAGATGAACAGCCATGTTCCTTAAAGAAGCGCCCGTTTTAAATATATAACCCTATGCTTTTGCTAACTTTATTTTGAAAACATCCAAATTTAACAATTTAAGCAATGCATTTAATTATATTTTACAAGCTTGTAACTCATGTACTGAGCTCACAGAGAATGACACAAAAAATAGCACATAGATGTGCGTTGAATAAATGAATATTAAATTGGTATTACCAATTTAAACATATATAAAGCCTGTTATGCCTGACATCTAACATTCGTAACTATAAATTGGTAAAGAACGGTAAGTAAATGACCTTTTGCCTGATATTTGTCAAAAAAGAATAGATTTTCACATGCATACGTATGCAGTTTTTTTACTCATATGCATGCATGCCGTATGCTTTTCGACAATATTAACGACCAGAACCACTTTATATCGCCGGTTTAAAACCACCGCAATATAAAGTGGCTTCACTGCACATAGCTGGAGAATCGTGCATGGCTCAAAACGAATGGTGGAAAGGTGCGGTCATTTATCAAGTGTACCCACGTAGTTTTAATGACACCAAAGGTGACGGTATTGGCGACCTAAACGGCATCATCGAACGTCTTGACTACATTAAGTCATTAAATGTCGATGCTATTTGGATATCCCCTTTCTTCAAATCACCTATGAAGGACTTTGGATACGATATTAGTGATTATCGCGATATCGATCCCATGTTTGGCTGTATTGATGATTTCGACAACCTGATTGAGCAAGCACATCAACGTGATATAAAGATCATAATTGACCAAGTGCTTAGCCACACATCAAACGAACACCCTTGGTTTGTTGAAAGCCGCCAAAATAATAAAAATGATAAATCTGATTGGTATGTATGGGCTGACGCAAACCCTGATGGCAGCCCACCTAATAACTGGCTGTCCATTTTCGGTGGTGTTGCATGGCAATGGGAACCTAGAAGATGCCAATACTACTTGCATAATTTCCTTACCGAGCAACCTGACTTGAACTTCCACAATCCAGATGTGCGTCAAGCTGTATTAGACAATGTCAAATTCTGGCTGGACAAGGGCGTTGACGGGTTTCGCTTGGATGCCATTAACTTTTGTTTTCATGATCAAGAGCTCAAAGATAACCCTGCTAAACCTGAACACCTTAGACAGGGCCGCGGCTTCAGTGAGGACAACCCATATGCATTCCAATACCACTATTACAATAATACTCAGCCAGAAAACCTAGACTTTATGGCTGAGATAAGAGCGCTATTGAATGAGTACCCAGGTACCGTCAGCCTTGGCGAAATCTCTTCCGAAGATTCGCTTAAAACAATGGCCGAATATACCTCTGGTGGCGATAAGCTGCATATGGGGTATAGTTTCGAGCTACTTACCAACGATTACAGTGCCAAATACATTCGCGAAACAGTCTCGCGATTAGAGTCAGTAATGACCGAAGGTTGGCCATGTTGGGCGTTTAGCAATCATGACGTTGAACGTGTTGCTAGCCGCTGGGCCAATAATGGTAAAACGGTTAATACTCAACAGGTTAAAATGCTAACCGCATTGCTCGGTTCGCTGCGTGGCAGTGTATGCATGTACCAAGGGGAAGAGCTTGGGCTTGGCGAAGCCGAGGTCGCATTTGAAGACTTACAAGACCCTTATGGCATCACTTTCTGGCCAAACTTTAAGGGAAGAGATGGATGCCGAACGCCAATGCCATGGTCACACACGGAAACCCACGCGGGCTTTACTGACGGGAAACCTTGGTTGCCAGTCGCACAACCTCATTCTCTTGCGTCTGTCGATCTTCAAGAGCAAGATCCAAATTCAACACTCGCTCAATATCGCGCATTTTTAGCGTGGAGGAAAACACGTCCAGAACTACTCACAGGCACTATTGAGTTTATTGATACCAATGAGCCTGTTTTAGCTTTCTATCGCACGTTAGGCAATACCAAACTGCTATGTTTATTTAATTTAGCGGAACAAACGTCTGAATTTGTTGTCGAAGAAAGCATTAAGGACAGCATGGATGACCTTGCTCACCATACCGGCGAGCTCACAGCAGGTAAAGTAACCCTGCCCGGTTACGGTTGCTATTTTGCATCTATATAACACAGATGACCCCTAAAGCCCCTTATTGGGGCTTTCTCAATTATTACTCCCCCAGCGCTAGCTGATTTTTAAAGGCGTCTATTCTCAGCGCTTTAAAGTAATACCATCCTTGATGCACAGACACTCCGCGTACCTTTAAATACTTAGCTTGTAGTTCAGTCTCAACCCCTTCAGCGATGAGTTTTTTACCTAATTTTTCCGCCATTTCTATCACTGCATTCAATACTGGCGATTGCAGGTTATCTAGCCCAATGGACGCGACAAAGCTCTGATCTATCTTCAATAAATCAATTGGAAAGCTTTGTAAATATTGCAGGCCACAATACCCAGTTCCAAAGTCATCGATGGCGATCTCGACTCCGAGATCAACCAGTTGGTGCAATACAGATTTAATTTTTGCTTGGGATAACATGTCCCGTTCTGTGAGCTCTATGGTGAGACGAGGGAATACTTCCTTGGCTTCACACAATTTTTTTATATAACTTGGGCAACCCAATAAAAAGCCATTGACGTTAAATGACACTTTGAAATTTGAATTGGCCACCAGAATTGGCCTCAGATCGGAAATCGCTCGGTCAATTTGATACAGTGACATCTCTAGTATAGTTCCATCACGCTCTGCTTCAGGAACAAAATAAGCTGGACCGAGTTCACCTTCTAATGGGTGCATCCAGCGGATCAGCACCTCAGCGCCAACTATGTTTTGACTATGCGCATCAACCAAAGGCTGATATACATTGAACAACTCATCGCGATTTATCGCACTAAGCAGCAATACCCGACTACTGAGAAGGCGCTGATCATAGTAATTGAGCAGCAAGACCAACCCTACCCACGAAATCACATACATTAAACACAACACAACCAACCATATTGGACTTGGGGTGAAAATACGTCGAGTACTCTTACTTACAATAACTGACAGTTGAGGCACATTTTTAAATGGCTGTATGTACATAAATTTACGGGACTTATCATCAAACTCCCCTTCAAACGCACTGCTTTGAGATGATGGAAAAAGGCTGTGCCCCAATGGCAAACTATAACGCCCTTGCAAAAATATTGGCACACCAGATCCGCTATCAACGATGGCAATATAATCCAGTTCACTATATTTGCTCAGATGCAAAAGATCGTTGATCCAATCCGTTGGTAACAACGCATTAATTTCATATCCATCATGACGTGTTCTAGCGAGCACAAAAGCGGAGACTTGTAAAAATTCAGAAATGATCGGACCATGATAACGCAACCCTCTTTTTTTAGGTGGCTCTTCAATGAACATAGGGGGTGCCAACACGCCAAATGAATTACACACCAGTTCACCTTTTGGAGTCACAATGCCGATTTCGCTGATTGCGGGGTGCTTAAAGACAAACTGCCTCATTCGCCTAATAGTGGTATCAGAACATGTCACATCAATGCTATCTGACTGGCGCAAGAATGTATCAACGCTATCTAGCTGTGAGCCGAAGTCAATCAGTACTCTCTGTGCCATGGACCTGACATCCGCTTTTTCTGACTCTGTATGTTGGATGTAAATAAAAGTAGTGAGAAGACCAAAAAGAAATGAGCAAATCAGCCAAGAAACAACAATATTTTTTGTGCGGCTTGTCCAAGCAGATACTCTCTGACGCAATTCACATTTCCAAGCTGGTAGGGGGTGACAAAAGTGTAGATTTTTATTATTACCAATATATGACAAAGGGTTTACCCTTACGAGTAAACCCTTTGAGGGAAGCCTCAATTACCCAGCATTTAATGCCAGTAACTTAGCTTATTACAGGTTTTTGCTTGTGCCTACTTCAACACGAGTTTTTAACTTCTGTCCTGGTCGAAAAGTTACAACACGCCTTGCAGAAATAGGTATATCTTCTCCAGTTTTTGGGTTCCGACCCGGACGTTGTTTCTTGTCACGTAGGTCAAAATTGCCAAAGCCAGAAAGCTTTACCTGCTCTCCATTTTCAAGCGCTGAGCGGATTTCTTCAAAAAACGCTTCAACTAAGTCTTTGGCATCCTTTTTATTTATCCCCAATTTTTCAAATAGGTGTTCAGCTATGTCGGCTTTAGTAAGCGCCATATCTAGTCCCTCAACGATGCATTAAATTGTTTGGCCAATTCGGCCACGACTCTGTCTACAACTTCATTGATATCTTTCTCTTCGAGCGTTTTATCAACGTTTTGTAGGGTTAGGGCGATGGCTAAACTCTTATAATCAGGTTCAATACCTTTGCCCTTATACACATCGAATAAGTTTAGGTCAACTAATTGATTTCCGCCAACTTTCTCAATGCTTTCTAAAATATCGCCTATTTTTACATCATCTGCAACTAAAATAGCAATATCTCTGCGATTTGATGGAAATTTTGAGATACTAACGGCTTCTGGCAGCTTTCTTTGGGCAATTGCTTCGACTTCTACCTCAAATACAAACGCAGTATCATTCAATTCTAGTGACTTTTGTAGTTGAGGGTGTATCGCACCAATAAAACCAACTTTAATGCCATCAGCATATATTGCTGCTGACTGACCAGGATGTAGTCCATCGCTCGCTTCTGCTTTAAAGCTAAATCTAGCAGGGTCATTGCAAACTGCAAGTAATGCTTCAACATCGCCTTTAATATCAAAGAAATCAACCTTGCGGCTTTCAATTCCCCAGTGCTCATTATGCGTATTGCCGTATACAATACCACCAAGCACTGCACTTTGGCGCACACCATTTTCTGCACTGTCATCTTTGATGAACTTTAAGCCATGTTCAAAGAAACGAATTCGCGATTGCTGACGGTTCTGGTTGTAAACCAATGCGTTGACCAATCCAGGCATCAAGCTCACACGCATTGCTGACATTTCAACTGAAATTGGGTGAGGTAGCACAAGTGCATCACTGCTAGGGTGAAGTAGTGCCTGTTTCTTAGGATCTACAAAGCTATAAGTAATGGCTTCTTGATAACCTCTGGCAACTAATTCATTGCGGAAACGCGCGACTGGTACTGATGCTTCTTGGTGGTCAGTCATTTTAAGTGCCGCTGTCGGCGCAACATTTGGAATGTTGTTGTAACCAAACACACGCGCCACTTCTTCAATCAGATCTTCTTCAATGCTGATATCAAAACGATAGCTAGGTACCTGTGCTTGCCATTGACCAGACTCAAATGACACATCTAAACCAAGGCGAGTCAAAATGTCAGTTACTTTAGAATCTTCGATATGATAGCCAATCACGCGGTCTAAACGTTCACGACGTAGTGTTACCGACTTGGACGCAGGTAAGTCAGCCTCTGATACTGCTTCAACCACAGGGCCAGCTTCACCACCTACAATCTCTAGTAGTAGTGCTGTAGCACGCTCCATTGCATCACGTTGCAATTGATAATCAACACCACGCTCATAGCGGTGTGACGCGTCTGTGTGTAATCCATAGCTACGCGCTTGACCAGCAATTGCTAATGGATTGAAAAATGCACTTTCGAGCAAAATGTCTTGAGTACCTTCTTTCACGCCCGATGCCTCACCACCAAAAATACCAGCCATCGCCAGCGCTTTCTCGTGATCTGCAATCAGCAGTGTAGAAGTGTTTAATTTAGCAGTATTGCCATCTAGCAAGACTAGTTCTTCATTTTGCTGTGCTTTACGTACTTTGACTCCACCAGAAATCGCAGCAAGATCAAACGCATGCATTGGGTGTCCAAGTTCAAGTAGTACGTAGTTAGTCACATCAACCACTGGGTCGATAGAACGAATGCCCGAACGACGTAGTTTTTCAACCATCCACAGAGGTGACTCTGCATCAAGGTTAATGCCCTTGATCACACGACCTAAGTAACGAGGACATGCATCGCTGTCTACCAGCTCAATCTCTACTTTGTCGTCAATCGTTGGTTCAACGGCGTTGATTTCAATTTCTTTGACGTCAATACCATTTAGAACACCAACTTCACGTGCTAGGCCTTTTATGCCTAAACAGTCACTGCGGTTCGCCGTCAAATCTACGTCGATTGTAACGTCATCTAACTGAAAATATTCACGAATACTTTGACCGATTGTCGCATTTTCAGGTAACTCTAGAATGCCGTCAGAGCTTTCAGCCATACCCAGTTCTTCAAACGCACATAACATACCATGTGATGGCTGGCCTCGTAGCTTTGCTTTTTTAATTTTGAAGCCACCTGGTAAAACAGCACCAACTTTGGCGACTGCAACTTTTAAGCCTGCACGACAGTTTGCTGCACCACATACAATGTCTAGTAGTTCTTCTTCGCCGACATTGACTTTCGTTACACGTAGCTTATCTGCATCTGGATGTTGACCACATTCAACAACCTCACCAATCACTACACCGTCAAAATCACCAGCAACTGGGTCAACACCGTCTACTTCTAAACCCGCCATAGATAGCTGTTCAGATAGAGCATCCGTATCGATAGCTGGATTAACCCATTCTCTTAGCCACTTTTCACTAAATTTCATTTTTGGTTCGCTCTTATCTGAATTGGTTTAGGAATTTTAAATCGTTTTCGAAGAATGCACGTAAATCGTTCACGCCATAACGCAACATTGTTAAGCGCTCAACACCCATACCAAAGGCAAAACCAGTGTATTTTTCAGGGTCAATGCCAACCGAACGCAATACATTTGGGTGCACCATACCGCAACCCAATACTTCTAACCATTTACCATTTTTACCTTTAACATCCACTTCTGCTGACGGCTCTGTAAACGGGAAATAAGAAGGACGGAAGCGAATTTCCATGTCTTCTTCAAAGAAGTTACGCAGGAAATCATGCAAAATACCTTTCAATTCAGTAAAGCTCACATTTTCATCCACCATGAGGCCTTCGACCTGATGGAACATTGGCGTGTGTGTTTGGTCGTAGTCATTACGGTATACACGGCCTGGAGAAATAATGCGAAGTGGCGGCTGCTCTGCTTCCATAGTACGGATCTGGACGCCACTTGTTTGCGTACGTAACACCAGCTTTGGATTAAAGTAGAACGTATCGTGGTCAGCACGCGCTGGGTGATGCTCAGGAATATTCAAAGCATCAAAGTTATGGAAATCATCCTCAATTTCAGGACCAGATTTCACTGCAAACCCGAGCTCACCAAAAAATGATTCAATACGCTCAATCGTGCGAGTTACCGGGTGCAATCCACCAGCTGGTGCTGCGCGGCCTGGTAAAGTCACATCGATGGTCTCTGCTGCAAGTTTTTGCTCAAGTGCAGCGTTTGTAAGTGCTTCACGCTTTTCGTTAATTGCAGTTTGTACCTGGTTTTTCGCTTGGTTAATTACTTGGCCTGCTTCTTTGCGTTCTTCAGGCGCTAGCTTGCCTAGGGTTTTTAGTAGCCCAGTAATCTCACCTTTTTTACCAAGGTAGTTAACTCTGACTTCCTCAAGTTGCGCAATCTCACTCGCACTTGAAACGGCTTCAAGCGCTTGCGCTAATATATTCTCTAAGTTCATTCTATACCTGATCTGGTTGAGGTAATTTGCCTTTTCTGAATCAGTTATGATAACTGAAAGATAGGGCTAGATTCTAGCCCAAATTCACAGCTTTAGGGTGGCTTTTATAAAAGGAATGGTAAGTTTTCGCTGTGCAGCCATAGATGCATGGTCTAACTTGTCTAAAACATCCAACAATGCGCGCATATCTCGACTTAATCTGGTCAGTAAAAATCGGGCACATTCGTCACTTAGTTCAAGCCCTCGCATATTTGCACGCTTAACCAATGCTTCTGCTTTGTCGTCATCACTCATGGAGCGAATCTGAAATGTGGTTCCCCAAGTAAGACGCGACTCCAAATCCGGCAGCGTAATATTGAGCATATTGGGTAGCAAATCAGCGGTCATAACAAGGCACTTGCCAGCCTCGTTAAAACGGTTAAAAAAGTTAAAGAGTGCTTTTTCCATCGCGTCATCACCAGCGACTAAATGAACATCATCTATGCAAACAACATCCAATGCATCTAACCCTTCTAGCACATCCGGGCCAAATTTAATTACTTCACGCAGCGACAACAAAATAGTCGAGAGCCCCAGCTCTTGTGCATGAATACAAGTTGCATACAACAAATGCGATTTGCCAGAGTCAGCCAAACCGCACAAATAAGTAAACTGAAAGTCTTTTTGAATATCACTGAGTGCTTTTTTTAAGTGTGTCACTTCTAATGATTTTTCACCGCCAAAATACGAGGTAAAGGTTTCGTCATCAGGCAAAGTAACAGGCAAAGCTAACTGCATAGGATCTAACATTATTGCTGCCCTACCCAGCTATACCTTAAATTCGAGGAGCTTACCACTTGGTGAAAGGCTCGTGGGTCAACATAAACCTCAAATGATTGCTCCAACTTGAGTGACTTTTGCAAATCTGATACCGACGATAAATGCTCCACTTCAAACTGCACTTGTTGTTTGTTGCGATAAATCACATCGACGCTATTTACTGTACTAATGGTCAATAACTCTCTTTTAGCTCGTTCTATTTTATCAAAGGTTCTTAGCCCATCCACAGTGATCACTGTGCTGTTTGTCGCATAAGATTTAGTTGGGTCAATAATATATTCGCTCGCCAACGCAGCTGACATATCGTTGACCATGGCAATAAGTAGTTGTTGTTTATCTCCAACAAGTTGCACCGATTCAAACATATCAGCGTCGGTATAACGCCAATCTAATTGCCAGCTACTTGAGTTTGGTTGTTTGAAAAGTCGACCAGTGATCACCCGCTCTGCGTTGTAACGCGTCGATGCCGCTTCAACCGGCTCTGAGAAGTTTCCCCATACTTCAGCAATTCCCACTTGAGCGCGATCAGTCAGATCCATCAACGGCACAACCACTGGGATCCCCCACTCCGCAGCAGTATCGTAAATTAAACGCTCTAACTGCGGATAACTTTCCTGCGTGACAAAGTCTCTTCTCAGGTTATCTTCGATGACGAGCCAGATAGCAATTAGTGGGCGTCTATTTCCCCACAAACCAAAGCCGCTTTCTCGAACCAAGTTCTCAACTTTTTCAGCTTCAAATCGTACTCGGATCTTAAGCTCTTGGTTGCTATGCTCAATATATTCATACTTGAGCATATAATCAGAGATCCGCCGCTTACTTTTTTTGATCAAAGGGTGGTTGCTATGTCCTGCCTTACCCGTGAGCTTTTTGATAACTTGATCAAGGGCATCTTGACTCGCTTTCGCCCTAGTGGCACGGGTTTTATCATCCACTACGAGCGTCGCTTCATATAGATCTGTTACCTCTATCGCAATCGCGGATCCGCACATCCAAAATAGACAAATTAAGAAGAGTTTTTGTGCCATTAGCAACCATCTAAACAAAAATAAAGTTTGATCCTAATGCAATCATACACGCTGGTAAAGCTGTGGCGATACATTTACTTGGCAAAATAGATCTGATTTTTTCCTCGGCCTTTTGCTTCGTATAAGGCGAGATCTGCATTATGGATTAATGCCTGAGCATCAAATGATTGATTAATGACAGATGCAATACCAATACTGCACCCACACTGCACCTCAATACCCGAGTCCAATTTAATTGGTGCGGAGAGTGATTGTAACATGCGTTCAGCAAGTAAAGTCAGAGATTGACGCTCTATTTGCTCTGTCAACATCACAACAAACTCATCACCACCTAGTCGGCAAATAAAATCGTAACTCCTTAAAGTTTGAATTAAACGTTCACTTACCGTTTTTAGCACAATATCGCCACTTTGATGACCGTGGTTATCGTTTACTGGCTTAAAATCATCAAGATCTAGATATAAAATATAAACTAACGTGTCATTACGTTGGGAACGTGCTGACAGTCGTTCCAATTCCTTAAATAAGTACTTTCGGTTGGCAAGCCCCGTAAGGCTATCATGCAAGGAGTCATGCTCTAATTGCTGTTGGAGTGATTCTCTGACTTCAATCTCGTGTTCCAATTTGTTTAAACTTTCTTTCAACTCTGAAGTGCGTTCCTGCACTTTCACTTCCAACTCAGATTGATAATTTTGCAGTGCTCGGTTGGCCTCAATTAAGGCTTGTTGATTATTGAAAGCATCAAGCGCTGAGGAGATCACGTGACTTATGGTGTACAGCACATCCACAATCATGCCCGAGTATTCATTTTCTTTGCGATAAGACTGAATAATAAACGCACCAAGGTGTTGATTACGGTTAACTAACGGAAAACAAAGCCACTGCTTTGGTACCGATCCCAATATGCTGACCTCGTTTGATTCAATTAACTGCTCGATGTCTTTTTGTTTAAAATTACATACCTTGTGAGATTTTAGCGCAAACGCGGTCAGTGAATGCGAAATATCGTCTAAGGACAAGTTATCCAGCTCTTCTGCTTGAATGTCATCTTTTACATCGTGAAAATATGGGAAAGATAAATTGCCATTCTCTTGATATAAAACAACATAAAAATTATCTGCGTAGGTTACTTTTTGTAAGATGCAATGAATATCCAATAAGAAGCGTTGAATTGAATCAGATGTATTCAAACACGCTACTATGTCCGTCATGCTATCGATCACATAGCCGCTATCTACTGCCTCTACAGCTATTTTTTCCATTGCGTATCCCTCTGTAACTAGTTGACGCTATTCACTAAGCCTAACTGCTCAAAGTTTAGTCAAAACTTTAACCTTTTGCAGTATTTGAAAAATGACACATTTATGTAAACATTATAATTTACACTAAATTTACAAAAACAATAATTATATGAACACCTTCATGGACCGACAAACATTCATTGTCTTGCATGTGGTTGCCATTCTTGTGGTTATCGGCAACATCATAACAGGCTTTAGAATTGCCATCATCAGTCAAGATTGGTTAACACCTATCTCTGTCTTGTTACCGCAAGGTGCGATGCATATATGGCATCTGGGCTTTGCAGTGGGTATTACACTCCTAATTATATACTACGTTTGCTATTCCATTCGTAGCCCCTTGCGAAGCTATCCTTCAACATATCACAAATTGATCAACTACCTAGGTTATATCGCACTGCTGTCTGCTACGCTATCCGGTTGGTGTATTTGGGCAAATATTTACAGCCAAATTTTTCGGCCTATCCACCAAATTGCAATGTGGCTGATGATCGCCTATTTCGTTTTGCATGCGTGGATGT
Source organism: Pseudoalteromonas obscura (assembly GCF_030135505.1). Taxonomy (NCBI): domain Bacteria; kingdom Pseudomonadati; phylum Pseudomonadota; class Gammaproteobacteria; order Alteromonadales; family Pseudoalteromonadaceae; genus Pseudoalteromonas; species Pseudoalteromonas obscura. Next base: position 901,602 of record NZ_JASJUT010000001.1, read on the forward strand.
ACATATTGCAAAAAGGCCGTACCGTACTGTCTGTATTACTTCCCAAACGCTTAAATTTGCGCCATTGCAGCGGGGTAATTTGCCTGATCGCTGTTGGATATTTCATTCATACATTGACGTTAAACGCCAGCCACCAATTAAACGTGTTAACCATTGAAGATTCAGTGCTCATCGACATTGATGGAAAAGCCAATGAGCCTCAGTGGCAACAAGCTCCCAGTTTTACAGTCTCCACCATAGGTGGCGCAAATTTTACCGATGGTTCTACGCAGGTGTCTATAAAAGCACTGGCAAACCAATTTGAGAGCTACTTTCTGATATCTTGGCAAGACGAGTCTAAAAGTACCAATCACTTACCCTTACTAAAAACAGCCAATGGCTGGCAAGTACAGGAAAATGGCTTTTATCGATTCGATGAGCGCACCTTTTACGAAGACAAATTTGCAGTGATGCTCTCAAGTGGGTGTGAAATTGCTGGAGATAAAACCTTTCACTCTGGCGATAAGCCAATCAAAAATAAACCTAAAAATTGGCACGGTAAAGGTTACCACGCCAGCTTAGACGGCCATGTCCGTGACTTATGGCACTGGAAGGCGGTCAGAACCAATGACATGTACCTAGCCGACGATAATTTTATAGGTCCACCTAGTGAGCACCTCAAGGGCAAACGTAGATACTCTGCTGGATATCAGGCAGATGGAAAAGAGAGTGGCGCCTATGTAATGAATTGGCAATGGTACAGCGCCAAAGGCATATCGCCAAAACGCTTGCCTATTACGCCGCAATCACATCTAGAAGTACTGCCTTGGTTTGGCTCTAAACCCTATCAGGAAACGCAAGATACTTATCCAATTGGTACTTTTTTACCTTCCGTTTTGTATCGTTCTAATCGATTTGAAGGCGATCGAGCTGACGTTAGAGCCCGGGGGGAATGGTCTAACGGGCGTTGGACACTGGAACTAGTTAGAAAACACAATACCCACTCTCAGTATGACATTCCACTAAAAACAGGCACATGTATGTGGGTATCAGCATTTGATCACGCACAAATTGCGCATACTCGTCACATTAAAGCAATCCAGCTGAGGTATTCACTGTGATCCGAAGATTCATACTGTCCGCCTTAATCATAACCATCTTCATCGGTATTTGCTTATTGCCGCAAGCTCAACCCAAATTGAGCCAACATAAACGTTTTACCAAAGTGACCCATGACGGTGTACTCCTCTCGCCTTGGCAGGGCCCTTGGGCCTGTGTGTTAGATAAACAAAACCATTTATTGTGGGAAGTTAAAACTGACAACGAAAGCATTCATGATGGCTATTGGACCTACTCTTGGTTTGATGGCGTGCATGGGAAGCGTAACTTCGGTGATTGTTATTATGAACCCGATCGCTGTGATACCAGCGATCTGATCCGTCGCACCAATGAACAAACACTCTGCGCTCAAAGCAATTGGCGATTGCCCACAGCCGCAGAGCTTAACAGTTTAATTCAAAGTCCAACGTCACCAGCTCAACCCCATATTGCCAATGATTTTTTTATTCACATCAAACAAGGAGATTATTGGACATCCGAGCATAATCGGCCTTTGCCAACGCAATATCGGCAGAAAGGAGTTGGTGCTACCGCAATTAACTTTCATTTTGGCAAGCGTTATACGCTCCCATATCGAAACGCCGCATTTGTGATGCTGGTCGCTGATCTACCAGCAGCAAATACTTCACTGCAGATAAGTCGTCGCACAACTATTACACAACATAAACAGGAATAAGCACTATGAGAGCGCTTTATTTAGGCCTCACGTCAACGATACTCATGGCAGGTACCAGCTACGCTGGTAGTGATTATCATCGTATTATTTGGGATGGAAACCCAAGTAGCCAAGCGACTATTGGATTTACGCCCGCCGGCGGGTCAAACCATGTCGTCAAATATGGCACAAATACAAACGAGTCCAGCTGGGCCACCAAATCGGTAACCGCTAGCCATACCTTTGACGGCAGTTTAAGTAGCCAATTTGTCAAACTAACTGGGCTGCCTGCTGACTCAGCCATCTATTATCGTGTCTGTGATAGCACGGGGTGCGGCCAGCACTTGTGGTTTAAAACTGCGCCGAATACAACGTCAACTGGCTTTGTTGCTATCGCAGGGGGTGATACCCGTACTGGTTGGACAACACGTCGTGCCGGAAATCAAATGGTTGCTAAAATTCGTCCCCTGTTCATTATGCACGGTGGTGACTATACCAATGCCAACTCGGCTTCAGAGATGAAAGAGTACCTCAAAGATTGGCAACTTACTTTTTCTAGCGATCAAATCGACGGACAAAGTTATAAACGAGTCTACCCATTCATTGCCACCCATGGAAATCATGAAGACGACAATTACAAAACATTGTGCCAAGTATTCGGTGTCGATTATGACAGCGATGGCCAATGTACCAACAAGGACACCTACGGCGCATTTAATGTGACCAATCTATTGCGTGTCTATACGTTAAATAGCCAGTATAAAAACAGCGGCTGGTCAAGCTATGCGACAGCCATGAATAATTGGCTAAAACAAGACTTACAAAGCCAAGGCGGCAATGCTAAATGGCGCGTAGCGCAATACCATAAGCCTATGTATCCGCACTATTCAGGCAAATCGGACAACACCATTTTACATACTTGGTGGGCAAACAGCTTTTTTGACAATGCAATGAACTTAGTGGTTGAATCCGATACCCATATCAACAAAATTACCGAAGCATTAAAACCTTCGGGCAGCAACTTTGTCAAAACCACAACTGGCGGTACAGTTTATGTTGGAGAAGGCAGCTGGGGCGCGCCTGCACGCTCAGCCAATGACCCCAAATCATGGACCATAGATCTTGCAAGCATACAGCAATTTAAAGTTTTGTCCGTGACTCCGTCAAAAATGGAGGTGAGAACAGCTCAATTTGCTTCTTCTACGAATACTTTAACGCGCGAACAGCGTGCAGCAGATCCTCTAGCACTGCCAAATAACGTTAATTGGTGGTATGCAAGTGGGTTAGGTGACGTATTGCCTCTAGTGCAAAGTGCTACTGGATTATCTATCATTGATACACCAGATAAACCCCTTCCTAATGTCCTTGAGAACGACGTACCTGCCACAGGTTTGAGCGGCGCAAAAGGCAGCAAAGTCATTTACACCATGGACGTGCCAGCGAATGCCAATCAATTGTCTTTCACATCCAGTGGTGGAACTGGTGATGTCGACATGTATGTTAAGTTTGGCACAGAGCCAACGACATCTAGTTATGATTGCCGTCCATATAAAGATGGTAATAATGAGTCTTGTACTATCTCAACAGTTCAAACTGGTACTTATTATGTCATGCTTAATGGATATGCCGCGTACAGTGGTGTTTCTTTGGTTGGCTCATATAGCACAGCAACTAACCCGGGTAACAAGCAGGAGTGGACAGGTCTCTCAGCGAACAAATCTAACTGGAACTTCAAAACTTTTGAGGTACCCGCGGGGACCAGCAAGTTAACCGTTAAAATTAGCGGCGGTACGGGGGATGCGGATTTGTATATTCGCTTGAATAATCAACCTACCACATCAAGTTACGAGTGCCGCCCTTATGAAAACGGCAATACAGAAACCTGTACCATTACCAATCCTGGTGCGGGTACATGGCATCTAGGTGTTAGAGCTTATGAGACATATAGTGGCGTGACACTCAGCGCAGAATATTAATCAAAGCATAATTTGCCTCTTGTGAAGTTTGAGATTGCCCATATTATGTTGGGCATAAACACAAGGGGCATATTATGAACTTTTTACATACCATGGTGCGCGTAAAAGATTTAGACGCATCACTTAAGTTTTACTGCGACCTATTAGGGCTCGTAGAAATTAAACGCAAAGAAAGCGAAAAAGGCAGATTCACACTGGTTTTTTTAGCAGCACCTGGTCAACTTGAGCAAGCAAAAGAAACCTTCTCACCTACCATTGAGCTTACATATAACTGGGATACCGAAGACTATACTGGCGGTAGAAACTTCGGTCACCTCGCATTTGCGGTCGATAACATTTATTCCCTTTGTGAAAAGATTCAACGAGCAGGGGTGACTATAAACCGCCCTCCTCGATGTGGCCACATGGCATTTATTCAATCACCTGATGGGATCTCCATCGAGCTTTTACAAAAAGATGAGCCACTTCCCCCTCAAGAACCTTGGCTTTCAATGCCAAACACGGGTTCTTGGTAACGAGACCAAAGCGGGTATTAGGCCCGCTACGTCACTCAGCAATATGGTACGAACTAACCAGTTCTTTCATGTATTTTTTGAATCCAATCGAACCCGTTGTATTGAGTAACTGGGTAAATTTTTGCTTTTGCGATTTTGGCACAAGCAGTGCTCTGTAATATTTTTGATGAGCTTGATGTGACAGTGACAGACTCGTCCACCAGCCGTTTTTCTTAGCAAAGTAAAAAAATGTTGGTCGACTTACAACCGCGAAGTCCAGCTGTTGCTGTAAAATAAGCTCCAGCAGTTGCTTTTCACTTTTTGCATTAACACGTGTGAGCTTTTCTCGTCGTTCTGCTTCGTCTAACTTTGGATAATAATACCCTTCAACGCCGCCATATTTCTTTCCATGTAGGGACGTTTGATCATGGTATTCAAACGGTGTTTTTATACTCGATACAAATTCATCAGTATCGTAAAAAAGCGGATCGCTCCAAATAAACTTTTGTAGCTCAATATCGCCAAACCAAGCAGGATTTACACCTAATACTGCACCGTCCAAGCTGTCTTTATCTAAATCTCTGCGGATCTGCTCTTTTGTCAAAAGTACTAGCTCATATTTTATATTTGGCTGAAATTCATTCAGTAAGTTGACGATATCAAAATACAGGCCTTTTTTTGCAACTAAGCTCTCGATATAAGGCGGCTTATCATGATATGTATACAGGTTAAGCCGTTCAAGTTGCGCCCCCATCACTTTTAATGACGTCAAGACAAGCGCACACAGCAATAGTATCTTCAGCAACATAAACTCTAATAATGACTAAACGGTTCTAAGTTTAAATTTATCTTGTCACCGTTCAGTCATCAAGTTTTAAACAATAAAGTTAGCTGCAACTCCCCTCATTATACTTAACAAGTAGCGTTGCGCCCTGATGGGTACCGGATACTTTGAGATACCCCCAGTACTGACTTTGTCCAGACAAGTTGATGCACTCGCCATTGCCCTCATTTGCCGAACGGGCTTCCACATTTGACTCATTTGGCCAACCTTGATTGCTATATTCCAATGTCAGGTCTCCACTTCCGTGCGCAGTTTCAATACTTATAGAGCCTTGCCCTTGAACATTCTCCAAGCTATACCACAGTGACTCTTGGCTTGCCATACACACCGGTGTACCCGCTGTGACTCTCCCACCGGATAAACCGCCTTGAGTTTTACACACATCTGGCAGTGTTGCGCTAGGCCCAGTGAAATCTGCAATCAATGTTACGTTGTCAAACGCGTTGTAACCACGCAGCATAACGAAGTAGTCGCCACTTAACGGCTGTGCAATATCACAGCGCTCGGCATTGCCACTGACATATGGACGGCAGTCATAGTCATTCAGCGTGGGGAGTTGCCCATGCCTCACATAAAGGTCAGCATCTCCCGTTCCTCCAGACATTGCAACAGAGAAGTCTGTCGCACCCGCGGGTAGGTTAATCTTGAAGTATTTTAACCCATCTTGCTGTCCAGCTACTGAGACTGCCTGTGCCTTTTGTAATACAACTACTTCATCACCGTTTTGAGATACTGACACTGTGGTTGATGCACTGGTTTGCGCCCCCTGCGGATCACTCACCGTTAGTGAAACATTGAAAGTTCCTTCACTGCGATAACTATGTCTTGGATTTGCATCTGTGCTTTGATTACCATCGCCAAACTGCCATAAGTAGGACAGTGCTTGACCTTCCGGATCGGAACTACCTTGGCTACTGAATATCACTTCACTGCCAACGCTGCCTGAATAAGGGCCATTGATTGATACGATTGGCGCTTTATTGTCGCTACCTCCAGCGAGTTCTTGTGTCCACTGCGTAAACTCATGGTCATATCGCTGTGCCCAGTCATCAACAGTAGCCTTGTAGCCTGACCAATTCCCCTGTCGAGTTTGAGAGAGCATGACTTTGAGTTCTTCAAAGTGACGCTCGAACATAAAGCGAACAGCCAAATAACCCCAGCGATAGATCCGATCCTGATCAAATCCAGCATACGTGGTAGCAAAAATTTCATTCAATCGATAAGTACTGCCATCTTTAATGGTATCAATGGCCGCTTGATTATCATTTAAGTTGGCGACATATTCAGCTACCCCTTCACTCCACCATACGATGGCTTCTGTCGGCGCATTGAAATCTCCATACAAATCAAATCGCCCATCAAGATAATGGACATATTCATGCTCTAGGTTCCATACAAAGTGGTCCGCTTTTGCGTAGCTCGCTTCATATGCAACAAAGTTCGCTTGGTTGCCAACTTTACTCGGATCACCTTCGAGATACATACCACCATTATTGGTATCTATTTTAAAAATCGCTTTGGCATACTTGCCGTAATCACCACTGCTATCAAAAATATTAACTTGCAACATGGTATTATTATCATCGGCTACAGGGACTTGATTGGTGGCTAACATGGTATGAAAGCGAGTCTCTTCCAACGCCATTGTTTGGCAAGCCGAAAGATGCTGCTCAGGTGTCATATTTTGTGAGCGGATCCGGATCGTAGAGCTACATTGGTGAGTTTGAGACAGCGCCTTTTCCGTCAGTGCTTGTTCAAAGTTACATATGCCAAACGTTTCACAATCCGCATAATAAGTTGCCACATCGGCAGCAGCCAACCATATACCATCACCATAGCCAAAACTTTCGTAACGGCTAAATAGTCCTTTAAGGGCAGTATCAATAAGCGGTTGTATAGGCGCATTCTTATAGTTTTTTAACCTTGCCAGTTCGCTGGCAGAGTTAACAATCAAATATTCTGCATCTGAACCAATCATCCAACTTTGCTTGGTAAATGCTTCTAATGTTGCAACCAGATCAGTATCTGATTGCACCGATGCCACAAACTCATTGTTCCATTGGCCTCGATAAAGAATGGTAAATACCCCATTCACGGCACTTCGCATATGCCACTTGTCCGCGTAACTCTGGTCCCATTTTTTTAACCAAGATTTTACAACAGGTAGATAAATATCTTGCATTTCTGACGAGTCCATTGTGGTAATGACCTCTTTAAGCACCTCACCGTGTGCATCAGAATTGTTATAAAAGTGCTGATTATTAACAAAACCGTCTATGGCACTGCGCACGATCGCCTTTAACTCAGCGCCGAAACTGACAGAATCATTGTAAAACTCAACATAGTACCCAGCTCGAATGAATAGAAATAGCGCCTCAAGTTCGGCACTCCCGTTGCCATCATAGGCAGCGGCCAATGACTTTGCGTATTGGGCAACTGCGCTCATTTTAGCAGTGGTAAATACCGATGTTTGAAGCGTACTGGAAGCACTAAATAGCTCATTGACGCAACTTGCACCTTGTTGCACTACCACGGTTGCAATGTCACCAGCACCAGCCTGCGCCAGTTGATTAATATCACATTGTAGTATTGCGACATTGCTGGCAGATACCATCATAGGTGCTGTTAAAATAGTTTGTGCGCTGTGCCTATTTTCAGTTTGTGCTGTTGGTGAGTCATCACGATGCTGTGGCTTATGCTCGTCACCATGGTTTAATTGAATCGGCTGTGATGTTGTCAATGGTTTAAATGTACGCTGTGCAACGTCGTGAGCATGTATTTGTAAACTACACGCCAACAACGGCATTGATAAAGCAATTGCTTTTAGTTTCATAATATTACCTTTTAATGTGTGTATCCAAACCCGCTAACCGGGAACACTTTTTTAACATAAACGCAATATTGCATACAATATATTTTATATATTATTATTTCATAAACAGCGTATTAAATTCTTTATTTTGGTATTTAGAAAACTGAATTATTCTTCAAAAGACACGTGTTTTAGCACCGGTGTTACACCGCTAAAACAAATTAAATGAGGACCTTAAAAACACATCTAGCCCTAAGGCATGCAAAGTTAAGTGGGGGAAAATTACTGTGTCATTGAGCTATTTAGATATTGGATATGAACAATACCTTGGTTTCGCATGGTAACAAGTAAGGTTTGCTTTTCCAGCCTCAATGGATAGTCACCATCAGGTAAATTTCTTTTAGTCAGATTATTTAACCCGGTAATTAAGCCATGGGTATCAAATGAAGCTCCCTCAGAGGTATTTGCTTGTCCGCGATTTTTTAAATAGTCGACTCCTTTGTCGACACACCCATCCACCACTGATTTAGCTATTTTTCTACTAGCTTCATTCTTCAAAGCTTTAAAAAATAATGATTTAAATATAGTTACAATCATAATTGCACCCTAGCACTGAAACTTAACTTCATTGTGACATATGAAATTATTACACTCCATTACAGCTTAAATTTAAGCACTTTTTAGAATGAAGATCCGTCACGAATTGGATACAAATCGTTTCTAAATGTGTTTTTGTACATATATGGTACAAACTAGAGCAGTGTGACCTTGATATCTCGCCACCTTTTTTTATCACAAAGCGGATCACCGTCAAGCTTCATATAATGTGCAGCGCCGCCTTCAGTATTAAAGCCCGCTATTTTTGCATGCCATGCTGCACCATGGGTAACAGCCCTAAGTGCCTCAGTAGGCGTGATACATTGCCCAGGGTCGAGTGTCCGCTCGTCACAAGAGTAGTTGTTGGGCATAGCTTCAATATCACGCTCTGTTGCGATCTCCGCTAGCCGGAGAGGGCAAACAGGCTCTCGAGGAAAGTCACTGTGTAAGCACAAATTGCTGCCGTTACGCAAAATACTGCTGCAAGGTACAAATAGCTCGTCATAGTGATAGTCATGTACCCATTTATAGCCACACGTGGCAAGACGACCCACTGTCAGAGCGACGGATGTGGTCTTATTTAAACGAACTAACTGCGGAGTTTTCATCACTTCACAGTGATCCAAACGCGCCAATTCATCTATATAACTTTGGTATGTGTAGTATGCTGAGAAAGCCCGCTGAGGGGGCTCATTCGATACCAAATTTTTAAACAATAGATCGACAAAATGACTTTGTAGTGCCACTTCAAAATGACTTACGCCTTGCTTTCGACCAAGTTCAACTATGGCGCCAAATGTGTTTGGCAAATCACTCAAATGCCATAATAATTCTTTTTCACTGAATGCCCATGGCAACATAGACATGCCTTCAGCGTTGACGTAACCATGCTTGTTTATTGAATCAATAAAGCTCTGAAACGAAGGTGAGTGACCTATCGCGCTTTGCCTAATTTGATTGATCAGATCAGAGTTTACAAAAGCCACTGAAAAGTTGTTGCTAACAATACAAACTGGACGCCCCAAATCGAGCGCGTCGAGTGCTGCTACATTCAGCTCTCCCAAAGGCTTGCCCCAATTAAGCAAGTAAGGGTCTAAGCCAAAGCAAAATAAGCAGTCATGTTTATCTAGACTGCAATTTAAATAATCAAGCGCGTTATGTATATAATCCAAGTTGTAATCTTGCAGTACACGCTTTGCACTGCCACACAAGCCAAATAAACCAAGGTCTGCATAATGTCGACACAAAGCAGACTCCACAAGATAGCAGTGCACATTAACGCAACTTGGCGAGATCGCCTCTCCGGGCGACAATCGGTGTAGTCTCACCATCGCCGAATGGGATTTAGCACTGCCATAAACATCAGCAAACGAGCCAAAGTTCAGCAATTGGCCATTATGGATAGATATTGCTTCAACTGTGTTTAAGACATCTGAAAATTCACGATATATGACACTACCATGGCGAGCGTCATAAATATCAATATAAGGTCCAGTTTCGACATGCCCTGAAGTACTAGCATAAGATTGAAACAAGGACGGTGTGTATTTATCTGCGAGTCGATTAAGCCATGTCTGAATAAATGAGCTTTCCATCGGATGGTTTTGCAACATGGGGTTGAGAAAGTGCATTGTGTGCTCACTCCTAACGTCATTTCTTGACAGGCTCAACATGGAATTTCGGCTTATACGCTTATCTAGCGTGATTAATTGCTTTAGGCTAGCCAACTGTATGAATAAAGAACATTACACCTTATTACAGTCTCAGTTGTTCGAAACACACCTCAATGTAATATCTTTGACGATAAACTCAGCGTACTTTCGTAATTACTCCTTCAAACTACTTCAAGTCACCCTTAGACGTGTGCGCAAGGTCAATTTTGCTGTACACTAGATGAAAACAAAAAGTGTCCTTTATTCGTTAACTTAATCAATTGCTTGGAAGTAAAATGGCAAATTTTTCTACACATCTTAAAGCATCGACTGTCGTGAGTGCGACCTTGAGTTCAGTATTGCTTAGTATGGCGGAGATCAATGGCTTTGGGGCACTTGGGCTGTTTATCGTTGGGGCACTTGCAGGCCTATTACCAGATCTTGATTCGGACAAATCCAGATCTTTAAATAGTCTGTTTAGCGTATTTGCAATTTTGGTTGCCGGTACTCTTATACTCAATTACGAATTTAATTCGGTAACAGAAACTTGGTTAGTTGGATTGCTGGTCTACGTCACCTTTATGTATCTCATAAAACCGATTTTTGAACACTTCACTGTCCACCGAGCAACCCTGCATTCAATATCTGCCGTTCTGATGTTTAGTCTGCTTACATTTCACGGCTCTATTTTGTTCGGTGCCTCATTACATACCGCATTGTTGACCAGCTTTTTTGTATTCACAGGTGCGCTTACCCATCTGATCTTAGATGAATGCTATAGCGTGGACATTGACAACAAAGAGCTCAAGGCTTCTTTTGGTACAGCAATGAAATTACTCGATTTAAGATACCCTATTACCTCCTTGTCACAGGTTGCCGTGTCAGCTGGCTGCATTTACTTTGCCATGCCTTACTTGGCAGACATTACATCGCTAGTACTGGGCTGGTCAGATAAATTACAAGCACTGAGCTTTTTCCCTGATTTGGAAAATCTATCTTGGCCTAAGCTGCTTTCTTAGTGGCTGCATTACCATCATAGGCCTTATAAATAAGGCTTATGCAAACAATATTGTACATTTGAATTCAGCGCAGTAATTTCGTATACATGCCAAGTTGTGGTAAGTTACGCCCTCAAAATTATTCGTTACCTTAAATAAAGGATATCCGATGGCTGAGTTTTTTAACCAAATCAGCGGCCTGTTGTGGGGACATATTCTTATATACCTACTCATCGCAGCCGGTGTTTTCTTTACAATACGACTTGGGTTTATTCAATTTGCCCAGTTTCCGCACATGATCAAAGTCATGGCCAATAGCCGAAATAACGCAGGTGAAGGGATCTCCTCTTTCCAAGCTTTTTGTACATCACTCGCAGCACGTGTCGGTACAGGCAATATGGCGGGCGTTGCCGTTGCACTCTATTTAGGCGGTGCTGGCGCAATTTTTTGGATGTGGCTAATTGCACTTATTGGTATGGCAACCAGCTTTGCTGAAAGTGCGCTTGCTCAGCTTTACAAAGTCAAAGATGAAGAGGGTAACTACCGTGGTGGCCCTGCTTATTATATGCAATACGGCCTTAACAAGCGTTGGATGGGGATCTTATTCTCACTCTGTCTTATCCTAGCTTTTGGTTTAGTATTTAACGCAGTACAATCAAATTCCATTGCAGCAGCTTTTGAAGTGGCATTCGATGTACCTAAGTATGTAATGGGTATTTTGCTGGTTATTGGCTCTGCAATCATCATTTTTGGTGGCCTTAAAACCATCGCTCGTTTTGCTGAGCTTGTGGTGCCATTTATGGCATTGGCTTACTTGATGGTGGCACTTTATGTTTGCTTCAGCAACTTTGAACTACTCCCGGACGTATTTATGCAGGTCATCAATAGCGCCTTTGGACTAGAACAAGCCGCAGGTGGTGCAGTTGGCTACGCGGTTATGCAGGCGATGATCCAAGGTATTAAACGCGGTTTATTCTCTAACGAAGCGGGTATGGGTAGTGCCGCGAATGCTGCAGCCAGTGCTACACCAAACCCAAACCATCCTGCATCACAAGGTTATGTACAAATGCTTGGTGTATTCGTAGATACCATTGTTATTTGTAGTGCGACAGCGGCACTGGTTTTACTTTCAAACCAGCTTGTACCTGACTCAGGCGTAACTGGTATCGCGCTTACGCAGGCCGCACTGGTTGAACATGTAGGTGAATGGGGTGCTATCTTCATCGCGGTGGCTATTTTCTTCTTCGCATTTACGTCTATCGTGGCTAATTACAGTTATGCTGAAACCAACTTGATGTTCTTACAAGAAAACAAAATGGCGATGATGGTTTTCCGTATTTGTGTTTTAGGCATGGTAATGTTTGGTGCCGTAGGCGAACTTGGCCTTATTTGGACACTTGCAGATATCTCTATGGGCCTGATGGCCATTGTTAACGTCGCTGCGCTGTTTATGCTATCTGGCATTGTTATTTGGCTTGCCAAAGACTATAGAGCACAGCTAAAAGAAGGCAAAACACCTAAATTTGACCCTAGTAGTCGACCAGAGATAGCTAAAACCCTACCAAAAGGAATTTGGCGCAAATAATATTTGCTCTACAAAAGCGGCGGTCAATCTGCCGCTTTTTTGATTTCCACACAACCCTGCCGCCAATTCAAGCGCAGCGCCTCAGTTGCCATGTATGAACACCGACCACCAACTCCATTACTATTCGGTGAATAACAACAATTGTTATACTATAACATTTCAAATATACTAGAGCGCACTCGTCACTCTAATGAGCATAATTTGGAGCAAGCAATGCAAAGTAACAAAGAGCCGATCACTGCGATCCCGACCAACATCATCACTGGCTTTTTGGGTGTAGGCAAAACATCTGCCATTACACATCTTCTCAGTCACAAACCCGAAAACGAGAGGTGGGCTATTCTTGTTAACGAGTTTGGTGAAATTGGTATTGATGGCAACTTACTTAGCAAACCAAAAGACCAACAAGTGTATATCCGAGAGGTCCCCGGCGGTTGTATGTGCTGTGCATCAGGCTTACCGATGCAAATTGCTCTTAATCAATTACTCAAAGAAGCCAATCCACACAGATTGCTTATTGAGCCTACGGGACTTGGGCATCCTTTAGAAGTATTGCAGTTGCTGTCTAATCAATACTACCAGCAACTACTTAGCCTCGAAAAAGTCATCACACTAGTCGATGCTCGTAACCTAGAAGACAAACGATTCACAGAGCACCCCACTTTTAATCAGCAGATCTCTATAGCTGATGTGGTTGTTGGTAACAAATTAGATTTGTACAACACACATCATAAAACAACACTTGAGAGCTATTTAACAGACAAAAACTTTAATGACAAAACGGTGCAGTTCTGTTCACATGGTCAGTTAAACCCTCAGTGGTTAAGCGGTAAAACGCAAAGTACTACCAAGCCGCCCTGTCACCACCATCATCACCATCAAACAGATACATCTCGTGATATTAACGCAGAGCCCTTCCCTGAAGAAGGTTTTCTTAGCGCCCAAAATGAGGGAGAAGGCTTCGCAAGCGTTGGATGGCGATTTGCACCGGATCAAATTTTTGACCGCGCAAAGTTACGAACATTTATCACAGGAGTAGATGCGCTGCGGCTAAAGGCCGTGTTTATCACTGCACAAGGCATTTTTGGTTACAACAAAACTGCTGATGGCACCACGGAAATCGAGTTGGATGAATGTAGCGAAAGTCGCATTGAAATTATCGGTAATCGTATTTGTCCTGATACAGAGTCCACTCTGCTTGATTGCTTGGCGTCCCATCGCTAATTGCTTAACAACAGCATCGTAATAAATTATTTTTTACCCAATTTACAAGGCATGTTAAGGAGGGGCAACACAACATAAATCACCAACACAGCTGTAAAACAGCTTTTTAGTAAGCGGATCAAAGAAAGAAAACAAAATGAAAACAAACACATCATTACTGATTGCCACCTTTGCAACACTGATTTTTTCCAGTGTTGTAAATGCATCAGCAATTAATCAAACGAAAGGGGACTTCGAAGACAAGTTCCGTCAATTAGATGAAGTATTGCCTACCCCAAATGTGTATCGCAACGCAGCGGGAGAGCCTGGACAGCAGTACTGGCAACAAAAGGTCGACTATAAAATCAAGGTGTCACTGGACGAGCAAAAACGTCGTTTAACAGGCCATGAGAAAATCACCTACCATAATAATTCGCCCTATCGATTAAAATACCTGTGGGTACAGCTCGATCAAAACATCTTTAAAGATGATTCAATAGCGAATATGGCCAATAACTTCGGTGGTGTTGGTCGACGTGGACCTTACACTAAGCCGGGAAATGAAAAGAAACCAGCAAAAATCAGCCTTGGCGAATTAAGACGCCAACAATTTATGGCTGACAATGAATTAGGTTATGAAATTAGCGCGGTTACTGATCACCGAGGCAAAAAGTTGAGCTTTACACTCGTTGGTACACAAATGCGTATCGACTTGCCTAAACCGCTCAAGTCAGGAGACTCGGTAAGATTTGCCATTGATTTTGCATTTAATATCGTCGAAGAAGATGCTGTATCAGCACGCTCTGGCTATGAACACTTTGCCGATGATCCGCGCCCTGGAGGCAACGACATTTTCCTCTTAGCACAGTGGTTTCCTAGACTACATGCCTATACCGACTATGAGGCATGGACAAATAAAGAGTTTTTGGGCCGTGGTGAGTTCACCTTGGAGTTTGGCGACTACGAAGTTGAGATTGATGTACCTGCCGACCATATCGTTAGTGCAACAGGTGTTTTAACCAATGCCAAACAGGTACTAACAAAAACTCAGCGCAAGCGCCTCAAAGAAGCTGAAACAGCTAAACGTCCAGTGTTTATTGTCACTGAAGAAGAAGCTCTTGAAAACGAAAAAGAAGGGTCTAACAAGCGCAAGACGTGGAAGTTCAAAGCCGAAAACGTGCGTGACTTTGCATGGGCGTCATCACGTAAGTTTATGTGGGATGCACGCGGCTACCAGCAAGGTGGTGAAGAGATGCCAATGGTTATGGCCATGTCTTTTTATCCAAAAGAAGGTGGCGACCTTTGGAAAAAGTATTCAACGGAATCTGTGATCCATACCATGGAAGTGTACTCACGCTTTTCTTTTGACTACCCCTACCCAACAGCACAATCTGTAAATGGCCCGGTTGGTGGTATGGAATACCCAATGATCACCTTCAATGGCCCACGTACAGAGCTGCAAGATGATGGCACTCGTACTTATTCTCAAGCAGAAAAACGCTTCCTTATTGGTGTTGTGATCCACGAAATCGGTCACATTTACTTCCCAATGATAGTTAACTCCGACGAGCGCCAGTGGACGTGGATGGACGAAGGTCTCAATAGCTTCTTAGATGGTGTCGCAGGACGTGAATGGGATCCAAACATTCCATGGGGTGTAGAGCCTAGAGATATTGTTGGATATATGAAGTCTGAGAACCAAGTTCCTATTATGACTCAGTCTGACAGCGTATTAAATTTAGGTCCTAATGCCTACACTAAACCTGCCGCGGCTTTGAATATTTTACGTGAAGTCATACTTGGTCGCGAGCTATTTGATTTTGCTTTCAAAGAATTCTCTGAGCGCTGGCGATTCAAGCGCCCTACCCCATCTGACTTTTTCCGCACAATGGAAGAAGCCTCAGGCGTGGATCTAGATTGGTTCTGGCGCGGATGGTTCTACTCAACTGATCATGTTGATATTTCTATCGACAAGGTATATCAGATGCGCTTGGATACCCACGACCCTGATATCGACTTTTCGCGTCAGCGACAGTTTGAGAACGATAAACCATCTTCATTGTTCGTTGAGCGCAACAAAGCCGAGGGTAAAAAACTATGGGTTGAAATGAACCCTGATATCAGAGACTTTTATGACGACAATGACCGCTTTACCGTAACCAATAAAGAGCGCAATGAATACAAAGAATTTCTTGACTCTTTAAAACCTTGGGAGCGCAAAACACTCTCTCGTGCTTTAGAAGAAGACAAAAACTACTACGTACTTGAGTTTTCAAATATCGGTGGCTTGGTAATGCCAATCCTGCTTGAACTCACTTATGAAGACGGCAGTAAAGAGAGCCAATATATCCCGGCAGAGATTTGGCGCAGAACCCCTAAACATGTTCGAAAACTGATTGTCACAGACAAAAATAAGGTGCTGACACAAGTTGTTGTTGACCCAGGCTGGGAAACTGCCGATGTTGATGTAGAAAACAACCATTACCCGCGTCGCATTATTCCTTCTCGTGTTGAGGCCTACAAAAAGGAAAAGAGCGCAGCCAAAGTGAAGCGCGATATTATGCAAGATATCAAAACTGAACTAAAAAGTGGTGAAAAAGCAGAGGATACACAATGATTAAGTATCTTCAACTGATCATCACAGCCGCCGCTATGCTAATAAGCACTGGTGCCTTTGCACACCAACAAAAGGCCGCGGAAACAACCGTTTTATTCAACAAAAACTCTGGGCAATTGGAGATCATGCATCGCTTTTATCTGCATGATACCGAGCATGCCGTGCAATCTTTGTTTGATAAAAAGGCTGATATCCTCAATGCCAAAAAAACACAGCAGCAGTTTGCTGACTATGTCGCTAAACACTTTCAATTGAAAACACTGGGCGACAAAGACATCAGCTTAACGAATGTAGGTTTTGAAGTAGAGGGTAAGTTTTTTTGGGTCTACCAAGAAACCAAGACTCCAAGCGCAATCACCGGCATAAAAATGTACAACGGCTCGTTACGCGACTTGTGGCCTGCACAGGTCAATATGGTAAACGTTGAGGGAAAAGGCAAAGTCCGTACTTTGTATTTTAGCCACGACGATGAGTGGCTAGTAGCACGTTTTTAAGTTACTGTTGACACGACAAAAATAGGGAGCCCCCCACTGGGTTGCTCCCTTTTTTATATTATCTAACAAATATATATGTTGTTTGCTCTACGGCAATACCAGCGACATTACCTGCTTTATATACGCCACCAGCATATGCATAAATATTGTGGTAGTTAAGCATCGAATAATCTGAACCGGATCCGCTACATCCTGAGGTTTCATGCCAGAAGAGTCTAAACTGATGCTCGCCCGTCATACCGTGGTTTCGACCCAATGTATCTTGCAACGGAATGCAACTCGCATTATTGAGCACAGCAATATCTGCGATAGCAAACACACCCACATCACGCATTGTGATCATCATTTCTTGGCTGTTGTTTTTATAATGAACCCACTGTGGATCAGTTAGGTGATAGTTGTCATCAAACGATGTAATATTTTGGGTCGCCGTGAAAAGTACTTCAAAGTTATGAATGTGGTTGTAAGCTTTACCCGGCACATAGCGGATCCCCATTAAAGTCCAGCCACCACCTTCCATTTCCATGTCACAGAAAGTAGTAAACTCAGGTAAGCCGCCAGCCCCGTCCGGATCTAGCGTGTAGTAGCCAGACTGCGAAGCTGGGTCTTTATCTAAAATAGCCTTACAACTCGTGTTGCCAAGAGCAGGTTGAACGTTCTTATTTGCACGGATTGTGGCGGTATCTCCCCCTATTGACGTGATATCTTGCGCGAATAAATGGCCATTAATATCAAGTACGTTAATCACTTCATGTACATGCTCAAGCTCTGCATCACGAGACTGCTCCTCTTGTAAAAACAGCTCGTGGCTTTCAAATTGTACTGGTAGTTCATCCACTTTAATCTGGTTAAGTTTATACACTTCGCCTGTATCTAAATTACCAGACTTACTTGGCGCATAAATCGCTAAATATGAAACAGTTTGATTATTGCGCGTATTAGCGCTAGTTTGCAGCTCTTGAAACTGAACCTTGGCATTGAAACCAATTTGATTGACACTGCTTGCTCGAGCGACATAAGCAAACCCACCGTTGTCAGACTGAGGACTTAAAAATAAGTAAGGGACTTGGTCGAACTGCTGTGCAAAATTAAAAGTTTGACTCGCCGAACTCAAATTGACCGTACCCACTTCCCAGATTGAACCATCTTGCATCGTGTGCGTACCAACACCCAAAGTGAGTGTCGATATAGTTTCATCTGCGTGAGCGCCATCTAGGTACTCCCACTCCTTAAAACTTATAGTAAATGTCCCGTCCTGATTATTTTGCAGTGCTACCGCACCAGGTTGTTGATCAAGGTTGCTAGCCACCCCCGCAATCACAACTTCATTAGCTGCAGCATTAACCAGAGTACCATTGCTACTTGCTGTGTTCTCAACCAGAACAGTAGCACTGGCCGAACATACTGCGAGTACAGGTGCCATTAGCAGAGCTTGTTTTAACATATCTTTTCCTTTTATCTTTGGGTATTTAAGTGGTTTCTTTTTCTTGATCGCATTCTAACAAAGCTAACGATCGTGACATATCGAAATCGGAATAAACCATTAAATTACTGTTGAAATTAGGATTATTGTATTAGAAAACACTTAGGGCTTGCTTGAAACGCAAACGACCAATTAAATAAAGAAGAGTACAAGCCCATGTTTCGCTCTGGATGATCACAACCAGCGAGCAACCCGAAAACCCATTGATAATAAATCAACCTAAAATAGACTTTGAATTGCACGATCTTCGTATTATGATGATTTAATGTCCAAACAAACCAATTAGTTATTGCCTTTTCAAATAAAATCATTATAGTGACAAACCAAGTCGGCATATAGCGCAGCTTGGTAGCGCACTGTCATGGGGTGTCAGGGGTCGCAGGTTCAAATCCTGCTATGCCGACCAGCTTTCCTCCCCCTATTCAATTACTTATCTCTTTTTTATTCCTTGACTTTTTACGCGTCAACCTTTCGTCAACCTTATACAGTAGTTTTAAAAGTCCGTCTAAACTCCATCATATCGACAACATGACCTAATCCATTCATTTGTGATTTTTCGTACTTATCATCAATGACAGGAAGCTCTCTATCGCCGAGAACCAGATATACACCACCATCTACTAAAACACCCAAATACTCCCCGCTCAATTCTTGCCAAGTACCATCAGCTAATATGTCATTACCAGCTTTAATTGCTTTTATATTATGTACGGTAACGCGTTCAAACTGCCTATGCCTAAATATTGAGGTAAACCCTTTAAATGGTGCGCTTAATGTCTGCCCTGCGCCTCTGGTACATTGCACGCTGTCTCGGCACAAACACCGCGTCGATTGAGCAAGCCCACCGCTCGTCAGGTAAACATTACCAAAGTTGAATTGATATCTAACAATAGGCATTTGATACCTCTCTATACGTGATACTAGCCGCTATGATAATGAGCCAATAGAAACCAAGAAGGTCAAAATTGACCTCAGCTATAAAGGAACGTAAATTATCCCATCCATCACCACCAAGGAGCGATAAATATCATGGCAAGAGATGACAATAAGAAGACTGAACTTGAAGGTCAAGCCGCAATAGAAAGATGGCTAAAAGGTGTCGATGCCTGGAACAAATGGGTAGAAGAAAACCCAGTTGCTGATGTGAGTTTTGCAGGAGCAGACTTTAGTCAATATAACAAAGTATCTTTTATGGATTACATATTTCCAAAGGGTGACGTTCGCTTCAACAATGCACAATTTGGTGAGGGTGAAGTTGACTTCGAAGGTGCGCAATTTGGTGAGGGTGACGTTCGCTTCAACAATGCACAATTTGGTGAGGGTGGCGTTAGCTTCTTCAAAGCAAAATTTGGTGAGGGTGACGTTAGCTTCTTCAAAGCACAATTTGGTGAGGGTGACGTTAGCTTCTCTAATGCACAATTTGGTGAGGGTGACGTTAGCTTCTCTAATGCACAATTTGGTGAGGGTTATGTTCGCTTCTCTAATGCACAATTTGGTGAGGGTGACGTTAGCTTCTTTAATGCACAATTTGGTGAGGGTGACGTTAGCTTCTTCACAGCAAAATTTGGTGAGGGAGACGTCAGCTTCAACAATGCACAATTTGGTGAGGGTGAAGTTGACTTCGCAGGTGCACAATTTGGTGAGGGTTGCGTTAGCTTCAACAATGCACAATTTGGTGAGGGTGACGTTAGCTTCTACTATGCACAACTTGGTGAGGGTTACGTTAACTTCGCTACAGCAAAATTTGGTGACGGTGACGTTAGCTTCTTCAAAGCAAAATTTGGTGACGGTGGCGTTAACTTCTTCAAAGCAAAATTTGGTGAGGGTGACGTTGACTTCACAGATGTACAATTTGGCGAGGGTAGCGTTAACTTCTCCAGAGCACAATTTGGTGAGGGTGACGTTAACTTCTTAGGTGCCCAATTTGGTGAGGGTGACGTTAACTTCTCTAATGTACAATTTGGTATGGGTGACGTTAGCTTCGAGTCCATAAAATTATCAGGTCAATTCAATTTTATGGATGTTACAAGAACGGAACGAATTAACTCCCTATCGTTCAAATTTGCAACTTTTGACGGTCCTCTCTGCTTAGACAATCATAACTTCAATTGCGTGCCTGATTTCACTAACACCAAGCTATCACACCAACTTAGTTTGAGTCATTTTACTGTTTCAAATAAATTAACTCACAAGGGCTATTTAATACCTCACTCACTCATCATATTAAAAAAACTATGGTTTGGCTCAGAGCTCAAGCACTCTAAAATCAAGAGTTCATTAAAACTCTCCAAAAAACTATCTAAAAAACTCCCTTGGTTAAGTAAAACCACGGCCGCCGACAAACAGGATATAGATAGGCTCAGACGACTTAAAGAGCTAGCTGAAACTAACAAACATCATAAGCTTGCTTTGGACTTACATATCGAAGAAATGAAAAGTAGCCGCTGGATTGAGACAACATCAAAAAGAGCGCTGTTAGCAGAGTTCCTTTTTGAAAAATTTGGTGACTATGGTCGAAGTATTCAGAGGCCTTTGCTTGGAATTACATTTCTAGGTTTTTTATGCTCGCCTATATATTATTATAGTAGCTCAGTCAAAAACCCTCTGTGGTCAGATGCTATATATTACTCCTTTTCTCAAATGTTACATTTAATACCAAGCTCCCGAACAGGCCGCTCAGAATTAGCAAAGCGGTTATTTGAAAAAGCAGAGTTAATCCCAAACCATATTTTTTTGCTATCCTGGTCGCAATCACTTGCATCAATAGCGCTTGTATTTCTATTGGGTCTTGCATTGAGAAATAGATTTAGAATTTAATAAAAACCAAATATTTAGATTTAAAAAAATAAATAATATCAATAACTAATTGCAACTTAAAATACAAAGTGGAGCTAAATATTTTCTTCATCCCAAGCATTGAGGTGTTCAGTAAACATTTCATCTTCTGGATCAGTAAAGTCATGTTCATAATCATCATAAGGGTTAAATGCATCTTGGACAAGATATTTAATTTCTTTAATTTTTTCAGCTCTTTCTGTTGCTAACAAAGCTATATTGTAGGTCTTTTGAGCATTGTTCAAGGTTGATATAGAGTATGTAACAAGGAGAAATGATATAAAAAGTATAATAATCGTAAAACTATCAATAAAGTATGGTATTGTCATAAATACAAAAAAACTGACTATCATTATCAGCAACGATCTAATCAGTAAGTATGCCGCGTCTAGTTTAATGTTAATAACTTTATTTTCATCATTTGAAGCCACCTTTACTTTGATTGAAAACGTCTCCTTTTTTTTGCTTTGAACATGCCTAATTTTTGATGAGTACTTAGACAATAAAGCACTCAATTTAGGAGTTATAATATTTGCAAAAACTGACAAAAAAATAGAAAGAATAGTCGAAACCACAAAAAACATCGGCTCCACTATTAACTCATTAAAACTCATTTTAAAGCCCTTTAAATTATGTGTTATCAGGTTTGGCTAGTTGCTTTCACCCACTTACCAGAAGCAACTATTCTATACCCTTTTAGATTTCCGTAAAAAACATCTCCTTTTTATTATGAAAAACAAAAAATTGCAAATGAACAAAATATATTCACCTCAACCGGGTCGTCTTCGACCCATTCATCATGCCCTTCAAGATAAATGAGCTTAGACTTTTCGTCTTTATGACCAAGGCGTTATTGTGGGTCATGATCCATCTTATCTAGTGCATCTGCAGCTGTTGCTCGCATCTCGTGATATGTAGGCCTTTGCTCAGGTTTAAGATGATCATACAAACCCATTTGATCGCGCTGCGCTGAAAAAGCCCTACTTAGATAATTTGGTGTAAGTTGAAACTGGTGAGTAATCCCTTTAGCGATTTCTCCTGTTATTGCATCTGGGGCGCGATGCACAACATACGGGCATATCACTCTATCGCGGCTTTCTTCAACAATATTCTTCAACTTTTGTGTCACAGGAATACGAACCCGAGACTCTTCTGTATGCTGAGTTTTCTTACGGTGAATATGCAAAAAGCCATACACAGTAAGACCTTTAATATTGATAGGCTCATCAAGCTTTTTAAAGTCTGAATACTTGATTTTTGTGATCTCATTCACAGCATGAGTTGTCTGCTCAGTTAAACGCATTGCTATATATAGATAATGCAACTCAGGCCGTTTCTGTGCTTCACGTATCATTGCGGCATAGTTCTCGGCACTTAAACGCTGACGGGCTTTCTTATCTTTGGGCTTACGTTTTTTGCGCTTTGATGGGCTGTCGGTCATAGCAGACATATCCATCATATACGATTCAAATACAGCAAGCTGAGTTAAAGCCCGGTTGTACTCATTGTTACTGCTGCTGGAGTAATAAGTAGAAAGGTAGTCGTTTACATGCTCTAAGCTCCAATCCTTACTGTTAACATTGCCAAAGTCGTTTAGTACACGTTTATAGTTTCTGTCAAAGCGATCTAACTTGCTGGAACCTGGTCTCTCTTCTTTTATAAATCGTTCACGTACCTTTGGTAACCAATGAGACAGAGGCTTATTGTACTTATCTTTAGACTCTAAAAGCTCCAACAAATCCATTTTGTTACGATACTTCATGTTAAAAACAGTTGCCGCTTCAATTGCCTGCTGACGAGTAGTGCCCAGTGGAAAAATAAAGTCGGTTTTATTATCTGGATAGCGATAACGGAAGTACTGCTTACCGCGCTGCTTTAACGGCGTTAAACCAACAGGTAGCCCTACATTTTCTGCTTTACGTTTACGAGGCGCCATTGAACTTCGCTTCCATCATTCTAACCAAGTTATCAACATTAGAGTCATCCAGCACTTTAATTATAGCCCGGCTTGTTGGTGTGTACTCGACTACAGTTCCTTCGCTATCAACATCCAGAATATATTCAGGAGGGAAAGACTGTGCCAAAGCTAAGCTGATGAAAGTTAGAGGTTGGCTAGCAAGAGAGTTTGTGGAAGGAAGTGCGCCGTCACTTCCTACAATAAGACGCTTATTGAACGAAGGCGAGATAAAAGGTCGAACAGTTGGTACTAAGATTTATATTTTCGAAGATCAGCGATTTGGTGTATCTCAAAACGTATCAAATGCTGTAGATAAGCTAATTAGAATGAGTAAATAGTCATGAGTCCGAGAAGAAGAAAATCGAGAAATAGCGACCTTCCTGCTCACTTATATCATGAGACAGGCAAAGGGTTCCGCTTCAAATTAATAAACGGGGAGCGCGTTTCTTTAGGGCATAATAGAGCTGAAGCAATTGCTATTGCGCAGGAATATAATTTACGAATGCTCGGCGGGAACAGCTTTGGCATTGAGGCACTTATAACACGTTCAGCACCAAAGCAAGAAAACTTTTCCGCTTATCTTGATAAGATTCAAGAACGCATCATTGATGAAGAAAAACCTTCTCATGATACGAAGAAAACGCTAATGAATGACATTGGTAGAGCAAAAGAATTCTTTACCAATATCCACCCGGAAGATATTGAATTAACCCATGTTAACGAGTACTTGTACACATACCATGATGGGGCGAGTAACCATGTGACTAATCGTAAAATATCATTCCTTGGAAAAATCTTTTCCTATGCAATGGATGAGGGTCTCATGACTGATAATCCCGCTAAATTGAAAAAGAAAAAACCGAAAGAAGACAAGCAGAGAGTACGCCTTACACCTGATGACTTTAAACGCATTTATGCAGCTGCACCTTTGAATATAAAAGTGGCAATGGATTTAGCGTTACAAACCACTCATGCAGCTCTAGAGATTTCACGTATAGAATACAAATTAAGTAAGCCAATGCCCGGTCGATGCGGTTGTGTTTGGCTGAAAGAGCCGGTTATGCAGAACGGAGGGAAAGTTTACGGCACGCTATATATTCACCGTCAAAAGATTAAAAATAAAGAAGCTGCCCATGTAGCAATCCCAATCGGGCAAGCCATAAAAGACATCATTGATATAAGTAAAAAAGACCTGTTTTTTTCACCTTATGTCGTGCACAAAAGAGCCACAAATTACAATATAGTTAGTCAGGAGTGCACTCATGCAACACAGTTCAACCCAAGCTATTTAAGTAAAAAGTTTAGTGAGATTAGAGATAATATCGGACAGTATAAACACTTGCCAAAAACCAAGCGCCCTACTTTTCATGAAATACGAGCTTTATCTGCTTTCTTGTATTCTCAAAACGGTGTGGACCCACAAGCGCGGATGGCCCACACAGACGCCAAGTCTACGAAGGTTTATACCCAGAATCATCGAGATTGGGTTGAAGTGCCTTTAGCTGAGATAGTTGTGTAGGTTAATAAACATCAGCCCCCAATCTCTCTAATACCTGGCTAAAATGAATTTCTCTTAATACAGATATATTATCATAGTTTAAGTATTTTCTAGATAACAGTATTAACCTAAGTTGAGAGTAGTTTGTGAAGTTGATTAAAGTTTCATAATATTCTTGCTTTTCTGAAACTGAAAACCCCTCTTCAACCGAAATTTTTTGATTAATTGTCTTTATTATTAAAGAGAAAGCTCTAACCAAAGAGAAAATTTCATCGTCAGAATCGACCTGCTTCAAAGCATTTTTTATCTGCGCTTCTGGTGCCCCAAGTGAAATCATATCTGAGACTAAATCTTCCACCTCTTTAACAGCATTACTAGCTTTATATAGTACTTTGTTGCCTGAATCATCTAAAAGCTCAATGTGAAAGCGTTCAAAAAGTGCTTTTTGTGAGTCGATCATATTAAAAAAACGAGTTTCAAAAGATTTAACTTTTTCTAATTTTTCATTTTTTTCAAGCTCTTGCTTTAAATGGCTGTTGGATTCTTTCTGTAAGTCTAGCGAATTTACCAAAAGCACTATGGTAAAGAATGTCAAAATTGGATTCAGAACCCCACCAAGAAAGTCTCCTAAAACCCCCCAATCGGCAGGATCACTGGAAATACCATAGCCTAAATGGAAATTAAAATTGAGCCAATAAATAAGCCACGTCAAGAGAATGGCAACAATTGATACAATAACAATTTGTTTAATTGTCATAGATAAATACCCGTTATTAAGTACTTAATAACTTTACCAGCTGGAAGTGCAATTTTCTTTGCTTTTATTCGCATAAAGGTCCCATCTTCAGGCTGAAGCGTATTATTTTCGTGTAGGTTTTTGGATATAGCTTTGCGTATCTGATCTCGTACACCTTGAATTTCACTGTCAAACCCAAAAGACTCTATAACTTTTAGAGATTTAATGTAAAACCTACCATTCCCAGTGATAGAGTGAAATCTAACAATTACGACTTCAAACTCCTCATCATCTTGGGTTTTTATAGATTCGCAAATATTTCGTGACGTTGTTTCATTTAGTCGAAACAGTTCTTTTTGGTTATTTTTTTTCTTACTACCTATTCTCAGATCATGCCCAAAATACTTGTTCATTTTATGCATTTCAGTGAGAGGCTCTTTCAGTCTCTCAACTAACTTATCCGATATTCCCTCCAAGGATTCAACCAATTCACTTGCTGGTTTACTTAACTCTTCAGAGTCTAAATATAGCGCTTCCATTATAAAGTATGTCAGCACCTCTAAAAAAGTATCACTTCCTATTTGTCTTAACCTTCTCCTTAGAAAGCTATCCCTAACCTCAAGCGTAAAATTCACACCATAAGACCCTGTGAAACGATTCTTTAATATAGACCTTACATCACTTTTATGCGTCCTTTTTTCAGGAACTCTCCCTCTTAGAATAGCTTCTGCTGCAATACTCATTGTGTCTGAGGTCCCCTTCAAAGTATCTAACCCATATTGCATATCAATTTCATTTTTTGGGCATTCAACAACAACATCTAAGGGGATTTTTGAAACTTGACTCATAAATAACTTACCTTGTTAAAGACATATTCATCACACCAGAATCCATGGTGGTAATTCAGTGCGTAACCAACTGATAATATTGAAGCATTTTTTTGTCAGAAACAACCAAAAATACTGTTCATAAACACATTGAAAGTTTGAATTTTGTGATTTATATCAATGTATTGAGTACTACTTTTAGAAAGTTATGGGGTGTCAGGGGTCGCAGGTTCAAATCCTGCTATGCCGACCAGCTTTCCTATCCCTATTCAAATACTTACCTTCGTTATTTTCAATACTCAGCTGCTGTGGTTTTTAGTTTTTTCTCCCAACACTTAGAACATCATATTTTTTCTAGGTTTAAGATCAGTTTTGGGGAAAACTTTTGGACACTGCCATTAATTACTATGAGTTGTTAGTTTTTCAATGCTTTTGAAACGTTAACTTGGTAATTCATCGGTATCTAAAAAGTACCAAACTCACCCACCAGATAGCTCTGATTTCAAATCAATAACTCTGACCCCTTTGGTTAGATTGAATCGCTAAGTAACATTTATTTGGTCTGGAGTGAAGTTCCTGTAACAGTCAAAAGTGGCAAATTTATTTTCCTACTTATATGAATTAGTATATTTATTGATTCACAACTGAAACAGCACCACTTCAAGCTCAAACCTGAATGTCGGTTTAATTTTGAAATTTATTAAAACGCTGGTACGTAAAAGGAAAATTTTATGTTCGATGACGACCAAGATAATAGAGTTGGGGTTAAAGGCGCTCGGATTAGCGCAAAAGGCGCAATTACAGCGGCGCTCATTACTGTTATCGGCGGATTCATAATTGCATTATTTTTTGACAAGGGAGGCTCCCCGGGTGTAACCATAGATGGTAACGGACACACAGTTCATAACGGTAGCGGAAATGTTGTGCAACATATTCACGGTATTACTCTTGAGCAATATGAAACCGGATTAAAACGTAGGGAAAAGGAAATCACTGAGAAGCTCAAAAAAGCCCATGATGAAAATAAAAAAATACTTGAGTCTGAGTTATCTGGATTAAAGTCAAAACTTTCTAATATCGAAACTGCATATCAACAACATATCGCTCAACTACAAGTACAAATTAAACGTCTAGAATCTTTGCAAGATACGGTCAGTTCCGATCTTTACCATAAGGCTAAACAGGCCTTGATTGAAGGGAATATAGCGAAAGCAGATACGTTGTTTGCTCAGTTTGCGCAATGTGAACAAGCAACACTAGAAGCACTGGCCGAAGCCAGTTATCAACGTGGAGAAATCGCTTATGAAGAAGTCCGGTTTGCCCAAGCATTCGCTCACTTCCAAAAAGCAGCCAGGCTCTCCTCTGATAACCCACTCTATAACAACAGGGCTGGTTTACTAGCTCAAACTCTAGGCCAGTTCCAAAAAGCCATTGATTATTATGAACTCACACTAAAAAATAACCTTAAAACCTTTGATGAAAACCACCCCTCTGTAGCTACCAGTCGTAATAACTTGGGATCAGTTTGGAAACGTAAAGGCAACTATGGTAAGGCTATAGGTTATTACGAACTCGCTCTGGAAACTAACCTCAACGCTTTTGGTGAAGGCCATCCCAAGGTAGCTACTATCCACAATAACTTAGGATCAGCTTGGGATGATAAAAGCGACTACGATAGAGCCATTAACTACTATAATCTCGCGCTGTCAAGTGATCTCAAAACCTTTGGTGAAAACCACCCGAGGGTAGCTACTATTCGCAATAACTTAGGCTCAGCATGGAAAGGCAAAGGTAACTATGATAGGGCTATTGGCTACTATAAACTTGCACTAAAGACTAACCTCAAAACCTTTGGAGAAGGCCATCCCCTAGTAGCTATTACCCGCAATAACTTAGGTACAGTTTGGTATGAAAAAGGCGACTACGATAAAGCTATTAGATACTATGAACTTGCTCTGAAAAGTGACCTCAAAACCTTTGGGGAAGACCATCCTGCAGTAGCTATTACCCGCAACAATTTAGGTACAACTTGGCATGGTAAAGGCGACTATGATAAGGCTATAGGCTACTATGAACTTGCTCTAAAAAGTGACCTCAAAACTTTTGGGGAAGACCACCCCGATGTAGCGGTAGGCCACAATAACTTAGGCTTAGCTTGGCATGATAAAGGCAACTATGATAAAGCTATTGGCTATTTTGAGCTGGCACTGCAAAGTGACCTCAAATCCTTTGGTGAAAGCCACCCTAGTGTCGCTGTAGACAACAACAATTTAGGTTCAGCTTGGCTGCATAAGGGCAACTATAATAAGGCCATTGGCTACTATGAACAGGCACTAGTTAATTTACAAAAATCGTTGGGGAAGACTCACCCCAACACAAAAGCAATTAGGCGTAATTTAAAATATGTAAAAAAGCTCGCAATGTCGCAAAAATAGCTTCAAAAGAGTTATAGGTAACGCAAGTAAAACAATATTATATTTACCGCTTTTAATTCCTGATAGGTTCAAGTTTTGTTTACAATACAAATGTTCGAAAAGACAAAAGTCACGCCTACACCTCACAGGCTGATTACTCTAGCCGTCACAACTAGCAAAATACAGCGGCATAAGCATTGCGGTTTAACACTAGCGGTGACGACGTCTATTACCAATGCTTACATTGAGACTAACAAGCGTCATTAAACATGCCAAAAGGTATTTAAATGCACGTTAATATACGCCCTAAACGATTTACTTCATCTCTTTCTATGTGCTAGCTAGGCCCTCACTTCTCATGACTCACCCAGTAATAAACTGGCTTATCAACATACCGAACCAATGGGCAGCACCTTTTATTGAGTAACAATTATCTACAACCTAACAAGCACCGCCGTCATTATTCTAATTCATTCCACAAACAAAAACCGCCAACTTATTCTGAATTAAAACTTGAAAATATAATAAACAATTCATCTTATTAAAAGCGACACCCCATACCGAGAGCAAGGAAAATTAAATAGACAATTTCAGCGCGAACGTTTTGGAATATATAATTAAACAATTTAAAAACAATCAACCTTTCTCAGTTCAAATCAAGAAAACACACCATTTACAATATTGATTTACGCCTGATTTATGAATGATTTTATAAACCATGAAAAATCAAAAAAAATTAAAATTACCACTTCCAAGTTAACACCAACGTAAATAAAATAACCTTTGGGAAACACCCATTAACCAAAAAACCAAAAATAAACCAATATGTGAAATTACTGTATGAATCGAGTCATATTTATTATATCAGCATGGCTATATGCGAGCATGACGCACGCAAATACCTTGTCTAACTTAGACAGTATGTATGCAATTACCCCTGAGGGTAACTCATCTACTGTTAACTTAGCACTTACTAACATTAATAAGCCTCTAATTATCTATAATGGTGATGCTAAACGAGATATGTTTCACCTCAAGTTCTCTAACAGCATTAATATCAACTCAAAAATAGAAGTTTTAGGGCATCCTGCAAATCTGTTAATTACTTCGGCGAATAAGGTTACCTGTACAAATTGTAACTTCGAAAACGCAAAGCGAATTAGCATTTCTTCAGGTTCATTTTATTCAAATAGAATAGTCGCCAGCCAAAGTGGTCAAATTGACATCAAAACGTTAAATGCAAGAGGCGCTCAATCTCTTGAGCTTTATACCGATAATCTGATTACTTCAAGTAATACTCGTGTCGACATCAATTTAAAAGCTCTGAATCATAAAAATGAATACCTTATTATGGATGAATCAGGAGATATTGAGGTAGGGACAGGTGGTATTTCTCTTTATTTAGGGGGATATAGCGTCAATTACTCTAACGGTAAAATAACAGGCCCTAGCCTTCAAAGGCTGCCATATAACTCAAGAGCTTATAACGCAACGATAAACGGTCAATACAAAAGTGCAGGCTTTTCAGTTGCAACAAATAAGAACCTTACAATTGCAAGTAATACCAATATCAACACAATAACCGAAGCTCTATCTTCTAGTAACTCTGACAATGGCTTATTTGTCCCAGGTGAAGGCATTGCTATTTCACATATTGGTAAACTCTCTGTGGGTGACCCGTTTAATTTTGAACCACTTGGGCAAGAACTACAAAGCGCTGCCTTAGAAGAAACTCAATCTTGGGGTCATGGTCGTGGTTTTTTCGTAAGTCCAAATATAGTCAACTACGGTAAACTATACTCCGACGAAAACCTTAAGTTGGTTTCTCTATCACGTATCATTAATCAAGGTGTCATATACTCAGGGGCCGCAGAGTTTATCTCTCGTTCTGGAATGAGTAATTCTGGTCAAGTTGAAGCAACTGATATCAAAGTTTCAGGTTATTACTTTACAAACCAGAACAACATCAATGCACGCAACCTAGTCGTAGAAACGCAAAAAGATATTGCCAACGGCTACGGCGGTATCATCAGAGCTAACTCACTTATATTGAAATCTAGAGAAGGTATTGTGGCAAATGGCACTCGTCGTAGTGGGCAGAACTTAGCCACGACACGTTCATTATTGGAGTTAACCAGAGATCACGAGAACCTGTCTCAGGGTATCTACCACAATTCTCAGGTTCAAAAAATCAAAGAGGTTAGCCATTCGAACCTATCCGCTAAAATCTATGCCAACTCAATTCAAGTCGATGCACAAGCCTTTGAGAATATTAATTCATACAATATTCCAAGAGGTGCATCTGATTGGAGTTCAGGCATCAAGGTAAGCTCAGCAAGGTCTAACGATGTTGTGTTCCAAGCCGAGAACAAGCTTGAGATTAAAGCGCCTAAGTACATACTTAACTCGTCTGCAATATTAAGCCTTAGCCAGTCTGGTGTCTTTGATATCAATAGTAAAAAAGTATTTAACGAACGCTACAGATTAGACGTCGAAACTGGATACTATTCGGGCGTAAGTTACACCAACGACTCTAAAACTGGCGTGATCTCATCAGAAAAAGGCAGTCGTTCAAAAATAGACCACTATTCGCCTCCTGGTCGAATCATCGTATTCGGTAAATTAAGAGTCAGTGATGGCACGCACAATGCTCGCTCGACACAAGAGTTCAACAATATGTTCTCTTATACAGAAGTATTTTCAAAAGCTTATTTCAATAACTTGCAGCTTTCTTCAATTGGATTACGTCTGTCAAAAGATACATATACAGCCACTTATGCTGACACTAAATATTGTCAAACAACTGGACGCTGCCGCTTCGAAAAAATAGATACTTTTGTAGAGTCTGAAACGCTTCTGTCTTTCCATGGCGGTGTATACGGCGTCAAAGAAGATCTGCCTTCGAGTAGTGATTTAAATGTGACAAATCTAGATGCACTGGGTACCGAAAAGAAAAATGAAGGTATCAAGTATATGAAAACATTTGAATACAACTATGGAATTGGCAACTCTGCAATCGTCTCCTCTCAATCTACCAACGGCGATATTTTAACTTTTGTTGTGACTACCTGCCGCATGGTTATTCTGCCAGGCGATGGTGAAGTTTTACAGCCTGCGTGTAGTAATCAAACCCATACTGTGAACTTAAAAACTTTAGTAGATCAGAAGAATAAAGATAAAGACATCGATGGCACGAATTATACCGCAAGACAAATCGAAGACGCGCTGAACAAGCGTATTCAAGGTTATCTAAATACTCCACCACCAAACACAATTGGCTCTCACTGGCTACCAACCTCTATTGTATTGACTGGTTATGAAATTAGTGCAGACAAGAAAGAGGTTAATTACTCATACCGTAAGTCTGGCTACAGTGCGATTGACGACATAGGAAAGCCTAGCGTTTCAGATTGTGAAAGAAACAACAATACAATCGGCATAAAATGTAAGTTTGAAAGCGAGCATGTGTATACCTCTGTTGTGCTTGCAACCTTAATGAAGTGATAGGCTTGGAATTGCAAATATCATGAAAGAAAAAAACATAGAAAAAGAATCTTGGGAACAAAAGGTTCCCATGTGGCAAAAAGTGACGGCCTGCCTCAACATATTCATGTTGTTAGGCCAACTGATGCTCCCTACAATTGGTTGGGCAATTACCAATGAGCAAGTAGCAGCGGAATTGTCAAACCCACAATACACCCGCTCGTACGTTAACGATGGCTACTGGTACAAAAAGTCAGATTACGTTGAGGATAAGGTTAATACCTCAACCACACAAAACATTGAAACTTTCTTTAAGCGACTTAAAGATAATTACAAAGTGGCTTTGCAGCCACCCGTTATGATACCGCTCCAAGTCCGAGGACTAACGGTGATTATTCCACATTACCCACTGCAAGAAATGGTCGGTGATAACTTTGTACAATCTCGCTTTATTCGCT
This sequence comes from Pseudoalteromonas obscura, assembly GCF_030135505.1. Classification (NCBI taxonomy): domain Bacteria; kingdom Pseudomonadati; phylum Pseudomonadota; class Gammaproteobacteria; order Alteromonadales; family Pseudoalteromonadaceae; genus Pseudoalteromonas; species Pseudoalteromonas obscura. The sequence goes on from NZ_JASJUT010000001.1 coordinate 934,318, forward strand.
CGCAAATATATAACGAACTAAATCGTAATTTGCTGATTGGATACACCAGTGAATCAAACCAAATAAATGACTTATACAATAAGGCATATGAATTCTCAAAAACAGGTGCCGCTAAATTTGGAGATGCCATTTCACAGGCACAAATTGATAAATTTGGCAAAAACTTTATTTGGCCTGAATCAAGAACGATTGGCTCAGTAAACGTGCTAGTACCTGTCGTACACTTAACTTCAAGTACCATCGAAGCGCAAGAAGTCAATGGGCACCAAGTAGAGTTCCACGGCGAGAGCAATGAATTTAAATCAATCAATGTTGATACTGCTAACCTATACACTTACCGTAACGCGTTAATAAGATCTGTTGAAAACATGACTGTCACAGACGGCAGCATAATCGCAGATGGCGACTTAAACCTTTTGGCCGGTGGTACCGTTGCAAATCTGTCTAGTCACTTTTCTGCGTCGAAAAACGTTAAAATTTTCGCCAACAATTACGTACAGAAAACACTTGTTCATCGTTATGAAACCCCCTACTCTCAAGGAACACGCCTAGGAAAAATTGCCAAACTAGAAGGCAACAATATCTATATCAAAACCAGCAATGATATCGTGTTAGAAGGTGCTCAAGTTTCAGGTAATAATATTGCACTCAATGCCGGAAACAACATCATTATTAAGTCGGCTAAAGAGACTTATGCTGGAAGTTATACACGACCGGGTTATTCTGAAAATACGCAAACAGTTGAACACCTCGTATCTCGCTTATCGGCTGTTGACAGTATCAAACTGCTCGCTGGCGGTGTTGTAGAACTCCATGCGGCAAAATTACACGCAGATAAAGGCGTCATTCAAATCCTCGCTAATAACGGGGTTTACATCGCAAATGAGTTTGATGAATACCAACGCGATATGAACCGTAAGTGGGGAAAAACAACAGAGACAGAACAAGAGCTTGAAACCATTGCTATACGCTCCGCATTGGATGCGGGTAAAGGTGTACTTATTGCCTCTGAATATGGCGATATCACGCTTAAAGCAACTGAAATCACCTCAACCGATGGTACTCACATCGATGCTCGCAATGGCAGAGTTAATCTCCTCATGGCGAAGCAGCAAGACCATTACTTTTACCACAAAGTAAGGAAAGGTACTTGGAAAATCAAAACAGAGACTATCCAAGACACTGAAGATACAGCCGTATACAATGAAATAGTTGGTGGCGTTAAAATTAACGCAACACATGGCATCAGTATTGAGTTTGGGCAACAAGAAGGCCAATCAGTCTCTAATATTGTCAATGGCTTTGCATCAAGCAAAAGCTTGAGCTGGATGTCTGATCTTTATAACGATCCTGAATATGCATGTCCTCCACAATCATTGACCTCAGCACCGAGAAATATCAACCCTTATGCGTTTGAAGCTATAAAAGCTGATCCAGAATTCAAGCAGTGTAATAGCATGCTAGATGTTGTGTATACCAAGCTTGAAAGGATCAAAAAGCATGAAACGACCAGTACATTAAGCCCAGCAGCAATGGCAGTCATTGCGATTGCAGTTTCTGTTGCAATGGGGCCAGCAGGCGCAGGAATTACAGGCTCTAAAGGCGCAATTGCTACAGCTGTTGGCAAAGGTACTTTCTCGGCTGCGGCTTTGTCAGCAGGTGCAGCAACGCTTACTACCCAAGCAGCTGTCAGCTTGGCAAATGGCGAAGGTATTGATGGCGCAATTAAGTCTATTACTGAAAGTGAAAACTTGCGTTCACTTGCGATTTCAATGGTCACCGCTGGTGTGATGCAGGAGTTAGATGGACTGGATTTCTTCGAGTACGATCCTAACGCCCCTCTTATGAGCACGGACACGTTGATCTCTCTAGGCAATCAATCACTGCAAGTTGTTATCGAGTCTGCAGCGAAAGCTGGTATTGAGACTGCTATTTCAGGCGGCAGTATTGACGATCTATCAGATTCGTTTGTCAATGCTCTCAAAGCAAGTGCTGTCAGTGCGCTGGGAGAAACCTTAACCGCCAATATAGAAAGCACCTCTTTGTCAACTGCTGCGAAATACATTGCGCACGCTGCGACAGGTTGTTTACTCGCCAATGTAAGTAGCCAACACTCTAACCGTTCTCAGCAATGCGCAGCTGGTGCCGCAGGTTCTGTAGCAGCCAAGTTTGTTGCAAGTCAATATGACCCTCAAGTTGACAAACTCACAGCACAAGGGGAAGCTACAGCAGCCTGGGTAGAAAAGCATGTTGGTATAGATGCAACGCAAATGTCTCAGGAAGAGCTATATGCATATATGAATACAGCACGCCTCACTCCTCAAGAAATTTATCAATGGGGAAGCATGAAGCAAGCAATGAAAGAACTTGGTGCAATTCAAGCACAAAGTGCTGACTTGGCTAGATTAGCCGCAGGTCTTGCAGCTTTCGTCGCAAAAGGTTCAGCTGAAGTCATCAATAGAACGGCAAATCAAGGTACAGCCATCACTCGTTCAGCATTGATCCGAGAGATGTCACCTCAATATCAAAGGGCGACAGCATTACTTGCCGTGCTAGAGCATCACAATATTTTACTGCATGCTCGTGCACACCGCTTTACTGTAAAAGAAGCATTGGATGCAGGCGTACATATCCCCGACGCATTTAAAGGTGTTCAGTATCATAACAAACCTCTGACAGGTGCCGACCTAGAGTTACTGCAAGACATCGCCATAATGGATACTTTGCAAAACGGAACACCTGAACAAGTTGCTGAATTAACTAAGCAATATGGTGCATCTGTGGTGGCCAAATACAAATCTACCCAAGGGGAAATTATCCATTACGATTGGGGGGCACTGGCCAAGCTTTCAAGAGACACTGATCCGTACACCGCCTTTAAACAAGCTAACGCAGATATTTCAGATAAACAATATGACACAGTACAAGGTATTACCGAGTTACGGACTCTATTTGATAGAAAGGCAGAGAACTATTTAGACTATGTTCCACTGATTGCTAGCTTGAGAAATTACTCGAGTGCGCCTCTTAGATTGGTGTTTGGTGGGGCTAAATATATTGGTCATTTACTGAAGAAAAATACAGTAGAGCAATATAAGAAAATTGCAGCTGCAAGAGAAAAAACAAATTTTGCGAAAACATTACAAGCAAAAGCAAAAGACTTGTTAAAGAACGGCGATGGTAAAACACCACTGCCTCATAACCGTAAGGCTATTTCTCAAGCATTTGCACCAGGCACCAAACTACCTAAATCACCTGAATTCTTTAACTTTACCGGGAAGCCAAGTGAAGTTGGCAAAATGGTAAAAAAAGCAGAAACACATGTTGAGTGGAAAGAAGTCAATAAAAGTATACTTGTCAAAAACCCTGAGAAATACGTGGAGTACATAGAAAAAGAGTTCTACAAAGGGACGGAGCCACTGCACCCCATTATCAAGCAACGAATATTAGATTACCTAAAAACCGAGCTGAAAAAAGGCAATGGCATTGCTACGCAGGCAGGTGCACCTGGGCTACACGCTGAAGTGCGGGCGGCAAATTGGTACTTGAACAATACATCCGCAACAATTGATGATATTACCCTTGCAACATACAAACTCTATGACAAAACGGGTAACCCGTTCCCTGCTTGTCAGAACTGTTCTGGTATACTGAAAGGGTTCAATATAATTACGGATTAAACACTATGATTAATAAAGGACATTTGCTCGTTATACATAATGCTTTGGTTGAGCAAAATGGTCTTTTACACTTTGATGGCACGCCGTTTAGCGGCGTTGCTATCTTTACCGAACAAGGTAAAGTTGTGAAAAGACACTTTGTTGAAAAAGGTGTTATTGGCGATGTTTATCTAAGCCCTTTTTATAAATCGACGATAATCAACCAGCACCTCATAACCGATGAATTAGTAGCAGAGCATATTGAGCCATTAATGGTCGAAGAAGACGTTTTTACGGGCACTCTATATTCTCCACATAACAATGGCTGGGTCGAGTCAGAAAATGTCTATCGAGAAGGTATTTTAAGAGAAGGTATTTCATACCACATGAATACACCTCTTTATCATGAAGTGGCCATTGATACAGATAACACCTCTCAAACCTATGAGTTTTGTGAAAATGGCCATACTGTTTATTGGGATGTGGCCCCTTTTGATCACGAATTGGAACAAGAAACTGGAAGAATAACCTGTCAAAGTGATGATAATAAAAACCTAACCGTGACATTGAGCCGGTCTTTTTTAGATATCGTCACGTACCAAGAACAGGTTGTATTTCCCTCTGTTCAATACCTGAGTTTAGACAACGGCATCAAGTTCTTTGATATTAACATTGATACTTTGTATTTGACTCAAATACCTGATCAATGCATTGAGTTTGTGCATGACCTGCTCACAAATCAACATATTAAATATGTGCATATTGACGGGTTTTGTGATGCTTGGTTAGAAACACTTAAGGTGGCCTATGCCAGAGGATTAAAAAAGCTAGATGTCAGATTCGATTGTAAAATGGATAGCTCTACATTACTTGCGTTTCGTGATGCATACCTCCCAGACTTGGAAGTTATTCAGTAGCTGATTGGCCAATAAGTAATTTGGTTTCTATCATACACTGATTAACAAGCAAATAGGCTATACCAGCGCTTTATCGCCGGTATAGCCTATTTATTTTTACAATGTCAAAGCTCATTCTTTAAATAGCGAATAGAGACATCTACTGCTAATTTATATTGAGCTGACGTGCACAGGCTTATTTTTCGTTATAAACACCTTCACTGTCTACCGACCTAATCTCCAAAAACCAATTTGTTGTTATCTAAATCTCTTACGTAAGCTGAAAACTTAGGGCCGCGCTGTCTTGGCTCACCTTCACAAGTACCACCTAGCGCCAATGCTTTATTATAAAGCCGTGTCACCTCTGTAGCGGAGTCGACATTAAAACCCAACATAGTGCCATTGCCATTTGTCGCAACCTCGCCATTAAAAGGTGTGGCAACTGCAAACGCCGAGTCAGGCTCATCACCTTGCCAAAAGGTCATTCTGTGATTTGCCATTGTTTGTTTAAAAGGTGTCTGTTCAAATAGCGCATTATAAAAATTAACTGCCGCTGACATGTTATTGGTACCGACTACAAAGTAGTTCATTTTCATCCCTACATTCCTTTTAAGTTATAATCAATTGGACTGGCATGATAGAGCAGCGCACTGACACCCTATGTCAGGAGTCTTGAAGTTGCGGTAAGTTGAAAATTTTGTAACTTGAGTACGCCTAACCCACAGTCTCTCATGCTAAAAACGGGTACGTAAATAAGCAGAAGTGCAGCAGATTAAATACAAAGTGGATATATATGGGCACTAATATGTTATTGGTCTTTTGGTAACCATACGCACAGCCAATGCCCAGTATCGTTGCAATTAAAGTATAGGCAAGGCCACCAGGAAAATGCACAAGGCCAAACAACACACCTGAGCAAAAGACCGTTAGCTTGTCACCAAGGTGATGATGTTTGAATGTGTTTTGCATCTGCGTTTGTATAAATCCTCGAAAAAAGGCTTCCTCTGCGTAGCATGTTACCAACAGATTTGTGATTACCCAGCCCACTAAAATTGGGCTTAATTTAGGTTCCCACTCTACCAATCCAGACAACACGCCACCAGCTAACCCAGAGACGATTGCCAAAGAGCTCAAAACAAAAACTTTACCACTGTTTTTGCCCATTGACGTTCTACCGCGAGGCACCACCAACGCCAATAAAGCGATAGCAACCATCAGCTTGTCAAAGTTTAAATGCTTCGAAAATGGCACAGCATTGTTACTGACCATGTACGACTCGATCACTAGCGGGTTGCTGAATCCTGGAAATGCATGAATAAAAAACAGGATTGAAAAAACAAAAATACCCACCCCTAGCAACCATTTAATCAATTTGCGCTGAAAATGATTAAACCCATAGCTCATTAGAAATAAGCTTGTGATACCAAGGGCTGCAATCATATTAATGATTTCGAAGTAATAGCCCAGTATGACTGACACAATAGCTAAACCAATTGCGGTACGGTGCATCAAAAAAGTGAGGGCTACAAGGGCTAACAATGCAGGAAAGAAGGAAATAGCAGTGCTTAGGGTAAGGGTTAGCCCAAAAAGCTCAAATGGTGAATTCATCTCAAACGCTACTTAACTTGTGCTATTCACACAAGCACATAAAAATGGTTAGTTGAGAGATATTGTACGTTAAATAATCCTATGAATTGTATAAATTTTTAATATGATTCTAGCCCAGCTAAACTGGGCTAGATCTCATTAGCAAATAATTTTGGTCGGACAAAACACTGGTGCGGTATGGCATGCACCAAAGTCTTTGCTGTAAGCCGAAGCGCCACCACCAATTTGGCGTGTTTGCATGTCGTTCAAATTTTTATTGTTGCTTAATTTTTTTAAACTTACTTTGTTGAGCTTCATAATAATTCCTGTTGTTAATTTTCAACTATTATCAATTAAACAAGCACGGCATATTGCTGCACTTGCTTACAAGACTGTGTTCAAAAAACATACACAATGCAAGTTAAAAAAGTACTCATCATATAGGAGGCACTTTAGATGTTTGTTTTATAAGTTATTTATTATATTGAAAATTTATCATACTGCAGAAAAATGACAGCGCAGGACAATACTCTAGCTTTTGTTCTCATAATTGCAAGCAACTCGCATGGGAAGAAATAGCATTAGAGATGAGTAAATACTCAGGACTATGATCTCTCCACCATTGTCGGGGTTTTTTCCGTCACAGCTCCACAGCTTACATCACCAAATCAAACTGAGTATTTGCGACAACTTTACCATTAATTTGCAGTTCAACCTTGTGTATTCCTGGGTAGTAGGTACGAGTTGTAATAGCCTTAACAGCATGCTTCTTTTTAAGCTGTATCGATTTACCTGGGTGAAGCTGGATTGATTTCCATTTGAATACCTTAGGAGATGTCGTGCCATTGGCTTTTTGATGATGCACAATATAATCTACTATCAAAGATTGCGCCGCCCTACTATCACTTACAATCTGGGCTGTAAGTTCGATATGATCGCCAAAATTAAGTACTGGTGACGAGGTATTCAGCGTTACTGAACGCAGATTCACATCGCCATATCCAAGCACATTTAGCGTCTTAATATGACCTTTTTTAATTAAGGTTCGACAGGCATGTTTAACCAATGCCGTTCGATCCGCGCTGGCATTACAAAGCCACGCAGCGGCAATGTCAGACACTCTCTCCTGATGATCTTTTGCAATATCATTCAGATTGTTTGCCACAGATCGCCTAACATATTCACTGGGATCGTCTTTCAATATTTCCAGTAACTCAATCACTGGTTCTGGGTCGACAATATATTGTTTTAATTGCAAGCCCCAAGGTAACCTAGGCCTGCACCCTTCACTTGCCAGCCGCCGTACATTTACATCAGAATCTACAGCCCAGGTTTTCATCACTTCTAACGTGCGATCAGGCTCAGTGATTAAAAAATGTCGTATGGCAAATTCTGAAGTATTTCGCTTAGTCAGCTCTTTGAGTAGATGCATCGAAAGTTCAAAATGTTTTTTGCCTTTTGCGGCTACATAATCACTCATGGGAATGATTGCCCAACCTGAAATCCCATTCTCATTGCATGCTGCCAGACTCCACTCACCTGCGATTTGATCCCCTAAAGATCGTTCAATGATCTTTGCAGCGGCTTCAAACTCTTCAGGCAGATACATCTGCATCGCCTCACAAATTCTCTGACTGCGCTGCTTGAATTCTAGTTTGTCTAAATCTCTTTCAATCTCAGAAATGAAGTCTTCAGACTTAAAATCAGGGAATGCTCGGCGAAAGTGGAGCGCCATAAGACGAATAAGCTCTATATCAAATACATTTTTAAATGGTTCTGGCATCTCGGTTTAATACTCAGCTGTGAAAATCGGCTCATTTATAGGCTAAACATAACATGTTATCCAATCTCAAAAAAACACCTATTCGACGCACTCTCAAATATGAAATATATAAAAGAAAAAAACCAACAAATAAATAATAAATACAATTGGTCTATCAAAAGCGTTAACCCATTATCAGTTATTCCTTTTTAGGCATGACGATTTTCCTGTCATTAATATCTCGCTATTAATCGAGATGTATAATGGAGTTGAATTTCCTTTTCGTTTTTTCGTCACACTACGTTTTGCAATTACATATACGCAGCTTGCACCTAGGAGCGAAAAAGCCATCGCTTCAAATTTTTAGCTGAACTGCTCAAGATCAAAACCGGGTTACAATTCGCTAAAATACCTTGAATCTTAAACCACTCACAATGTAAAATAAATGTAACATTAATATTTGGAAGGGATATTCGCATGGGTAAATCCAAGCAAGACAGTACAGCGCACTACACAGCAGAACAACCTTCACAGCTGTATACCGATCAAAATAAAAAACTGTTACCCGATAGACCTATTACCAGCGGTAAATTTTTTGAGGCTCTGAGAGATATTTATGTTCGTTACTGTGGCACGGCTGCTGAACTTGACGCTTCTGGGAGCAAAATAGTCGCTTTCAGTGTAGATTATGAAACACGAAAAACAGATGGTTTATGGAGTACACACCCTTGCTACAGAGTGCACTTTTCTAATCACGATATTCGACCTTTTTCGATACCAAGTACAGTACCGTCATAAGCCACTCTTGTGTACTCTATTTTTACTTCTTATGAAAATCATACCAGCTACTTAGTAGCTGGTATCATCTCTTAATTGCTTATTCCTCTTCGACTTTAAACGCAGTGATTGGTGGTACTGGATCGCCGTTTTCATGGTCACCTACAATATAAACGTGTCCATCACGAATTGCGATGTCACTGGGCTCCATAACATCTTCTTCATTAAGATCAATTACCGCAACTATTTCGCCTTCAAGGTTTAACTTCAAAACCTTGGTAAATTGCTCAGAGACAACATAAACAAATCCGTTACTGAAGTGTACCCCTTGTGCATCAAACTGGTAAATGCTGCCCTGTGTGTCGCCCGAATAGGTGATCGGGTGCTTGGCTTTTACGTTAAACTCGCCATCTAAAACAATCAATATATCAGCTTGCTCTTCGCCGTTCTGATCTGGCACTACGTAAAAGTCACCGGACGTCGCGTCATGTCCCAAACCCGAGTAACTATAGAGCGCACCTTTTTCGTCTGTCACCTCAATCTGAAACTCTTGGTGCAAAATATAGTGCTCCCCGACTCGATTAAATTGACCAACTAAGCCGCCATCAGCTAATGCAAAAAATACGTTATCATCCCCAACTATTGCCTCTGTACAACCTTGATTGCAATTCACACTGTCAAAATCGATCTCATGTCGCTCTAGCAACTTAAAATCACTATCTAGGTGGAAAACTTCAGCTTGATCTGTGATCAAAGTCCACGACTGATCTTGGTTTGGCCAAATCCCGGAAGGCTGAGCAATCGCTTCATCTAATTCATATCTCTGCACAACTTCTAGCGTAGCGGTATCCTCGATGGGACCATCTCCAATTAATTCAGATTTATCCGCTGCAAGATAAATATTATTTTCCACATCTGGTGTACTTAAGACAACACGACCATCTGGCGCAAGCGCTATGTCATTAAATTCTTTCCCTTCAAAACCAGCCAGATGCCATGAAGCAATATGTTCAACTTCAGCCCCTTGTGCCTGATAAGCCATTACCATATAGTCACCGTGGTCATGGGCGAGCACAATCAGCTGATCGTCAGCCAAAGTCAGTCCAGCAATTGTGAACTCGCCAAGTAACGTAAATTTGGTCGCTACATCAGTCGATGCGTTAAAGTAAGTGAGTGCATGTTGAGATTGGTCATACATCCAAACGTAGTTTGGGTTTGATTCATCGATGGCAACTTCGGTGAACTCATCACTGTCTATCAACAACCAGTGGTGGCTGATATTGTCCGCTAAATTTAGCCGGTGAAGTGTACTGCTGCCTGTTACAAACCACACAAAATCATCGTGTCTCTCAAGATCTGTGGCAGCATTAGCAATGCTGCTATTCAAAGGACTTGCGTAGTAAAACAATTCAGAAGCGTCAACATCTATATAGCCATACTCTTTGCCTGCTTGATGTACATTAATCTTAGGCCAATTTACATCAATACTGGATATCGCATCGATGTGTTGTTGGTCATCTGGATAAGTCACATATTGCGCGATTGGAAAGTCTTCAACCATGACATCGTCCTGCTCGGGCACTTCAAGCTTGAGTTCTCGAAGTTGGGGCTGAACTATCGGCGACACTATATCTGTGTTCTTTGGAATCGTCCCCTTTAGCTTTTGTTGAAGATCATTGTCGCTACCACACGCGCTAAGCATTAGTGCAATCGATATTGCAGTGATTGATTTAGAAAATTTCATTACATTGGCTCCTTGTTAAAGTTGCCACCAATGTAAAGGGATGAATGTCAATAAAGTGTCGATAGAGCAAACATATTTTTTATTTAAAAAAAACAGCACTTAAATGCGCGAGAAGGGTCAAATAATGCTTTCGGGATCTGACGACACTTTATTGACATTTTAGTGCGTATACTAAGCGGCATAAGGAAGCACAGCGACCGTAGCCTGTAAAAATACTGCTGAGGATATATGACCAAATTGAGAGTACTCATTGCCGAAGACCATTTAGATATCGCCGAGAATATTGGTGACTTTCTCGAGTTAAGCGGCCACCACGTAGACTATGCATATGACGGGAAAATGGCTGTATCGCTTATGGAGTCAGAGGTATTTGATGTACTCATCATGGATGTTATGATGCCAAAACTCGATGGGTTACAAGCCACTCAGCGTATTCGTACTCTACCCTGTGGCGATATTCCTATTTTGATGCTGACCGCTAAAGATACCCTAGACGACAAGCTGCTTGGCTTCAACTCAGGTGCTGACGACTACATAGTTAAACCCTTTGACATGCCTGAGTTATATGCGCGAATTCAGGCACAGGTCCGAAAGAATCAAAAACAGTATCAGCACCATATCGTCGTAAATGGCATCGCGCTCAATGAAAAGACGCAATCCGCCAATATCGACAATGTCCCGCTCAATTTAAACCCAAGCACTTTTAAGATTATGTGGCTGCTCACCAAAGCACATCCTGAGCTAGTCGCCAAAAGTGAGATCGAGTTTGCATTATGGGGCGACCTACAACCACAGCGGGATATTCTCCGCAGTCACATCTACAACTTACGAAAATCTCTAAGTAAATGTAGTAATGAAGTATCTATCATAGGTAAACATGGTCAAGGGTATCGGCTTGAGCGAGCGTCAAATAAGGAACAAGCATGACACATTTTAGTCTCAGTCAACGGATCAAGCTGGCATATTCAGTGAGCTTTGTATTGCTGTCATTGGTGAGTGTATTACTCGTGTTTGCAGCATCAAAAAAAATTGAAGATCATATTTTTGAAAAACAATTACAAATAACAATCTCTCATTATTTAGCAGCAAAGGCGCAAGGAACTGTGCCCTATTTACCGCCTCATATTAGTGTCTACTCGTCCATTTCAGATCTTCCCAATAATTTTAGCCTATACATAAATAACTGGACAGCAGGTGTCCACGAATTGAATCACCCCAATGAATTGGACTATCACTACGCGATTGTTAATCACTCCCCTCAACAGTTTTTGGTTTTTTTATCTGATGTCAATGAGGTTGAACTGTCAGAAGAAACCGAGCAAATGATGATGCAGCTCATCCTTGTTGGCTTTTTAATTTTATTGCTGGTGTTTTTATTCTTTTTCCATGTCATTTTAAAACGGGCACTGGCGCCTATGTACTTGCTTATCGATCAAATTAATGCCCGTCAATCCAACCCGCAGCAACCCATTTCTTATCATTATCCCCAAGACAATGAACTCGGGTTATTGGTAAAAACGCTCGTTGAGTACAGCCAACGCATTGAAAATTTTATTCGTCGTGAGCGCGAATTTACCGGCTTTGCTAGCCACGAGTTACGAACTCCGGTGACAGTCATTAAGGGGGCTTTATCTTTGCTACAGATGCAAGAAGTCACTGACAGCAAGTGGCAAAAGCCCCTAAAGCGAATTGAACGCGCCACAGCAAGTATGAGCGATATTATTGAAATGCTGCTCAGTTTGTCTCGTGAGCAACGAAGTATTGCGTGCGAGCCTGTTTGTTTGTCTGACGTGCTATCGGTGGTTATTACCAACTTTTCGGAGCGTGCAGCAAGTCAGGATCAAGTGATTTCTCAACACGGTGATTTCACCGTACAGCCAATGATAGACAAGATACCCGCCGAAATTGTCATGACAAACTTGCTGCGAAACGCAATACAGCATGGTTGTCACGGTCAAATAATCATTGAGGCCAATGAAAGCAGTCTAAGCATAAGAAACCCAGTTGGCGTTCAACAAGATAGCGGGCAATCCGCTGGCTTTGGGCTAGGGAACATCATCATTCAACGCATATGTGAGCAGCATGAATGGCACTATCAAATTGATAAACACGCAAAGTGGTATCAGTCTGTGATTGAATTCCAGCCACTTCAAGCAAACTCAACGGAGCCTAAGAACCCCGATTATTAAATGCGCAGCAAGAATACGCATTTAGAGATGAGTTTACATTCAATAAAATACAGCTTAAACACGCTGTGAATAATAAGTTTTCAAAAAACCGAACTCTGATGATGGCATTTCGCTCACAGACTTATTGCTTGTAAAATTAGTCAATACAGCGGCCTAGATTAGATACTAATATTTGCCCTCCTGGCAGCCAGCTATGCATAATGGCCAGCACATCGCCATTTTTGGTTTGAATTTTATATATACCCGACAACGCGTACTCTTCGAACTCAAGTTCATCTAGTTCATACTCTGTTATTGCAGTGTTTTTATGATAATAAACTTTATTATTTTTGATGACGAAATGGACGCCATAGTATTTTAAACACCTTATATTCATAAACACAGTAAATACTAAGTAAGAATAAAAAACCGCTTTTGCAACAATTAGTAAGGTCAATTCAAAGCCTGTATAGAGCCCTATATATGTAAAGCTTGCGATTACAATCGAAAATACACACATGACAGCGAGATGTAGCGCTTTAAACCACCCTGGTGTATCAATTTTTATTTCTTCGTTTAACATACCTCACCCACTTTAATGCCAACGTTCACTGTAACGATTGAGTTGTACCAATCACCACTACACACCTATGAAGCTAACAAAATAGAAGCTCAAAGCGCAATAACCTGAAAATACGTAAACAACAAAATCATCAAGTGCTTCCGTATATACTTAATAAATTCAGAGCAATACCACATATTATTGCCAGAGTTTTACCGTAAACGAATGTAAAAATTAGCATATTTACTTTAACTATTATGAGCCATTTGATGATTACTGGCGCAAACACAAGGCATGGTCGAAAGAGCTGTACGTCGTATTACGCTTTACTTTTTTATCTTTTTAGGTACAACGTTATGGTATAACAATGCAAAAGGAGGTGTTCTGCAATGAATAGACGAGAACTTTTAATTGGTGCAGGGTATGGAATTGGCGCGCTTAGCCTAGCTTCTTGTTCGACAGCCCCCAGTGCGATCCAGTCAAAACCTAGCCGCTATAGTCACTACCAGCCCATTAAGGCTTCGATGCGTAGAGTGACTCACTCTGTTGTTGGCCTGCGTCCATTTAGACCAGAAGGTTATCGATTAGAGGCTGAACAACTTGGGAATAAAACTGTCGTACACAACTATGGCCATGGCGGCGGTGGGATCAGTTTATCTTGGGGTACCTCCATCGTGGCGGCCCAACTTGCCAGCAAGCCCCTTTCCAGAGACATTGCCGTGCTCGGTTCTGGGGTTATGGGGATCACAACAGCATTGCTGCTCGCACAAGAAGGTTTTAGTGTCACTATTTACGCTGAGGACTTTCCACCTCATACCACCTCAGATATTGCAGCAGCTGTTTGGCTTCCAAGTAGTTACTTCGATAGAGAGATAGTTTCTGATAAATTTTTAGCACAAGACACACACATTATCCGCGGAGCATTTTCGCGTTTTCTTACCTATGTCAATCGACCTAAGTACGGTGTCTATTGGCACAATTACCATTTACTCTTGCCTGAAGTCCGGCACTTTAAAAGGCCGCTACCCGGGGGCAACGATTTATATCCAGAGCTTGCAGCAAGTACAGAAGATAACTTGTTTGGTTATCCATTTCAAAGCTATATGAAAGCGCTGCTGATAGATCCAATGCTATACCTGCCAGCGCTATTGCAAGACGCACTGCTTGCAGGGGCCCAGTTAAAACAGACAACATTCAATAACCGAGATGAAGTCTTGGCGCTCAAAGAAAAAGTGATTGTTAATTGCACTGGATTGGGGGCAAGCAAACTATTCGATGATACCAGCATGTATCCTATACAAGGCCAAATGACGCACCTATTGCCACAGCCCGAAATAAACTACTCCTATGTTGTACCCACCTCTGAAGGTTACCTTTATATGTTCCCACGCAAGGGGGCGATTGTGCTAGGTGGTACAGCGGTCAAACATGCCTATGGCACAACACCAGATGAACAACTCACTAAAGACTTAGTCGCTGGTCACGCAAATTTAGCAAGTAAACTGCGTTTGTAGGCGAGGCCAAAACATCATTAAATTTTATTTAGTCTAAATTCGGGTCTTGATCACAATAGCACAAGGCCCGCAAACAAATCCCTACTTCAATGTAAAGGCGGCTCGTTGCCCAGCATCAATTAGCTGCTGTTTTGGTTGCACCAAACTCACATAAACACGTCCAAGTGATTTCGGTAGTGACAATGAAACCGACTCTAATTTTTTCCGCTGAGACAAACAACTAAGCCTAAAATAGCCACGACTATGGTGGGCCTTATGAAGCACATCAAGTTTGGAGGGAAATTGAATTAGCTTACAACTAAGCTGAGTGTTGTTGACCATCACTTTGCTACTTGAAAGTACCATGTCTTTGAGCAAGGTGACTTTTTCATTTTCTGAGTGTGTGTTTTTAAGCACCAGCTCTGTGTCTCCAAGTAACCATGACTCATTACTGTGTAGCTGCTCAAGCCAATGACTGAAGTCCGTATTGACCAACACATCTATTTGTCCACTTCGTACCGTAATTGTCGCGGTGGTTTCCTTTAGAGCATGACCATGTGCATAGGCGCAAATGAATAACACCAACACAGCGCCCAAAGAGGCATGTAAACTCAAAAAACCTCTCATCGGCAATATGTCCCTGTTTGAATCTCACCCTGGTTAGAAATTGCTTTCATTTCAAAATCATAACAGTTAACTTTGTCTTGACTTGGCGTGTAGCTTACATAGTAGTTTTCGCCTTGATAATCGTAACTCATGGTTCTTTTTCCGTTACTATCAATGGTGTGTTTTAAGTTTTGCACATCTCCCGCAGGTGGGCGAAGGTCTGCACGGTCTAGCCCGCCAGTCAAAGGAGCAACCCGAAGTAATATACTGGTGTCAACTTCGCCAACCAAACATTGAAATACATAAGGTGGTTCGCTAGAAAGATGATATCGATAACCAAAAGTATCATCAGCCATACCATTACAAAGCTCTAGATCTCCAGACTCAATCTTACTGCCGTCAGGTTGGTTATATCCATATAGTGGATAGCCATCGTATCCCCAGCCGATGATTGTATCGTCATTGAGTGTCTCCATAGCTGCCATCATACAAGTTGGCGCAGTATGATAGTGATAGTCATCTCCTCTGCCTGCATGACCGCCACAGTTGTCTAGTTGACCTAGAGCAACCGTATCTACACCAGGGTTGTAGTTTACTAAGTCCAGCTCACCTGCCGCAGAGTAGTCATAAATTGGCACGCCATTTATCGCCACACCGAGTGCAGCATCGATTGTTGTCGGATTTGTAGCAGGGTGCGGCGAGAGTTTAATTGGCGCAGAATAATCGACTGCTGGGACAGGAATTTGCTCGTTAGTTGCCTTAATACCATTCATTAAATCATGACTAGGATAGGTATCTGACTTGATATAGGCGTAGTTATCATCACAACTTACAACAACATCGCTTTCTGGAGACAAAGAGACTGAGTGGGAAACTAATTCACAACGCGTCAATTCTGACTGTACATCCACAACAACCGAATAGTTTAAATTAAACTGTGCGCTGAGTTCACCATCAGAGTAACTTACCTGCTGTTGATAAGAACCCTCTTGTTGATTCGATATATCAATCTCTGATGGTGTGAATGCAATAGCATCTCCATTGCTGTCGATACATGACACATAGCGAGCAACATCTAAACGCCCAGCAGCGGGAGATACGTCAGCTTTAATATTTTGACTACATACCGGGGCCTGATTCGTGATTTGATACAAGAAAGAAATTTCAGTTTGCCCACCTCGACCATCAGACACCGTCACATTTAACGTATGCTCTCCAGTCACTGCACCATCACTTTGAACTGTGTTAGGTGCAAATGAAAGCGAGTCCCCATCCGCATCAGAACAACTCAATGACGTATTAATTTGAACCGCGCCACTACCTCTAGGTGTCTCTAGCTTGTTAGATGTGCACTGTGGTGCGCTATTTTCAGCGTTATTGACACTGTTTGTCGGTTCAGAGTTACTTCCTCCTCCACAACCAAACAGTGATAAAACTAACAGAGAAATACAACTTAATTGCACCACCGATTTTGCCATCTTGCACCCTTCTTATTGAAATTTCACACATGAAAATTAGAATATTATATTCAAACTACATGAAATTGAATGACAACTCTATTGCGAAATGTGCAAACAAAAAGGAAATACGCCCTCGCTCTGATTCGTTCTCTTAACTACCAAACAACAACCAAGGATTACGAGACAATTTGTCCCAACTTCTCTGCTCATCTGAGCTGTTCAATATTTTTCTCAGGCCTGCTTACAGCCAATGCAATATCCAAGTAAATCCCCAAGATATAGACATGGTAAATATAATCGCCCAAGATATTTGACGGAATACCATTTGCGACGCGAATCTCCACCGCATTTCGCGAATGATGGTTAGAAGCGATACTAAACAAGGTAACATCACTCCCGCTAAATATACGGTACACAACAACTGAAGGTCGGTCACTTCGGTGAGTTTTATGCCTTGAGCGCCACTATCAATCAAACCAATAGCCAAACCATCTTTTCTAATTGCACCGAGGATCACTGCAATGGCAGCACCTTCAGGTAGATTTATCGCACTCATAAAAGGGGCAATTAACACTGTGAGAAACTCGAAAACACCAAGCCAAGCCAGAAAACCTGCAACAAGGCAAATAACAATGAACAAAGGAAATGCAGTGGTAAAAAATGAGCGGATAACGTCACTCATTTCGTTCATGGCAAAACGCCAATTTGGTGGTTGTAAAAATCCGCGATTTAACAAGTTTTGCGATGCTGCTGCTTTTCTCTGTGCTGTTGACGTGGTGACAATTAAATAAATACAAGTCGTCACAGCCAAAATGACTAAATAAGGCAAGGTTAGATAGGGTTTTCCTGCCGCAGAAAACACCGCCACAGTCGCTGGCAATTGATAAGAGCAAGCAGAGCCAAAAGAAATTGCTGATACGCAGCTGCCCCGTGTGCAACAGGAGCAATTTCGGGTTTGGATAATCGCAGGCACATTGCACCCAAACCCCATAATTACTCGCACCAAGTCGCGACCACTTAAACCAATTTTATGCATCACGGGATCGAGCCGATAAGACAGCCTGTCTATAAGCCCCGTCGTTTTATATAGTGAAATAATAATGGAAAAAATCACCACGGTTGGCAGCGCATACAAGATTAAAAATGGCAACATTGCAACTAGACCATAATCGCCAATCATCATTTGATTTAGCGGCTCAGGTAGCAGTGACAGCTTGCTTTTAATTAATTTAACTGGCTGCTCAATCGTTGGGTACAACCAATCGGCAAATGCATTCGCATTTGTCACTGCAAACCAAGCGGGTAAGACCAATATCAGAAAAGATATAAGCGGCGCCAACCCAGTGCGTTCAAAGAACAATATTTTTGGTTTGACTGACCAGTTCGCCGACAGTTTGGGGGGATGCTTTGGAAACCGAGATGGATTGCTCAGTGCATACTCGATCTCTTGAAGTTGTTGAGGTGAAATATGTCGGTTGTCAACGGTGATCCAAGCAAGTTCAGTACTTTGCCTGAGCTTTGCCAGCTCTTGTTGCACGTCTGCTTTATGTTTAACCATGTCCCAGTGAGTCAATATCACTATCCCACTTTGTCCTTGCACCAAATGCCAGAGATCAGATAGATCACTGGCCAAATCAGATGCTTTCACGGTCAATATAATATGTTCGCTAACCTTTAACCGACTAAGTACTTGGGAGATCACTACACTGTCCATCTTGCTCTGAATACCCGGAGTATCAGTAATTGTTTGACCATTCCAGCTGTATTCTTGGCAAAACAAAGAGCTGCCCTGAAAATTACTCCTATTTGGCTTCTTTCCTACAAGGTTTTCTGTTAACGCAGTTTTACCAACGCTTTCCTTACCTATCAACAGCCAATTGTTTTTTCTTTTTTTCTCAGGATAAAAAGTCTGTACATCAATGAATTGCTCCATTAGCAGAAACACTCCTGCTGCTGACAGCAACTCAAATCTTCCAATAGCATACCGGCCTGTCGATAATGCTTTAAAATGGACATATCTAGCTCTAACTCCGAGCCAATGACACTACAAGGTGCAGCAAACCTGCCTCTGAACTTATATATAAAGCACAACAGTGTTGGGTCATGAAATAATCTTGGTCCAGCCAAAAACAAGTTTCTGAGCTTGGTCGATTCATCAAAAGCGCTTACCCACGGATAACCGTTATCCTGATAGACAAAAAACTCACTGACGGGTCCTAAGTCAATCTCAAACCCAGTACAGTTGATGGGTGGAAATGGGGTACGAATTTCGTCGCCGTCTGTCGACTGCACCACAAAAATATCCCCTTCTTTGAAAACGGCACTTACTTCAAACTCGCCGTTAAAATCAATGTCTGTATTGTTTGCTATGCATGACATACGCTCTGCAGTGTAAGGTGATAGTACTTTGCTAGGGTCATAGGTCTGTTCGTTATCGTGACTACATTCCAACAGCGTGACTTTATGCCCCAATTTGGCAAGATTGAAAGTTGCATCGACACCACTTTCGTATCCACCTATCACTACATAATGGCCTTTATCAAGAGCTTCCCAGCTACGAATACGCGTATTGTGAATACATAAGTCAGCACCTGTGAAGCTTTGAGTATTAGGAGATTGATACTCTCCACCAGCCCAAATCAAATACTGACATCGAATATGTGAATTATGTGTTTGCAGCTCAAAACCGTCACTGGGGCCTAAAGAGGTCACTTTATTCAGCTCAGTATGGACGGTGACGTCAATTTGGTAGTGCTTTACAACCATCTTCAAATAAGCAGCATATTCCTTGCCACTCAAATGTTCTTTACCTGCATTAAATGCGGGAGAGGTATCAGGTGTAATCGCATTTAAGTCCGTTTGATGATAGCCGTTGCTTGGAAATGAAGGTGTGATAAATCGCATGCTTTCGGGCCATCTCAAAAAGCTCTCCCCTATTTCACCACGTTCAAGAACGATTAAGTCTTTGCCTTTGATCCCCATCTGTTTTAATAATGCCGCACAGCCAAGACCTGCGGGTCCTGCACCAACAATCACAACTTGCGTTTCTATCATTTAAGATCCACCTGCATTCTTAACAATCAACAATTGATACAATATAACAAAACAATAATACACAAATGGTAATGAGAATTCATCGTATTTATAAAATAATCCATTCAATGAACACCTTTAGAATAGGTACCCATTGCAAATATCATGGTTAAAGTCGCAATTTATGTTATAACATAACAATTAACTAAAATAATGGCTAATTGGTTATGACCTTATCTACAGAAGAACAAATGATTCAAGCACCAGAATCAGAATATATGAACCAAGAGCAACTCGCTTTTTTCAAAGACAAGCTCATTGAGCTACATGACACGACTCGAGAAAGGATCAAAGAAGCTAAAGAAGAAATGCTTAACCCGCCTGATCTGCCTGACTTTAATGATCGTGCATCGTGGGAAGAGCACTGTGAACTTCTCATGCGCATAGTCGAACGAGAGCAAAAACTCCTGCCCAAAATTCAACTTTCACTTGAACGAATTCGATTAGGTACCTATGGGTATTGCCTTGAAACAGGCGAGCCTATTGGTATTCAGAGACTAATGGCAAGGCCAACTGCTGAGTATTGTATTGATGTCAAAGTCTGCCAAGAAATGAAGGAACATATGATCCGCTCGTAGCGCAGCGCTACGGACCTCTTATCACAGCAACTAAAAAGGTAGCAAGTTATGCCACATACACCGTCAAAATTGCCTGTTACAGTGCTTTCCGGTTTTCTCGGAGCAGGTAAAACAACACTGCTCAACCACATACTCAATAACCGAGATGGGTTAAAAATTGCCGTTATTGTAAACGATATGAGTGAGATAAATATCGACGCTGCGACCATTCAAAATGAAATCGGCTTTAATCGTGCTGAAGAAAAGTTAGTCGAAATGAGCAATGGCTGTATTTGTTGCACGCTGAGAGAAGACTTGCTCGAAGAGATAAATCAGCTTGCCAAAAATGGTAAATATGACTATTTAGTTATTGAATCGACAGGGATTTCAGAACCACTGCCAGTCGCTGAAACTTTCACATTTATGGATGAGCAAGGGCAAAGTCTCTCTCATATCGCAACTTTAGATACCATGGTCACTGTGGTGGACGCCCTTAATTTTTTGAAAGATTACGATCAAGCTAAATCATTACAAGACGTTGGTGAAAACTTAGGAGAAGATGACCTACGCAATGTCGCTGATTTGTTGGTGGACCAAATAGAATTTGCTGATGTAATTGTAATTAGCAAAACTGATTTAGTCTCTCCTACCGAGTTGCGCCGCTTGCAAAGCATATTAAGTACACTCAATACCGAAGCCACGCAAATTCCTGCGCTAAATGGTCAAGTTCCCCTCGAAAAAATTCTCGCGACTGGAAAGTTTAGCTTTGAAAAAGCGCAGCTGGCGCCAGGTTGGCTAAAAGAGCTACGTGGCGAACACGTGCCAGAAACCGAAGAATTTGGGATCAGTAGCTTTACATACACCGCCAGAAAACCTTTTCACCCACAAAGAATTTATGAATTTCTGCATAGTAAAGACAAAAAGGGTAAACTCATTCGCTCAAAAGGCTTTTTTTGGTTAGCCTCGCGTCCTCAATACGCGGGCAGCTGGAGTCAAGCTGGTGGCATGGCTCAATACGGCATGGCGGGCCTGTTTTGGAAAGCAGTGCCACAGGAGCAATGGCCGACAGATCCTGATTATCTCGACGCAATACAAGCCATGTGGGAGGAGCCTTTCGGTGATATGCGTCAAGAGCTTGTATTCATTGGTCAAAAGCTAAATAAACAAGCCATCATTGAGGGGCTAGACAACTGCTTACTCTCTGAAGAAGAAATGGCACTTGGTATGCAGTTATGGAGTACACTGCCAGATCCTTTCCCACAATGGGTCAATAATTAATGCAATGAAGGCAGGTTCCATTTAATTGACCTGCCTTCTATACTACTAAGTTATAGTTCAGCTTCCAAAATGGCTAACGCACGCTGTTCTGCTTGATCAACGTTGCCATCGGCTTCAATTACTTTGATAACAAGCTCTTTTACGAACTTTCTCATGGGCGCATCCACAATATGACGCATACGATGCTGGATAAATGACTCTATGTCATTTTGCTGTACAGCCAAAATGGATTTACTGAGGCTGTCTTCTAAATAATCTTCTAATGCGATTGTTGAATTCCACTGCAATTGATTGGCCCAATCATGTACAACACGCTTTTCGCTTTCATCAATTTTGCCGTCAACACCAATAAACAGTAGAGCTAGGTCCAATAAGGACTCTTTTTGCAGCTGATCAATACAGATCCCGGTATCAAAGTGGCTCAATAGTTGTTCAAATTTCATTATTTCTCCTTGAGGTCTCATTTAACCTAACTGGCATCTAATATAGTTTATACTCTGCCTAACATAATCTAGTTTTATATGTTTGTCATAAAAGTTGATGCTGATTTTGCAATTGTATCTTTAAATGGAACACTTTAGATTGTAGAATAAGTCATCAACATGACAGCACGGCAACTTAACAAAGTACACATAAGTGCAAAATTAACCATGAAATTCAAAACCTTAAAATTTAAAGGAAAAGTTATGCTCGGTAAAATACAGGGAGTTCTTCTTCTTGCCACGGTGGCATCTCCAATTGCAGGCTATGCCATGGACAAGTACACCCCCCTAAAGCAGGTTTCAACTCAGAACACGTTCCAGTTAAAAAATGATATAGAACCTCGCATTGTCGGTGGAGAGGAAGCAACGCCTTTTTCATACCCTTTTATGGGGAGCCTACATCTAGGTGACATGCATTGGTGTGGTTTATCCTTTATCGGTGATAATAAAGTGCTGACAGCAAGTCACTGTGTTGAAGACCAACCTGCAAGTGCATTTTCAGTTAAATTTGAAGGTCACGATCTAACTGATGAATCGCAATGGCAAACATATCAAGTCACTAGAATTGTAATGCATGAGCAGTACAATTTTCATTACCAATACAATAATGACATTGCTATTTTAGAGCTAGATCGCCCTGTTGAAAACATTACACCGATCAAACTTGCAGATCCACAAGTTAGGAACAGCATCACCTCTGGTGAAAATTTGAAAGTCATGGGTTGGGGCCGACTTAGCTCTGGCGGCGAGAGCCCTACTAAGTTACAAGAAGTAGACGTTCCCTACGTGTCTAACGAGATTTGCAACGACAGCACCCATTACAATGGTGAAATATCAAATACCATGATGTGTGCAGGGCTAGAAGATGGTGGTAAAGACTCTTGTCAAGGAGACAGTGGCGGACCGCTGATAGTGCAACGTAATAACGAGTGGGTGCAAGTCGGGGTTGTGAGCTGGGGTGCAGGATGTGCACTACCAAATAAGCCGGGTGTCTATGCTGATGTAGCGTCTTTACTATTATGGACTCACACAAAATTAATTGACTTTGGATTTAATTCAGAAAGCATCACAGCAGTCATCCCGGATCAACCTTCGGCACAAATACAAGGTACATTTAAGAATACCCTAGACTACGCTATCAGCATTTCTGACTTTGTGTTGCAAAATGGCTCAAGCAACGTCGAGTTAATTGGACAAAACTGTGCAAATGCAACACTCGCACCTGATCAAGGATGTGACTTCACAGTGCGTGTACCTGATGAGCAAATGTATGGAAACTACGATATCTCGGTGACAATAACAGCACCTTCAGAGAGTGTTCTCACTGGTAACTTTAGTTTTCATAAGGTCACTAACACACTCGAAAACGTGACAGAACATATGTCTACTTCTCCAAAAATTCAATGGCTTACAGGCGGCGATGAGGCATGGAAAACAGACATTACTGACTCTGGAGAACATGTACTGGTCAGTGGTGACATTTCTGATAGAGCCGAAAATCCGGATATTACAGTAGACACACAAACGACTTATTTAGTAGCAGAGATAAATGATCCACACATTACCGAGCTTAGTTTTGATTATCTCATTTCCAGTGAGCAAAATTTTGATTTTCTAACTGTGCATCATAACGGTAAAAATCTAGTTGATATTAGCGGTCAACTAAGCACATTCCAAAACGTAAAGGTGAACTTAGTTGAGGGTATCAACCGCATTTTATTTAAGTATAAAAAAGATGCTTCTATTTCAACGGGTACTGATAATGTTACTTTAAAAAATATCTCAACAGATTTTGTGAATGCCAGTCCTCAAATTGTCGTTGAACAGTCAGAAATTAATACGCGAAGCGAGTTAGAGTTTGCCTTAGATGCAAGCCAGTCTTTGGACCCAGATCAAGATCAAATCTCATACCAATGGGTTGACTTAGATAATGTGGAAACAGTGTTAGGCGAAGAAGCAACACTTACACTTCAAGCTGAAAAAGTCGCGTTTGATACAACTCGAACATATCAGGTAACTGTCACGGATGAGCACGGCGCAGCGTCAAGTGCACAGGTCACGGTCAATATCGCCACGAATAAAGCCCCTGTTATTATGTTTGCACAAGACGAAATTAATGTAAGAAGTGAAGCTGAATTTACATTGGATGCGTCACCATCGACAGATCCTGAAGGGGATGCGATTACTTACTCTTGGGTTAAGTTATCAGCCCAAGATGAAGTGGTTGGCGATACAGCAAGTGTGGCAGTTAAAGCTGACAAAGCACTGCAAGATTTAACGGTTATCTACCAGTTAACTGCGACTGACAGCTTTGGGGCAAGCACAACTGAATTGCTTAAAGTCAACATCAGCAAAAACAATGCACCAGTAGCTACTTTAGCCAGTGAAACTCAAAGCGCTTCTATAGGCGATGAGGTTGTTATTATTGCCACTTCAACGGATCCCGATGGTGACGGCATGGTTTATAGCTGGGCGCAAAAATCTGGCACGGCAGTGGACCTGCCAGGCGACGATGGGCAACTTGTATTTATTGCACCAACGGTAACGCAAGACGAAACGCTTGAATTTACATTCACGGTAACGGACTCATTTGGCCTGTCTCATTCGCAAAGCATAAGTATCACAGTAAAAGCACCGGCAGCTAAAGGTGATGACAATAAGACAGAGCCGACACCAACTCAAACACTTGACCAAGATAACGGTTCAAGCGGTTCTTTTGGCATTATCAGCTTGTTCATGTTCTCTTTAGTTGGGTTCAGACGCTTTATGACAAAGTAAGCCCCCCAAACTAGATAAAAATAATAGAAGCCTTCTCTTTACGGTGAAGGCTTTTTTAAAATCATCATCGCACAACTTTCACAAGTAGCACCTCACTTGAACATATATGAACAGCTTCACCTTTTTGGGGCTCCCAAATATTGCCGGCTAATGTATTTTCCTTGGTGCTTTCGTTGATTTTACCGTTAATAGCAATAAACATCAGTACGCGCCCAATTCTCAACTGAGCAGTCCTGCTCCGGGCCTCAAAATGGCTAACTCGATGCTCAACTTTCATTATCACCTTTAAAATTTACGTCTTACCTGACTGACATCTAAAATGATGTATACTGTAACTAGCGTCATTTAGTTTTATATGATTGCCATAAATTGATGCGTATTTAACAATGCTTCCTTTAAAAAGAACATGTTAACAAGTACAATGGGCCATCAAAATGACCATATATCAATTTAACAAAGCACATAGAGCTTTAAGAAAAGACAATAATTTATAAATTCAAGGAATAGTTATGCTCAGTAAAATACAGGGAGTTCTGCTTCTCGCCACTGCGACCTTGCCAATACTTGGCCATGCCAACGATAAACTCGCCCCTTTACAAATAGCTTCAACACAGAGTGAAGCTCAGTCAAAAAGTGGCACAAGTTCTGCTATTGTCGGTGGAGAAGAAGTAACTCCTAATTCATACCCTTTTATGGGGATCTTAGAAATGTGGGGTACGCACCGCTGTGGTGTATCTTTTATAGGTGGCAATAAAGCGCTGACCTCAAATATCTGTGCAGCAGACTTCGAAGATATAGATAACCGAGCTGCGAGATTTTTTACCGTAAAGTTTGGAGGCCACGATCGTAATGACCCGTCACAATGGCAATCATACAGCGTCAATCGAGTTGTAAGGCATGAAGGCTTACACGAAACACACTACTACAATAATGACATTGCTATTTTGGAGCTTGATAGGCCCGTTGAAAATATAGCCCCCATTAAGCTGGCTGACTATGCAGTACGAGCTAGTCTCGCTCCAGGTGAAGATTTAAAGATCTTAGGTATGGGTGGAGAAAACTCTACCAAAATGCACGAAGTTGACGTCCCATATGTTCCTAGCGAGATTTGTAATGATAGCGACCACTACGATGGTAAATTATCAGACTCCATGATGTGTGCAGGATTAGCAGAAGGTGGTAAAGCCTTTTGTGGTGGCGGTTACGGCGGGCCTCTGATAGTGCGACGAAATGACGAGTGGGTCCAATTGGGGGTTGCTAGTTGGGCTGAAGGTTGTGCACTTCCAAATAGGCCAGATGTTTTTGTTGATGTTTCAACTTTTGCGTATTGGACTCATACCACCCTCACAGGCTTTGGATTTAACGATGAGCTCGAAATGCTATATATTCCAGACTTGCCCTCGACACAAATTCAAGGTTCGTTCAAGAATACCCTTGGCCACTCAATCAGCACTTCAGATTTTTACATAGAGGAACCTTTCAGAGAAACCCTCGAACTAACCGAACAAAACTGCTCAAATTCAACACTCGAAGCAGGTCAAGAATGTAACTTTACTGTAGATACGCTTGATGAGCGAAAGTGGGGATACTTTCAGATCTATTTGACGTTAACAGCACCAAAAGAGCAAGTTTACACTGGTAATGGTTGGTTTTCAAAAGTAACACCAGCTGATGAAGATATTTCTGAGCATATGTCAATACCGGCCAGTATCAGATGGTATACGGAAAGCTCCATAGGAGACACTTGGAGAACAAAAGTTGCCGAATCAGGTGAACACATATTGCTCAGTGGCGATATTTCTCAATCAGAAGAGCAACCAGATGCTCCTCGCTCTACCCATTTGTTGGCTGAGATAAATGACCCGCTCATTAGCGAGTTTAGTTTTGATTACTTCATCTCAAGTGAGATGGAATACGATTCGCTTACCGTGTATCACAACCATATTGAGATTCTAAAGGATGACGGTCAGTCAGGTACGTTTAAAAATGTCACCGTGAATTTGAAAGAAGGCACTAACCTTATTTTCATTAATTATAATAGACAGAGAGATGATGGTTCATTAGGTCTTGACAATGTCATCATAAAAAATATATCGACAAATTATCCGAATAATGAACCGACTGCGGTTCTCGCACAAACTGAACTAAATATTCGAAGTGAACATGACTTTGTACTTGACGCCAGTCAATCTGCAGACGCGGATGGAGATAAAATCTCATATAAGTGGATTGACTTAGCTGATACGGAAACAGTGCTAGGTAATGAGGCCATGCTCGCTATCACAGCTGAAAAAGTCACGCAAGATACAACTAAAACTTATCAAGTTACCGTTACTGATCGGCTTGGTGCCTCTACCAGCGCACAAGTTGAGGTTAATATTGCCGCGAACCAAGCGCCAGTTATCAAGTTTGTACAAAACGAAATCAATGTAAGAAGCGAAACCGAGTTCACGCTGGATGCATCACAGACGACAGATCCTGAAGGCGACGCGATTACCTATTCTTGGGTCAAATTGCCAGTCCAAGGTGAGGTGGTAGGTGATAAAGCAAGTATGACCATCAAAGCAGAGAAAGCGCTGCAAAATTTGACTATTGCTTATCAGTTAACTGCGACAGATAGCTTCGGTGCGAGCTCAACTGAGTTAATGAAAGTTAATATCAGCAAGAACAATGCCCCAATAGTGACCTTAACAAGTGAAACTCAAAGTGCCTCTCCAGGCGATGAGGTAGTCATTGTTGCTTCTTCAACAGATCCTGATGGCGATGATATGGTTTATAGCTGGGAGCAAAACAGTGGGCCGGACGTAACCCTATCTAGCGACAATACGCAACTAACGTTTATTGCGCCAGCAGTGACCCAAGACGAGACGCTTGAGTTTACGCTCACAGTAACCGACTCATTTGGCCTCTCTCATTCGCAAAATGCAAGCATCGTCGTAAAATTACCTGCTGCAAAAGTTGATGAAGATAAGCCAGAAGTTGAAACGCCTGATACAACAGTTCAAACACCTGATACAACGGTTGAAACGCCTGATTCAACAGCTGAGACACCTACTCAAGCGGTTGAAAAAGATAACGGTTCAAGCGGTTCGTTTGGCATTATCAGCTTGTTCATGCTCTCTTTAGTTGGGTTCAGACGCTTTATGGCAAAATAAGCCCCCCAAACAGATAAAAATAATAAAAGCCTTCTCTTCATGATGAAGGCTTTTTTTTAACCTTATTACTGTACTGTTCTTTCGACTGCCAACCTGAATTAAACAGGTATTATGTTTGAGATGGCAAGAGCGGTATAAGTAAATCATCTCCGTTTTTAGAAAAATCCACAAAGCCGTCAACTAAAAATATTCTGTATGATTTTTAATACCCTAGCCATTTTTCATGGTGCATTTCATTTTTATCAAAATGCTACTCTCAGTTTTTAAACCGCATCGCAAGTTGCAATCTCATTTCAAAAAAATAAAAAACAACTTTAAATTCAATATTTTAACTTTGGCATCTCGATTGCAAACTCAATCATAGCTAATTTATATGTTGGAGAGAAACATGAAATACAGATTACTCAGCTTATGCTTGCTGTCGGCAGGTGCCAGTGCCACCCCTTTCGATACTTGCCCGTCAAAAGCGTTCTTAGTGCAAGGCAATACAGCCTCTATTTACGGCGTCAATTTAGTTTCAGGGTCTTACAGTGAATTTGCTCAAAGTGTAGGAACCAATGACAAGTTAAACGGTTTTGGCTTTAGTCTCCACGACAGATACTTATACGGATGGGACTACAGCCGAAAAGACGTAGGCCGAGTCGGGAAGGATTATACTCTGGAACCACTCAACACAATTGGGTTTCCTGATACCAACTTCTATGTCGGTGACGTCGCTATCCATGAAAATGCCTACTATGTGTATAGAAAAGGAGGTTCGTATGGCTTATATCGTGTGTCTTTGGACGAAAATAGCAACGACTACCTGCAAGCCACACGCGTGATTAATGGTAGCGCGCTCAATTTAAACATCTTTGATATGGCATTTGCACCAAACGGTGAAGCAGGTCTTGCATATAGTGTGGACAGCAACGGGAACTTACATCGTATTAATGTCGCTACAGGCGCTAGCAGTTCCCTTGGTAACGTCGGCCAATCAGGCACTTTTGGCGCAGTCTACTTTGATGTTGAGAACAACTTTTACATTAGCCGTAATCAAGACGGTCATATTTACCGAGTAAACATTGAAGACCCGTCAGATACACAGTTGTTTGCTTATGGCCCAATTTCAAATACTAATGACGGTGCGCGCTGTGCAACCGCCCCCATCATTGACGAAGGCGAAGAGCCCACATTGGATTATGGCGATGCGCCAGACAGCTATGGTACATCATTGAACGAAAACGGTGCCCGCCACAGCGTAGGTGACCTCTACTTTGGTGACAGTGTCAGCGCGGAACATTTACCGAAAGCGCAAGATGACGACAATGGCGTGAGCTTTGTTACAAGTATTGAAACTGGGTATGACGCACTGATTTCATTCACTCTGTCAACTAACGGGTTTGTCAATGCGTGGATAGATTGGAATCAAGATGGTCAATTCCAATCATCTGAACGCATTATCAGCGAATTTTCAGGTGTAGCCGGTGAAAATCGTGTATTAGTGCCTGTCCCGGTTGATGCTGTTGAAGGCAACACATGGGCACGCTTTAGAGTATCAAACAACAGTGACATCGCACCAACCGGTGGTGTTGGCAATGGTGAGGTAGAAGATATTGCAGTAAGCGTAGTTGCGAGCAGCTTGATTGAATCAACAACTGCATGGCAAACAGCTGCATTTGAAGACCTATGGCCGCAAACCGGTGACTACGATTTCAATGATGTTGTTGTCAGATATAGAACGACCACAGGTCAAATTGGTAGTCAGGTTGTTCAATATAAAGTAGAAGGTGCACTTATGGCTGTAGGCGCAGGATACCACAATGCATTTGCAATCCGCTTCAAAGATATTGCTCGCAGCCATGTAAAAGAGTCTGAGTTACAACTGACAATTGATGGCTCTACCGCACAACATAGCCCGCTTGAAGCCAACCGCAATGAAGCTATCACTGTCATTTTCACAGATACAAGAGACATGGTACCCACTCAGGAAGGGTGTAAATTCTTTAGAACCGAAGAAGGTTGCAGCGACATCCAGCGCTCGCCTATTCCGTTCGAATTAACACTGCCGCTCTCTACAAGTTACAACGCAAGTATTGCAACGGTAGATAAGCTAGACCCTTTTATATTTGCCGTGAACGGTCACTATCATGGTCCTTATGTAGACTCAAATAATGGTCGTGGATGGGAAGTACATTTAAAGAATCAAAGCCCAACAGAAGCATTTGACAACAGCTACTTGGATCAAGGCGATGATACATCTACAACCAATGGTCATTTTCAAACAGCCAATGGCTTACCTTGGGCTTTAATCATCAACACAGATTGGCAACACCCTAAAGAAAGAGTCGACATGTCCATTGCATACCCAGAGTTTGTAGAATTTGCCTCTTCTGCTGGTGAGAAAAACGTGACTTGGTTTGAAAACCCTGTGGCTAATTACCAGTACACCATTAATAACGCAGCTCAAAACTAGGAGTAAACCATGAACAAGTTCATCATCACTTTAATGACTTTTACATTGACGGCATGTGGCGGCGGTTCTGGTGGCACAGAAGGACAAGGCAACTCAACTGCATCAATCGCATCGAATACGACGACTTCAACACCTACAAAAGCAAACGGTGAGTCAACTGCTCCAGACAGCGCACAAGTTAACGACAATGCAAGTGCAATGAACCAGGGAGAGGGGATCGGAAGTATGGAAGTAGATCAATCGTTTGATTTTAGAAGCAGTTTACCTTTACAGGTCACCCTTGGCGAAAACTTAGTTAGTGAACGCGCATTTGTTAATATCTGCAAACAGGGAGAGAGCATTACCAATGCAGACAACTGCTTTTTACGCGCCCCACTCGATAGCAATGGTTTTTCAGCTCAGATCCAACTGCCTCATGCTGAGCAAAAACTCAAAGCAGAAATTTGGTTTTACAGTACAACGAAAGAGCCTTTAGTGTATAGCTGGGAGCTAGACGCCAGCCAGCAAAACCAATCTTGGCTTATAAACTAGCGCTAATAGTAGAGTATGCCACCGCATGCTCTACTTTAAACACTTACCGTTTGGGATCAATGCCTCATTAGAGTAGACCTAGGTAACGTAAATAAAAACTCTATCTCATCACAACCCCAACGCAACCAATAAGGCAATGCCCACTATTTGGGGCGAAAAAGCGCTTTAGCTTGCAAAATGGCCTAATAAATAACGAGATTAATGTATCAGCGCTCTTCAATTGCGCAACCCACTTCGCACCAAAAGAGCTATTTCTATCCACAGATTTTGTTAATAGGCTGTGGTTAACTTTCTTAACTTCTCTCATAGGATGACACTATATTGCATAACAGTCTTACATGTCGGCCTTCTCTTCTAGTCTGCGGCTATTAGAAAGTATGACCATAAGAAACATATGCTGTAGTTTTTTTTGAAAAAAAGTATTACTTTTTAACACGTTAAAAAACACCACTATTGACGTAACACTAATTTAGACAGCTATTTAAACACGTATCTTGACGGGGTCAGAATTAACGTATGATATCCACACCGTAGTTATGAACTAAACTTGCATAGATATGCAAAGGTTATTTTTTAAGCTGCGATTATGTTCAAACTCTACGTCTTATTAATTTTTTTGTCTTTTCAGATTAAATCCAGCGAAAACCACCTTCTTGTCGCAACTGGCAACTATCCGCCATTTACAGGTAGCCAATTGGCTGACGATGGGTTTGTCAATCACATCATTCGCCTTGCTATGTCTTCACAAGGAAAGCAGATTGATTTTGTATACTTACCTTGGAAACGCAGCTTTCAATCCGCAAAGCTGGGACAATTTGATATGGCTTCTTACTGGGTTTGTGAGCCGCAATACCAGCAAGACTTTTACTGCAGCGATCCAGTCTATCAAGGCACACTGAAGTTGTTTTTTAGAAAAGATACACCACTTCCCAAATGGCAGACAATTCGCGATTTACAGCCATATCGTATTGGCGCAATACTCGGTTATGAGTATATACCCGAATTCCATCAAGCTATAAATCAAGATGATTTGGATGTCATAATGGTGAGCAATGATCAACTCAGTTTAAACATGCTACTTAATGAGCGAGTTGATATGATCTTGCTTAGCGAAATAGCTATGCATGCGCTACTTGAACAACACTTTTCTCAACAACAGGCTAGAGAAATTAAAGCCCACCCCAAACCGTTTTTAGAATACCAAGCACACATTCTATTTCCAAAGGTACGAGCTAACAGTGCTGCAACCAAAGAAAGTTTCAATCGCGGCCTAAAAAAATTAAAAAGCTCAGGCGAATTACAAAAGCAGTGGCAACGTATGCTGGATGGTGAGTTTTCCGTGAAAGATAAAGTGCAAGTTGAAAAAGAGCGCCCAAGATAGATTATGAATTAATTTCTAGATAACAAATATATTATTTCAGAAAGAGTCAGTTGTACTGAAAAAAACCACAACAGATGACTATATAAAGCTGAAATTGATCGTAAACAGCTCTGCGCCATCTTTAGAACAAACATACCCAAAGGACATATATGAAATTACTAGCACTCTCTGTTACTTCCTTGCTAGCGAGCCACTTTGTTTTTGCCAACCAGACAATTGAGGGCAATTATGTTCTCACGACTGATAACTTACATAACGGTGTCATTGAGTCAGCTTCAACACAAGAGATCACATTGTTAGGGGACAAATCTCATTTTATGGCACAAACTAGTGCTCAATTTCTATCAGGAACAACGGCACAAGACGGCAATGTTATTGAGTTCAAGCTGTCAAATAAAGTGCCTTCAAATACTCAATACTTTTTGGGTAATGTAGACGCTCAAGGGACTTACAGTGGAACTTGGTTCGCCGCCAACGGCAATAAAGGTGACTGGACCTTAACGGCACTACAGCCAAACACTGCCACAAGCTGTCGAGATATTCTTGATGCAGGACTAAGCCAAGGTGATGGGGTTTATGAAATAAGCACCTATGCCGGTGATAAGTTAAGCGTGTATTGTGATATGACCAGAGATGGCGGTGGGTGGACGCTAGTTGGTAGCTATCCACGCCTACAGCCTGGAGGAATACACCGCATTGAAGAATATGGAGATACCCCTGAAACCGACCCAAACAATGTAACAAGACTCTGGCTTTATAAAGGTGATTTGAGCGTTTTCTCTGACGCAAAAGAGCAAGTTAGCTGCTCAACAACAAATTGTACGGATGGCTACAGCGTCTATGGACAAAATTTCACGGCAAGGGAACTTGAACTGGTTCGTTACAACTGGGGGGCGTCAGATCGTGTTGAAAAAATGCCTAAAAACTCAGACAAGCCAAGCTGTACAACATCATTGGAGCCGGGTGCAACCGTTTATGAAGGGTGTGTTGGCACTGCCTACCTTGGTGGCAATGTCGCCGACTCTACAGTAGGTTGGCAAGGTGATATTCTCGCACCATATTGTTGGGTTGCACGAGGCACCTACAAGCCACAATCTTCTGGGTCCGCAATTTGTAGTTACGGCAAAGAACCCAATGGTTCTCAGTGGGCACTGCTTTGGATGAGATAACGCTATCAGTTTGACCTCATTTTGCGCCGCCCCGTTGTGGGCGTCGCTTACATTTGCTCATTTACTTCACAACAGCGCAAATCAGACTTATAACGATACCTTCCCTACTTCCAATTTTGCTCCTCAAACCGCTATTTTATGCTTCAAATCAAATAAACCAGTATTTACGACGCAAAAGCAAAGATAATTTATTCACAGAATTGAATTTTATGGTAATTTTGATTCTCAGCATTGTGGCTGACATTCATAAAGGAGTTATATGATGAAGAATATAAAACTTAAAAAATCTAAGTTAAAAACACTATCACTTAATGACAAAGTTTTAGCACAGGCTAATACACCTGCAGTTGGTGGTGGCGCTTCAGCCACCATGTGCATTACGCTATCGGTCGACGATTGCTGTACTATTCCACCAACAAAACCGACAAGAGACTTTTGTTAAGTAGATATAAAGAAGTGACATAAATTGTCACTTCTACTAATTGGCAAATAAATTAAAATCTAAGCGCCCCTATTTACACTGGTTTAAATTCAATTTCTTGCGGATGTTTGCTAGTTTACTTTGCGTAAAATCAAAAGCTTGCTTAGCGACTTGATAAGCATCTGGGTATTGATTGGGCTGATCAACCTCAGGTATCCAAAACTTTCTTCTGGTCAATCGGAGTCCCTGATCAAACGCGCCTACAGCATTAAATATCTCAACTGCAATGGGGCCATTGAAACGCGATAAAATAGGAGTAAATATCTCTTCCCAAGGCAACCAGCAAGTTACCAAATCACCTCTATCTGGTGGAGACGCTTGCGCATAGTGCAGGCGACCTTGGTCAGCAATATAGTTAATTTGCTGTGCAAAGACCTCTGGACCATCCCCATCTAAAGTCTCTTGGGCGCTATCAAGCACCACACCTATTGTCGGATCATCAATTCCATCTAAAAAAGCGATCAATTGTGCCAACTTGTTAGGCCCCGGCGTCTCCCAATGGCTTATCGGCTCAATAGCCAATTTTACCCCTTTAGAAGATGCATATTGACCTAACTCGATAAAACTTTGTTGCGCCGTTTTATAACGCACGGCCAACTCATCTTGCAAGTCATCACTCCATACTGCTTCGCCATTCGGCGCTTTAAAAACAAATCCACCATAGGGGATCACCATGGGGCCCATCATGATTTGACCGCCCAGCGCGGCTGTTATGTCGACACGAGATTTTAGATATTCAATTCCAGCATGACGCACAGCTGGATCCGCAGAACTCGGATCATACTGTGTCGTCGCCCCTACATTCGTTGCGACCTTAATGTGGGCAAACCCTTCTTCGTCCATGCGCGTTCTAAAGGCCTTATAGGCATTGAGCTCCGCTTCATACGTCGAAAATGCATAGGCAGTTGTATCTTCACGGCCAGGGTGAAACTCAAACCCCGTGTAACCCATTTCAACCAACCTGCGAATGTGTACCATGGCTTGATCTAAAAATGTATCATCTTCTATTGAGAAGTTTGAACCAAACATAAAGAAGCTGAAGTACATATCTGTATTGTGCTGCATTTGGTCATCCCTCTCTTCAAAGGCCTGTCACTTCCTCGAGGTATTTACGTGCCATTTGCGCATACAGCAATGGCGTTGCAACAGCAGGGTTTTGCTCTGCCTCAACAATGAGCCAACCTTCAAACTGTTTGTCAGCAAGCGCTTGCAGAATTTCTTTAAAATCCAAACAACCAGCAGGATCCCCTGGTACTGTGAATACACCTTTTAAAATCGCTTCTTTAAAAGACAAGTCATTCGCTAAACTGTAATCCATTACTTCTTTGCGAATATTTTTCAAATGAACATGTCTGATTCTGTCACCATAAAGTCTAATAAACTCCAAGTTGTCACCACCTGCAAAAAATAAATGACCTGTATCCAAACAAAAATGAACACAGTCAGGATCAGTGAGCTCCGCGAAACGTGCTATTTCATCCATTGTCATTAC
This sequence comes from Pseudoalteromonas obscura, assembly GCF_030135505.1. NCBI lineage: Bacteria > Pseudomonadati > Pseudomonadota > Gammaproteobacteria > Alteromonadales > Pseudoalteromonadaceae > Pseudoalteromonas > Pseudoalteromonas obscura. Next base: position 969,884 of record NZ_JASJUT010000001.1, read on the forward strand.
GCCTGTTCCCATGTGATGGTGATAACACATTTTTACACCATGACAATTGGCTTTGTGACCCAACTCATTTAGACCGTCAGCCAATTTGCGCCATTGCTCATCACTAAATTTGGGCGCATTAGGTACCAGAGCAATAGGCTGTTGGTGAGACGAACCACCGAGTTCTGCCAACACCAAATCACCACTTTGCATTTCTTTCAAAAACTGAATTTCTTGCTCAAAGCTCTTAAAAGTCTGCTCTTTCATGTCATTTATTGTAAAGTAAGTGCTTACCCATGGCTCTGAGATGACCAATCCACGCATATCTAGCGCACGCTTTAAGGTAGCTGCATCGCTTGGGTACTTATGCCCTCGACTACACCCTTCAAACCCCGCCAGTGCCATCTCACTGACGATTTGCTCAAATGGGATACCGGTATCAATATCTAGAAAGTCGTCATTGACCCACCCAGTAGGAGTAATACCAAATTTTACCGCGCCCTTTGGAAACATTGTTTGTCTGCTCATTTTAAACATCCTGTTGATGGCATAAACGAAGTAAACACTTACATTTATGCAAGTTTCAATTAGTGCTGCTTTACAAACTGCCAGCGGTTGTCGAAGTTGATCCTTGGCGCGTCACTCCACGAACCATACCCAGGCCCCTTGGCACCGGAAGGATTTGCATCAATGGCTTGCCACAATAGCCCTTCTGTATACGCTGCTGAGCTAACAAAAAAAGTAACGTCATGCTCACTTTTACCAAAGGTTTCTCGCCATGCGTGAGGCAACTGGTACCAAGTTCCCGTATACCAAAGTTTTATGATATTGCGTGCTACCGGGCCCAACTTCACATCACCCAAAATTTGCTGTCTAATGCCCGTGTTAAACCCCTGTTCGTCACACGCACTCTCATAAACAACTTCAAATACATTTAGTAATTGTTCAACGATACCCTTGCCAACAATATCGTTGAGTGTTTGGAAGTAATTTTGTACTTGACCCGTACCATGTAACGCAAATGCATTAAAATCAGTCAGTGCGCCCGATAACTCAGTAAATTGACTAACTTGGTGCTGTTGATTATTCATTGCACGACTTCCTTACGCTCATGGTATCCCGGAGTTACTGTTTGCGATCTACTAGCGCTGCCTGTCATCCCCTCTTCAATTTCAAAAGTGGGACCAGCGTGCAATTGCGGATTAGTTGGTATCGGGTTGCGGATCAATTGACTGGCGTACTCTTTTAATTTAAACATGCCACATACTGCGCCAAGTAATAGGTTTTGCTGACCGCTAAACGCTGCATTAATAGTCACCAAAAACTTTCTATAATTTTGATTGAAGTCCTGTGCTGCTTTTAGTAATGCTGAATTGTCGGGGAAATCTGCTAACTTGGGGTTCGATTTGATTGGATAGACCTTATCGTAGTCCACATCAAATTTTGGCCCTGTCGGTTTACCCGGCTCATCCCCGAGTTGGTAATAGCGGCCGAACTTAAGTTGTTCAAATCGGTAGTAGTGGGAAATCTCACCCTCGGAGTCAAAAATCTCTTTTGACAGCCCTTCGCCCTGTTCAATAACCAGCTTCAACGCGCTGATGGCAGAAGCTTTATCCGTAACTTCAACGACACTCCCACCACCAGAGTAATAGTATTTATTAGATACTTGAAACTTGGGATCACCTACAAATATGGTTTCTCCACATTCGTTGGCCTGCGCTTCTAAAAACTCAATGCCTTCTATAATGGCATCATAAAAGTCACCTATGCTGTAAAAGCTATATGTTGAAGACTTAAGTGGTTTAATTGCATCGAGGTTAAATTTGCTATGATCCGCTCTGGTAACACACCCTTTAGGCCCCCCACTTTGCGAGTGTTTCTGAGACATCCCTGGCCGCTCAATTTTCAAAAACGTCTCTAGCGTGTCAGCTGAAAAACAGCTAATTGAAACTTGGAAATCTCGTTCGCCATCGGGCAAATAAGTTGGAAACGTAGGAACAAACCCATCGCTGAGTAAATTGGGATGTCGCCCCAGTGCATTTAGCACATTAGCAGATAGCGTCATATGTAGCATTTCTTCGACAAGTACAGCGCGTATGGTCGCTGTTGCTTCTAGATTAGCCTCAGGGTAAATGCTGTATAGCGCAGTCAAATAAGGTGGTATCGTCGCATGCTCTAATTGAATAGCCGCATCTAGCATCTGATATAAATCTTCTATTGTGTTTACTATGCGCTCGCTCATTGACTGGCTCCTTTCACAGTTTTAAACGTCGTATCAGACACGACATCCACTTGATAACTGCCAAGTTCCGCAACTAGATATTCCATCGTTTTGAAGCACAGCGCAGCAAGCGTTAGTGTGGTGTTTGACGTGCCAATACTGGGCATACTTCCTGAACCGATAAGATATAAGTTATTGTGGTCCCAAGATTGCTGGTGCTCATTCACAACTGAGTTTTCAGCGCTTGTCCCCATAACATGCGTACCTGAAAAGTGATTGCCACCTCGAAAATAATAGCTCTCCCCTTGATATTGAAAGGAGCCATAGTCAAGTAATGAGTAACTAGAAAAGTCCTGCGCACCTAAACGTTGAAAGAACACTTTTGAGGTTTCACGCGCATATGCAATGCCCGCTTTTGAATAATCAGATAAGTTGTAGTTGACGATGGGCCGCATATTACCGAGCGCATCTTTGTATTCTGGATCGACCGTGATCCGATTACTTTCATCAGCAGCTTGCTCAACCATATACGCAAACAATAATTGATTTGAGACTCTGTCGACGGTACTTTGACGAAGCTCCTTTCCAAACTTATTTTGCGTATCCACCAAGGTTTCAATATCAGAGAAAGGCGAGCCTGTAGCCCAACCCCACCCGTCATTGTGAATGTCGACGCCAAATGGGGCTTGTTTCGCGCGGCTTGTACCATATCTGAAATCAGCAATACCTGAAGTACATTTCGTACCCCGCATAGTTCCAGCGGCTTCTGGTAGCAACCCCCAAGCAAGTAGATATGTATGGTCCATTAAATTTTTCCCCATCAATCCACTCGAACTAGGTAGGCCTGAAGCCAACATCAGTCGGGCATTCTCCACTGCATTGGTCGCTAAGATAAAAGTTCTTGCGCAAACCTGACCAAGCGTGTGCTCAGGCGAGCTTGTTTTTGTATAGTGTTTAAACTCAATGTGACTTATGTTGTTGTCATGCTTGCTAACGACCACCTTACTGGCGACCGCTTGTGGCAAAAAGTCCATTTTTCCGGTTTTTGCCGCATCAAATAACGTTTTACGTGCATCATATTTGGCTTGAACAGGGCAAATGGGAACGCAATTGTTATTGCCTTGACATCGACCACCTTGTTCCACTTGAACCGCACCAACTGCGCCGACCGGCTTGAACCCTGAACCGCTTTGATAGCGCTCATTTGGAATGCCATTTCGACCTTGGGGGAAAGGTCTAACTTTTACCGTATGGGTCTCACCAAACAGCTCAAACTCAGCGCCATCAATACCCTTGGCTACCACTTGATCAAGATAAGATGGCGGCAGCCCGTACATGGGATACACATAGTCTTTTTCATATTTGATGCCATAAAAACCCTGCTCTTCCACGTTGGCCGACACGCCTATTTCACGCTCAGCCATTCGATAGTAGGGCATCAAATCTTCATACTTAATTGGCCAGTCTAGGCCTACGCCATACTTGGTTTTAATTGAAAAGTCATCCGGTAACATACGCAGGATCTTGGCCTCCCAGTGCATGGTTGTGCCACCGGTAACACGCGTATACGTGCTGTCTAGCGCCAATGGTCCATTTTGCACCATATAGCCTTTTGAACTAGTCTGCCCCAAATAGAGCTTGCTGACATCTGTCGATCTAGGCATCGGTGCATTCGGGTTTGCCGGATATGGCGCATTATTATCTTTTGAGGCATTGGCATAGTAATTTGAGAGATACTGCTTAAAGCCGTCGTAACTTAGGCTTTTTGCCGGTGCAGCTTCAAGTACTAAAACTTGAAAGCCTTTGGCGGTAAGTTCTTTTGCGGCAATTGCACCGCTTATCCCTGAGCCGATGATCACTGCATCATATTTACCACTGTTTGAGTTTTGAACTGCCTGCTCAGGTGTTATTTGCTCTATTGTTGAATTTGCTTCACTCATTCAAGCGTCCCCGTCCTATTCCATTAACAACAGCATTAACATTTAAGCTAAAATTCAGTGTAGCAGATAAAAAATAAATGCAATTAAAAATTAAACAACATCAAACCAACAATGTCTAAATAGCAGAAACAGGTCTCTAAAATAAGTAAATATGTAGATAAAAACAGGCTTTAAGTGCAAAAACTCAAGATCACTTTTAGGTATTAAAAGCCATTTCTGAAACATTTGTGTTTTTCTTATTAAATTAATAACTTGTTAAAAAAATCAAAATATTTAAGCAGTCAGCAATTTTTTGTGTATATACTTTCTGATGCACTTAGTGCGACTACAACGGATTGCTAATGTGAGACAGTTAGTGAATGAACTAGGTTGTATGTTTGAATTCTCACACCGACATTCCGAGACAGTAAACAGACTTATTCTTGGAACACTTATGACAACTCAAACGAATACACTGCTCAAAACAGAGCAAGAATACCTTACATCTATCGATGCTCAGTCCCTTGATAAATGGACGAAAACAGCCAGACAACACGTATTGGAGAGAATGATCTCTAATATTTCACCTGACGACGGAGAGCGCGGTGCTGTTTTAGCTTCCCCTTCGCGCACGAATCCTAACTATTACTACCATTGGGTAAGAGATGCAGCCCGCACCATGAGCGAAATTGCTAAACTAAATGGGCTGGACCATAGAAACTTTAAAGACAAATACTACGACATGATGATTGATTATGTTGAGTTTACTAAGATCAACCAAACCACTCCAACTGTCAGCAACAGTCTCGGCGAACCTAAGTTTTACGTCACTGGACAAGCGTTTAATGGGCCCTGGGGAAGGCCGCAAAATGATGGGCCTGCACAACGTGCACTCACCATTACTCGCTGGGCAAATATCCTGCTAAAAAATGGTGAGAAAGACTACGTAACTGGTACCCTTTATGATTCAAAAGAACCGTCATTTAGCATTATCAAGGCTGACTTAGACTTCGTTGCTAATCACTGGCAAGACCCTTGTTTTGATTTATGGGAAGAAGTTGACGGTACACACTTCTATACTCGCATGCTCCAGCGAACCGCTTTGCGAGAAGGCGCTGACCTTGCCAACATACTCAATGATCCAGGTGCTGCTGATTACTACAATCAACAAGCTTCACTCATTGAGAGCGCAATGGATGATTTTTGGAGCGAAGAAAAAAGTCATTATTTAACAACTTTAAATCGTGTTGGTGGCTTGGACTACAAAGCATCTAATCTTGATGTCGCAACAACCTTAGGTATTTGCCAAGCACTGTCTGATTCTCATCCATTTATAAACCCACACGAAGATAAAGTACTGGCAACCGCTTATGCACTGCATCAAGCATTTGATCCTCTATATTCAATAAATTCGCTTGAAAGCACCACGTCAGGAGATCCTATCGCGCCGGGTATTGGGCGTTACCCTGAAGACAAATATGCAGGCAGCGCACCACTTGGGCAAGGCAATCCTTGGTTTTTGTGCACCGCCTCTCTGAGCAGTATTTGTTACAAAGCTGCCGCCTTATTCACTGAGCAGAAAAACATTGAAATCAATAAATACAATATTGGCCAGTTAACACTTGCAGTAAAACTTGTCGATACAGACTGCAAACTTGAAACAGGCGAATGTTTTAGCAGTCGCACCAAGACCTTCAAAACAATTATTGTCGGTTTAAAAGCATTAGGTGATGCCTACCTGAGACGGATACAAATCCATGCCGGAGAAGAAACATCTTTATCCGAGCAATTCAGTCGCTACGATGGGTTTATGACCAGTGCAGAGCACTTAACTTGGAGTTATGTGTCGGTTGCTATTGCCATTGATTTGCGAAATGCTCTGAAGATTTGAACTGACCGACAGCCACCAGTACTAAACTGGTGGTCGTTTAAACACTTAATCAAAGACGTATTTTGCCAATAAGCATCGCTAAAAACGCTTTTAGGACGTGGTAAAAACTGAAAATGGACGTTGAAATGAATAAAATTCAGTCACTCGATATGCTTTACAAAGGTTCGCTTTTACGCCCATGTAAAGCAATTTCAATCAACTCCGATACTTCTGCGATACCCTTTGGCAGCTCAATTACCTCATACAGTATTAATCTGAAACATACCACTGCTGCACTCTTTCAGCTGACGCAAAGCACCGAGCAACGGTGTTTTGTCACTTTTATCTTTTACAGCGAGTAAATGCCATGAACATACCGATCACTAACCCTATTAAGATTGTCGTTAAGCAATCTGGTCAGGTGAAAATCCATACTTTTATCTCCTCTTACGAAGGCGACAACATCGCCAATGCCACGCATATCATAGAGAGCGAAAATGTACTGGTGCTCATTGATGGTCAGTTTTTAAGCCCATATGCGAAAAAATTCCGTGAGTATGCCGACAGCTTAAAAAAACCCATTGAAAGATTATATTTATCCCATCGCCACCCTGATCATTGGTTTGGTCTTGGTGATGCTTTTGCGGATGTAGAAATTTACACGCTGCCAGAAACCATTGAGTTCCTCAAAGAGCACGGGGAGGAATCTCGTGAAGATCACATGGGGAAATTAGGTGATTTAGCACCTGAAAAGGTTGTGATCCCACAACATGCTGTGTATCCAGGCGTTGAAATTATCGATGGCGTTAAATATGTAATCGAACGGATCATAGATACTGAAATTGATTATGGTATTACCTTAAAGTTACCTGATTTAGGCGTATTCATTGCACAAGATTTAATATATAGCGGCACACATTTATACCTGACTAAATACCTCGACCACTGGATGGAGCAGTATGAAGATATGCTGATATCAGATTACGAACTGTTTTTGCCCGGTCACGGCGCTCCAGCAGATAAAAAAGAAGTTACCGAAAACCTTAAGTATCTCATTGCCGCTAAACAAGCAATTGCAGATGGACTTAAGAATGAGGCATTCAAAGAGTTTATGCTACACAAATTCCCGACACGGCAATGCCCAGCCATTTTCGATATTTACTTACCCAGACTGTTTGATGGCGCTAGTGAATACTAACAAAGTTTGATGTTAACTCATTTTATAGGTGGATCAGCATGGATACACAATACACAGTAGGACAATATTTAACTCAACGGCTAGAAGAGCTAGGGCTCGGCCACTTATTCTCTATCGCAGGTGATTACACAATTGAGTGGATCAACAAACATATTGAGCCCAGTAGTATCGAATTAATCGAAGAGGTCAACGAGCTAAACGCAGGGTACGCCGCTGATGGTTATGCCAGATTGAAAGGCATTGGCGCTATGTGTTTCACATATTCAGCAGGTACCTTAAGTGCCGTCAATGCCGTTGCCGCTTCTTACGCAGAACGCATACCTGTGGTCGTCATCAATGGAGCACCAAGTATTCAGAAGCGCCTGACAGCGCAACAAACCGGGTTTACATATCACCATATGATAGACGGTGAAACTGATTTAAATATTTACAAAAATATCACGGCAGCCGCCATTAAATTGGACAACCCAGAGCTGGCACCTAGGTTAATTGACTATGCCTTAACTGAATGTATCTCACAAAAAAGGCCAGCTTATATTGAGCTGCTAGAAGATATGGTTGAGCAGCCCTGTGCAGCTCCTGTTGGCAAACTAGTACCGCTTACGCCTATCCCACTGCAAGATAACGTTGACAAAGCCGTTGACAAAATTCAGCAGTCGCTGGCAGGTGCCAAGCGGCCAATTGTGTGGCTTGGTGCTGAAGTAGATCGAATGGGGCTTCATGATCAAGCAAATGCATTAATCAGGAAACTGAACCTTCCCTATGTAACCGAACTTATCAGCAAAGCCGTATTTTCAGAAAATGACCCACTTTTTGCTGGTGTTTTCGACGGTCAGGCTTCATCAGCTATCACTCAAGAGCTAGTAGAAGAATCCGACTTTATTTTGGGGCTAGGTGTATGGCTTTCGGATATCAACTCTCTTGGCCAAACCGTCAACTACGACAAAACAGCCTTGGTAGCTTGGGACACTGTCAAGCTAGGTACTTATTTTGAACCCCAAGTACCACTGGCCAATTTTATTGAGGCGCTCAGCCAGCAACCTTTGAGTAACTTACCATCGTGTGCAATTCCCAGCGATGTACCAAATATCTGCGAAAGCCTGAGTGGCTCCATAACATATCAGGGTTTTTACGACTATATCCAAGATAAAGAGTACATAAATGACAATGTGTTGATAGGTAGTGACGCCAGCTTAAACTTTTTTGGTAGTCTACTGTTAAAAGTAGGTACCCCGAGAGGGTTTGTCGCACAGCCAACGTACTCTTCCATTGGTTATATTGGACCTGCTGCAACGGGCATGAGCCTTGCGAAAAAAGACCACCAACGCGTGTTTGTTTTCTCAGGGGATGGCGGTTTTCAAATGACACCACAATGCCTATCTACACAAACAAGGTTTAAGCTCAACCCCATTATATTTGTGATGGATAACGGCGTATATGGCGTTGAACAATGGCTGTACGATGCAGAAATTTTTTCAAGTGATCAGCCATTTTTCGAATCTTGTATTTTGCACCAGTGGGACTATTGTAAGCTCGCAGACGTATTTGGATGTAAGGGTTGGACTGTCAACACCTATGAAGAACTTAATAACGCAATTCTAGGAGCTCTTGAGAACTTAGATAGCCCTTCGCTAATTCAAGTTAAAGTGCCACCTAAATCTTTACCTGATAATGCGAAGTGGAAGAAAAAATAAGTGTGACTAAACAGTCATTTATTAAGTGCGATTAGTATAAGAAAAAACCAGCGAGAGCTGGTTTTTTTGTCCTCGCGCTGTTTGAAAGCTTGGCTCAAAGATTGAGATATTTAGTCAAACTACCGTTTATGCGTTATGCCGAGGCTACAAGGGGTCAGGCTTAATAGTCTGATCACAAGGTGTCCAAAATATGAAAATGCACCATGTATGGCGACTCAAAAATCATACTTAAAAACCCAATAGAGAGCAGAAAACCATTTGCACGCCTGATTGGATTAATCAGACAGCCCACAGCGACGACAAGCTTTGCCGCCGCGCGGACACTATGAATTACTGATAACTCAAAAAGATTTCATTTGCCTCAGAGCATGAGTCACTCTCTGCGTAATAGCATACCTTGAGTCCATCACTAGAAGCTTCAAGCAACTGCACATAATAGTATTCATCCTGAATGTGATATTTGATCCTACCAGCCTCGTCTAACTGAGCATCACCTTGCCCAAATGAAGTATCCATTTTATATACACCATTGACATACCATGTGCTCCACATATGCTTATTTTCGCCAATAGTTTGATATAATTTGAATTGAGATAGCATAAAGGGTTCAAACTTTGTGAAACTTTCCCCGGAGCTTCGCTCTATTACCCTAAGCATGGAAGTTTCAGATAACCCGTCATTGATTTTATAAGTATCAAGTGCAAATAACGTTTTTTCCCCCTGAGCAAGCGGCATTAATCGCCGATATGCCCGCTCAACACACTCAGGCTTTTCATTGGTGCAACTAGCATCCGTTTGAAGCGTTTCTGAATTCCAAAAATCTTGTAGGTACAGCTTATTGTCGTCAAAATAAGCGTGGCTATACGTAATAGCGGTTCCCATCCTAACAATACCGTTGCCGTAAACTTCCATCCCTTCTAAACTTGCTAGTTCCGAGCCATTTTTAATCCGCCAAACACTTGGAGAGTTTTCAATAATTGGTGCTGTTGTTTGATGCTTGACCATTATACCAGCCCCTTTTTGCAATGCAGACATATAAGGCCCTGATTCATATCGTGCACTAAACTGATAACTGCCATCGAGCTCCTTCAACAAAGATACATGGATGATATTGCTATAGTCTCCCATCTCAATGATCTCGATATAATTACCATGCCATGACCAACTAATTGACGTGACCTTTTCCCCGCTTTGGATTTCGCCTTCTCCATTTTCTTTGAGTACTAGTTGGTATGTATCTAACCAAGGTAAATATGCATCTTTACTCATGTGCTTCGTAAAATAGAAGTGCTCAGCTGCCCCATAGCCCAGTGACCAAGTTCCCAAAAACTGCGTCTGTGTCAGGCTAATCTCAGCAAAGTCTCGCCTATCATCTAACACATCAACCAAACTATCTACAAGGTGAATTTCGCCTTGATTGTTCAATTGACGGTGCCAAACAACCTCGATCCCTTCTGCATGCTTATTCAGGTCAAAGCCAGTAATTACAACCTCAATGAAATCATCACTGGAGGCTGTTACTTTATCCAGAGAAACTGTTTGCGGTTGTGTCAATTGTGCCGTTATCCCTCCTCCTTCAGCCGCCTGCCAAGTAAAGTTTGAGTATAAAGCTCCATGAGACACTAACCCCTCTCCAGAAGCTCGAATGTCAATGTCGAAATGCTCAGGCGCATAAAAACCCTTTCGAAGTAGTCGCAGCTGCCCAATGAAGTCATTTTCTTTGATAAATTTAGCTGTAATGTGACAAGACATAGGTGGCCTATAAACTTCAAACGTCATGCTTTGATCATAAAAATAACCATTACAGCCAGAAATTTCGCTCACGATGTAGCCATTACTTGGCTCCACAGTCAATGACAGTACCTCACCAAGCCTTGGCTTGTCAGTATGTGCAATCAATGTACCTTGTCCTTCGACGGTCACAGTAAAATCCAATTCAGGGCCTAAGGTGGAAAATGTAGCGGTATTTGATTCATCACATTGGCCGCTAACGGAGCGAATGCACACCTCGAGTTCAGTTGACGATACAACTTCTGCAAAAAGCACTAATTGTTCATTCGTATCATCATTAGATAACACCATGTATGTGCCTTTATCTTCAACTCGGTAAGCAACGCCTTTGTATTCAGCAACTGCATAACAAGGACCGCTAGGGCATTGCATCTCGAATTTCAGTGTATCATCTAGACCGTAAAGCGTGCTGGTTTGACTATATGGCATTAAAGTATTGAGAAGCTGTTGTCCATCCTCTGAGTGGATTGTAAAAAACTTCAAATATGATTGACTCTTAGGAACTGTGGGGGAATAAATATTTGGCTTGGTATACCTAACGGCAATGTCGTTACCAAAAACTCCCACAAATTCAAATACGCCTGCTGAATTAAATTGGCAAGATGATTGGGTGGTTTCACAGTGACTGACCTTATGACCATTCCATTGAAACTCCCCCAGCTCAATCTGCCCTTGCTCTAAAGCCCATACACTTGAATACCCAAGTTGAGTTAGATAAGTGTTGTCTTCAAAAAAGAAAAATTGTCGACTGTCATATTGTGAGTTAGTACTAGTCCAACTTCCTATAAAGTCAAAACTATCAAAGCCCGACGCCTGTTGCTTCACAAATACTGCGCCATTTAAGATTGAGTCGCTTTCTTTCAAGTGACCAAATACCTTGGTATTGAATTTACCTGAAGTGTGATCGAGAATCTGGTAGGCAACTCTCTTATCTGTGTTCTCCAACACCAACTCAGTTTCTGTTAGGTGCCACTGCCAAGTAATTTCGCCTGAGCCTTGGCTTGCAGTACCATCTGCAAAAAATTCAAGCTTTAGAGTCTCTCCAAACGAGTACTCAAGCATATGGTGCTGAACATACCACTCCCCCACCAATGCCTCTTCATTTATCGATATGTCAGGGGTTGTTTTAAGTAGGTTTGCAAAAGCTTCTGTACTATTTTTTAGCGGTGTAGGCATTAAGTCAAAAATTAAGCCATGCTCATATGAAACATAGGCCTCTATCACACCATTTCGCTCTTCTATCATAGTGAGTGATAAATGATTAAGGACTGTCTTAGCACTCGCCCCAAAGTCCGTCTGAACACCTGGTGGTACTATTACCACAGGCTCTGCAAAAGATAATGTCACAACTTGAGCATTTTTTTCCCAATTAAAGCTTGCAGATTCTCCAGCCGTAATTGTTCCTGTACCATCTTCATTAAAGGTAAGGTTGACTAACAAACCATGCATTTTATTTGGGATGGAAAGAGTGTAATCTCCTATCAAATCCGATGCCAAACCAGGCAGTAATGTTGCATCCTCAAGTAACCCTTCTGACGCTTTCTTGAGTAACTCAGGATGTGTAACTTCAAGTTCAGAATATAGCTGCTCTGCGCCCGATTTGTCTGTTACCAATGCGAGTGTTGAACTGAATTTGGTCGGCAAAAGGTCAATATCGTTATCAACAATCGCTTTTATTAAGGTTGCTAGCTTCATCTTTTCAGCTGTATCAACTAACAGCAGTGTATCCTGTAACTGAGCAAGAGAGTCAAATGCGCCCTCATGCTTAGATAGTTGTGCGTACTCAGCCGTCGTTACATTGGTAACATTAACACCAAATAACTCAGTTGCCAGCAAGACTTTATCCGCTCCGGATTTGATAACGATTTCATCAATACTGGGCAATTGTGAAATAAACTCTACGCGAGACTGATCACCAACCCCCTGAGCATGTAATTGCACCAGCGCAGCCTTGCTTGATTCATCTGCTGCGATATCAAGGGTATACTCCCCTTGTGCATTCGCGATTGCAGTAAACGTCTCATTGCCTATCGTCGCTGTTACCGTCGCATTAGGGATCGGCTGGTCCGTAACCATGCCTTGTAATTGCACGGCTATTTCATTGCGCTCGAAAATAACAGTGTGAGTAGCAGCCTCTTTCGCACCTCGATCATCTGTGACTGTAACAGTGAATGTGATGGCGACATCTTGTTGAATATCTGGGGTACTTAACTCTAACTTCTGACTATCTGTACCAGATAAACTAACCTCAAGCTCTGCATCATGTTGCCAATGATAACTAACAATTGTGCCATCGGTATCAGACGCGTTGGCAGTCAAAACCAAAGCTTGACGCTCTTGTCCACTTACTTCACCTTCAATCTCAACAGTCGGCTTTTGATTATCAGGTGTTATAGGTTGGGGCTCTGGGGTTGTCGGTTGCGGTTCTGGGGTAGTCGGCTGCGGCTTGACTGACGGCGTTTCTGTCGAAGTCGGTTGAGGTTGAGACTCCTCACTACCACCTCCACAGCCAAAAAGGAATGCAGCTAATGCACATAGGCACCCTTTTGATATCATTGAAGACAATTGCATTTTCCTAAAATATATAGCTTAAATTGCGCGCAGATTACACACTTATCCGGCCGGATTCAAGGAACAATATTGTGCAATTGTAAATAAAATTAAATAATACATAATTCCCAAAATTGAGTGGGGCTGAGGCTAATTAATTGGCTCTTCGAACTGAGATAAAGGTTCTCAATGTAATTTTTGAAAGGAAGGATTATTACCATAAAAGAAGGCGCAAACTGCGCCCTTCATATTATTTTTTTCTTCGTCTGGTTCGCTGCCCCAATATCCGTTTCTTGTCTCGCTGTTTTCTCGACTTGCTGGTATTTTTACGGTTGTCTTTCGGCTCTTTTGTCAAATCTGGCTCATAGCCTGCCAACCACTGAGGTGTTAGTCGGGTATCTAATAGCACTTCAATTTCTTCCAGTAGCCATTGCTCATCAATACTCACTAAAGAGATCGACTGACCGCTATTTCCTGCGCGGCCAGTACGCCCTATACGATGAATATAGTCTTCAGCAACAAAGGGGAGTTCTGCGTTAATTACATAGCTTAGTGCTTTGATATCAATACCTCGAGCAGCTACATCGGTCGCCACCAGCACCCGTGTTTTTCCTGATTTAAATTGCTCTAACGCACGCTCGCGTGCCCCTTGAGACTTATCACCATGAATAGCTAATGTTGCTAACCCATCTTTGTTAAGTTCGCTGGCATAATCATCTGCGGCTTTTTTGGTGCGCGTAAATACCAATACTTGCTGCCAGTTATTTTTACCAATTAAATGGGCAATCAACTCACGCTTTCTATCTTCATCAACCGCGTAAAATGTCTGATCGACATTGTCTGCGGTGCTGTTTTGTTGTTCAACACCAACACGCTCCGGGGTGTTTAACCACATTTTTACTTGCGATAAAACACTGTCATCCATTGTCGCAGAAAAGAGCATTGTTTGACGTTTTTCAGGCATTTTTCGCATTATACGCTTAATTTCACCAATGAAGCCCATATCTAGCATACGGTCTGCCTCATCAAATACTAGATGAGTAATGGCGCTCAAAGACAAAGTGCCTTTGATCATATGATCCAGTAAGCGTCCAGGTGTAGCTACGACAATATCAACCCCTTCTTTTAAGGTTTTTTCTTGCGGTCCAATATTTGCGCCGCCGTACAAACAAGCGACTCTGAGATGACTGAACTTAGCTAAACGTTTGGTGTCTTTTGCAACTTGCTGAGCAAGCTCTCTTGTGGGAGCCAAAACCAGCGCACGGACGGCAGGAGCTTCAAAATCACTCTGCACTAAACTATTTAAAATAGGCAGCATAAAGGCAGCTGTTTTTCCAGTTCCAGTCTGCGCAGTTGCAAGCAAGTCTTTACCTTGCAAAATAAGTGGAATGCTCAACGCTTGAATTTGTGTTGGTTCAGTGAATTCTAAATGCGCTAAAGCTTGGTTTAGTTCATCTGCAAGATTTAAAGATTGAAAAGACATGATAGCCTATAAGTACTGCCAAAGATGCGCGCAGTATAGCAAAACTGAGCAACCCTTGTGTACATTGTAAATACAACCCCTCTCCATATTTGTGCTGCATTTGCATTTTACACTAAGCCATCCCATTTATTTGGAGTACCAATGACGACCCATGAATTTGAATTGAGCCCAGTACCGACTGAAGCGCGACGCGCCTCTATTGCAATGACCATGCTGATGCTTGGCCTCACCTTTTTTTCTGCAAGCATGTGGACTGGGGGAAAACTCGGCGTTGGATTGTCACCGAATGACTTTTTTACGGCGGTCTTAGTGGGAAACCTTATTTTAGCCCTATACACTGCATTTTTGGCTTATATCGGTGCTAAAACTGGTCTTTCAACGCATTTACTGGCACGCTATTCGTTTGGTATTAAAGGGTCATGGTTACCGTCAGCCTTACTAGCAGGTACTCAAGTTGGTTGGTTTGGTGTCGGTGTTGCCATGTTTGCGCTCCCGGTCAATAAAATTACAGGCATTGACATGAATTGGTTAATTCTTGGCGCAGGTATACTGATGACAATCACAGCTTATGTAGGGATTTCAGCACTTGTGGTGCTCTCGGCCATTGCAGTTCCGGCAATCGCTTTGCTCGGCGGCTTTTCCGTTTGGTTGGCCATTGACGGTGCTGGAGGCCTATCAGCTTTGGCTGCTCAACCAATTGCAGCACCTCTTAGTCAAACTCAAGCAATCACTTTAGTGGTGGGGTCGTTTATCTCAGCAGGCACGCTTACAGCAGATTTCATGCGTTTTGGAAAAAGCACCAAAAAAGCGGTGTTTATTACCATTGTGGCATTTTTAATTGGCAACAGTTTAATGTTTGTTTTTGGTGGGGCTGGGGCCGCTGCAACAGGTAAATCAGATATTTCCGAGGTACTGATGCTACAAGGCTTGATCCTCCCAGCCATCATAGTATTGGGCTTAAACATTTGGACTACCAATGACAATGCGCTGTACGCATCTGGGCTTGGATGTGCAAATATTACCGGTCTTCCAAGCCAATACCTCAGTGTATTCAATGGCATCATAGGTACAGTTTGCGCTCTTTGGTTATACAACCATTTTGTCGATTGGCTAGTATTTTTATCCGCCGCTATCCCTCCCATAGGCGGCGTCATCATCACCCACTATTTTACCCATAAAGCACAATATCAAGACCTTGACATTTCCCAAAACAAAAATGTTAATTGGTTCGCCATTACCAGCGTCATTATTGGGGTAGCGGCAGGACATAGTTTACCAGGAATAGTGCCAATCAATGCCATTATCGCAAGTGCGCTGAGCTTTTATCTCGCAACTTGGTGCCAGACAAATCAATTGGCGCGGACAAAGTAATTACCGCTGGAGAGCATTGGAAAATCGTCTGAGATAGCATATATTTCAACGCGATACTCTCCACTTTGCCATTGGTTTCGAGACATCTTGATATAGTGCAAACGGTCTGCTGACTTTATTGATATATTTTTAAACGCCAACATTTGATTCGTGTCTTTATTAAACCACTTAACTAGCACTTTATGACCATGATCTGCGCCAGTTTCAAAGGTAGCAGTAACCTTTTTCACCTCAGCCTCAAATTCATTTTGATTGGCATACCCTGCAAGCCCCTCCGCTCCATTACTGAAGTAAACACGTGAAGGCCCATGGTTAAGCATTTCTACGTCATCATCAAGATTTTCCCCCAGCGCTATTTTGCTGAGTCGCTCTGCCGCTTGTTTTATATCGGATATCCGTTCGATACTATCTTGGTCTAAAATTCCTTGCTGCAAAGCAAACTGAGCAATTTCTTCGTCGCTTGCAAACTTCAAAGCAAAACTAGATGCTGTCGATAACGCATCTGGTACAGTCTTTGTCTTGTGCTGTACTGGTAGTAACTTTTTTGATTCCGTACAGATTGGCATTAGCGTATCCTGCACAGGTTTTGAAACTGACTCAGCTGCCGCAATTGATTGCGTTTGAGGGGCTGACTTAAACCACAGCCCACTCAGGAGAACCCCCGCAAACAAACCCAGTGAAAAAAATATCAAGCTTTTTATGTTCACGGGTAGCTACTAGCTGTTAAATGCATTTTTCAGCCAAGTGTCTCGTTCTGAGATACAACTTGCTGAAGAGTCAAAGCTTTTTAGATAGTTAATTCTGTTATCGCCGCACTGAGTATCAAACTTTTTAACCGGGCCAAAACATGATGCAAGGGCTTTTTTACCATCTTCAATGTAACCTACACACAGGTTGTATTGGTCAGGTTGATTGTCTGGCAACTGGATCCCACCGCCAGAATTACCCGTAGAGTTGCTACCACAATTCATTTGATCAACAACAGTCAGCGCGTAATTGGCTGCTTTTTTGTATACGTTATATGTATCTTTGTAAGTGGTCGTGCGGCCAGTTTCTGGATCAGTACCTGTTTCACCACTTCGACAGGCATTCATTGCTGCAGTGAAATACACATCCGCATTGGCAATTTGAGATGATGCTTGAACCCCACAGGCATTTGCAGCTTTTCGATCAGCATCAGAGATCAGCTCAGTTAAGTTACAGCTATTCCCGCTACTACTTAAATCAACAGTCGCCTCATCTTCTCCGGTCCCTTCAGTACACGCAGAAAGCAGCCCTATACATGAAAACACAGCCAATAGTGTCTTTTTCGAGGTTCTAATCATGTTTTTACTTCATCCCAATAGTATAAAAGCGCCGCATTCTATTGCCAAAAGAGCAACAAAACAAGGGGTGAGAATGGATGAAAAACGCCATAAATTAACACAAAATACAACAACATTATGAAATGTAAGCACTTTAACAATTAAAAACGGAACACAATTCCAGTGCGGTTTAAAGCCACATTTTCAATGGGAGAATCCATTGTATAAAAAGCGAACCGAAGGTATTTAAACAACTAACTTAAATATACTATGGCGAATAAATATAGCTTTTAGATTATTTTTTAAAATCACAACTTATTATTCCAAAATTAACAACTCAATAAGGCAGTTTTATATGTTGTTTATAAATAAAGAAAAAAGCTGAAAGTGCGACAATTTGTCACATCTCAATGGTGCTTAAGTTATTTATACTCGCCGCAGTTTTTTTCATGAGTTGTCTTAATGTTTTTGTATTCTAAAATTTCTCTTGCACTTTTAGGCCTTGGCCTTTCTCAGTGTGTTTTTGCACAACAAACCACACAAATTGAACGTTTTGCTGTCACTGGCTCAAAGATTCAGAATATTGACTTAGAATCCGTAAGCCCCATAACCACACTCTCATCTGAAGATCTTGCCGCAACCGGCGTGTCTAATATAGAAGAAGTATTGCAAAGCCTAAGTGCCTCGGCTGGCCCTGCAGGAAACGCCACCAACGCCTACTGGACCAGTAATGGCTATGCTACAGCACAAGTAAACTTGCGCGGTTTAGGGATAAAACGCACTCTAGTTCTACTCAATGGCAATCGCGTTGTTGCTGGCGGTACTGGTGCCAATGACAGCCCAGATTTAAACATGATCCCAATGGGCTTGATTGAGCGCATCGACATTCTAAAAGGTGGTGCTTCTGCCATCTATGGCGCAGATGCAGTCGCAGGTGTAGTTAACATAGTTACCAAATCAAATTTCGAGGGCACAAAACTCATTGCCAAAGTGGGTCAAAGCAGTAAAAAAGATGCCGAAAATGCAGAGCTCAACCTTTCTTTGGGCAAAAGCTTGGAAAAAGGTCAGGTTACCGTCAATATCAATTACGTCAACAATGGCAACGCCCTTCAATCTACCCGTAACCCCTGCCCCCTAACTGAAGAAAATGGCACGCTAGTTTGTACTTTATCAGGGACAACCATAGGCGGTCGCGCATTATTGGCTGATGGCCAAGAAGTTCAGTTCAATCAAACTAGTGGCCAAAACGGCGACCACTTTGAGCACTATGATAATCTTAAACATGGTTATAACTGGTTTAACGCACTCAATTCATACAGCCCGATGGAACGCCTTAATCTGGCAACATTTATCTCACATGAACTTTCAGAGTCGGTCCAATTCGATACATCGATACTTTATGCCAACCGTCAATCGGACCAAGTGGTCACACCCAGAAGTTTCCAGTCTGTAGAAGTATCGAAATATTTTGTCTACAACCCAACTGGCCAAGACCTCACTCTAAAACGCCGCAGAAATGTTGAAGCGCCAAACCCTGAGTTTTATCAAAAAACCAATACCACCCAATTGACTTTTTCTTTATCTGGGGAGCTATCAAATAGCTGGCTTTGGCAGGCGAATTATAACTGGGGAAAAAATACGGGCACTGATGGCTGGCGCTATGATTTTGACGATGCTCGAGTTGCGCAAACCCTCAATGCAGATATCTGCAGTACACAAGCTGGCGCCGCTATCCCATGCGGGGATTACTTTGGCGTCGCACAGCTCAGTCCTGATGTCATAAACTATGTCACCTATCAACGTGAAGGAACTGGCGGCAATCAACTTCAATCTCTCAGTATTGACTTAAATGGCGATATCGCCGAGCTGCATGCAGGAACGATGGCATTTGCCACAGGCCTCACAATGCGTAAAGAAAAGGGGTGGCGTAACCCTGACGCCGTCGCGATGAGCAATAACGAAGAAGATGCTATCGCGGGAAGCTCTGAAGTCACAGAAGCATTTGTAGAATTATCTATCCCTGTGTTGAGTGACCAGCCCTATGCTCACTCAGTAAAGACAGACATCGCATTACGCTACTCTGACTATCGAGATTTTGATGCTGAAACCACGTATAAGCTCGGTATAACCTGGCGCGTAAACTCCAAGTGGCTCTTAAGAGGCGTGCGTTCCAGTGCCTTTAGAACCCCTACAATCACCGAACAGTTTGGCGGTACAAATATAGAGAACCTTATCACGGTAGATCCCTGTGATGGTGCGAAAGGTTCACTACTAAATAACTGTAAGGCAGCGGGCGTACCCAATGGGTTTGTGCAAGATGGTTCAACCGTTCGCACCGGTGTTGGCGGTAACCCTGACGTTGACGCAGAAACTGCAAATACTTTTACACTCGGTGTTGTTTATCAGAATACGTTGTTTTCAGCATCGCTGGATTATTTTGACATTGACGTAGACAATGCAATCAATGCTGTTTCCGGCTCTAATATGTTGCGTCTGTGTTACAGCGACCCTGTTGCCTATCAAGCATACTGTGACAATATAACCCGCGACCCTACAACACACCAAGTTATTAAACTCGAAAAACGCCCAATGAATGCAGCAAGTGAAGCGGTTTCTGGCGTAGATTTAAATATCAACTTATCCTCAACCTATCAGAATATTTCGTATCGGATAAATTGGGATACAACCCGTCTATTGAAGCACAACAATACTGCTTTTGAAGGCGCAGAAACTGAAGTGCTACTAGGCAAAATAACGTCCGATAGAGGGAGTTTTGCTAAATGGAAATCTCACCTCGCTGCAAATATAAACCTTGGACAGTGGCAAGGCACTTACAGTATCCAATACATAGGCAACGCTGAAGATGAAAATGGCGGCGGTCCAATTGGCAGCCAAGTCCCTAGCGTGACATATCACGATATACAAGTCGGTTATAGTGCTTCGGACTCGCTGGCTCTGGCATTTGGTATCGACAACCTATTCGACAAGCGCCCCCCCTTCTTAACCTCTTGGAATGATGCCAATACTGATGTCTTTACTTACGACACTGTCGGCAGGCGTGGCTACGTAAAAGTCTCTTATCAATTCTAATCCCTTATGGTGACGAGTAAGCACTTGTCACCAACGCCTCCTAACTTTTATCACATCGTACCTGTCTAATTTAGGTGTGACGACATGTCTATTCACTTGTTAAGATAAGCGCGTTTCACCTCAAACAAGGACTTATAAATGCCACCCGCTTTAATCGAAATAGGTTTACCTGTCGCGCTAATATTCATTATGGCGGGCGTAGGACTAAGCCTTATACCAGATGATTTTAAACGTGTTTTATTACAGCCTAAAAGCTTTTTCATCGGTGCTTTTTGCCAGCTTGCTGTTTTGCCATTACTGGCCATCGCCACCATCGCCATCACGGGCTTAACAGGTGAGCTTGCTATTGGTCTGTTTATCTTGTCATTGTGCCCCGGCGGCACTACTTCAAACCTCTATTCATACCTAGCAAAAGGTGATGTTGGGCTTTCGGTATCCTTAACCGCTGTGGTCGGATTTATCACACCGTTCACCTTGCCATTTTTGGCAGCATGGGCGATTGGCCACTACGGTCAAAATGGCAATGTAATTGAGTTCCCAATCTTAAAGGCTTGGTTACAGCTCATAGTCGTGGGTGTTTTGCCAGTACTTATTGGTATGAGCATCAATGCAAAATGGCCTGAATTTGCTAAAAAAGCGAGTCCATATATTAGCTGGTTCTCCATTGCTGTGCTGCTTCTCGTTATCGTCAGCATCTGCTTTAAGCTGGGATCTAAGCTGGTCGATTACTTGATCATGGCTGGCCCCGCAGTGGTAATACTGAACCTAGTCTCAATGATCGCAGGATATGTTATCGCTGCAACTTTACTGCACAATGACACTCAAACTCGCACGATTACGCTCGAAGTTGGACTCCAAAACGGTACGTTGGCACTGTTAGTAACGACCGGCCTATTAGGTAATGAAGTCATGTCAATTGCGCCAAGCATATACGGTTTGTTTATGTTTATCAGTGCGGGAGCGTTTACTGCTTGGGCAATCAAAAAACATAAAACAAGCTGACCATCAGGTTAGCCCAGAAATCATAAACAATACTACCAAAGCGCTCTCCCGCGCTTTGATAGTTTCCCCAACACCAATAAAACTCTCTCTTCGTTTAATAAAAAACCAGAGATAAGAGATCTGCATATGTTGCCGGGGGATGTATCTGTCAAATTTTGGGTCTAGCACTGCTGAATTGTAAAATCACTTTGAGCATGTCCGTTACTCAGTTCAAAAATAGTAGTTTGAGACTGTTTTATCAGTATTCAATCAAGGACCTCTACGTTTCTACTTTTAGTTTTCATTTTGCAAATTCGAACAAAATTGTCGTTAAGCCTTAAAGAAGAAAGTAAATAAGACACTGATATATAGTTACTTTTATAAAATTAAATTATGGCACAGGTTTCGCACACTTCTGTATAAATCATTAGATCAAAAGTGCAACCACATAGAAACAATCTAAACGTAAGCCAAGCAAGAAGCGAACAAATGATGGTATTTATATAAATTTGTTTGTATCTGTAACCTGCGTGCTCTGAACGTCATCTGTTCTTTTATTTGTTGTTACTATAGGCACAATGAGGGGTCAACCATAATGAAACTAGATAAAAGAGAGCTGTCGTTACAGACAATGTATTTGAAACACGGACTATTAGCGTTTCAAACTATGTATTCACAAAAAACAATTGACCGCTGGAATCACCTTTTAGACCCCATTTTTCAAAGCCGTAAATCAGAAGAACCTAGCTACGTGCAATCAAATGAGCTATTGGATCTTGGTATTCTCAATGAAGTAATATCTACAAAATTGCTTAGTGCCATCACAGTACTGGACCCTTGCCCCGTGCTGTTTCAATGTCATTGTATGGAAATAGATTGGAATCATATTACCAGCAACACTTATTACAGTGACTTCGATGGTTGGCATAGGGATCATCGCGATCCAAATATCAAGTCGGTTTATGGTTGTAGGCCATTCTCGATATACATTTATTTGACTGATGTGAAGCACACTAGTGATGGCGCTTTTGAAATCATTCCAGGGTATGAGACAGGGCCACTCGAAAGCAACCTAAATTGCTGTAACTTAACTGGCCACAAAGGTACCTGCTTCTTATGGAACCGAGATTTATACCACCGTCTAAATGAACACAACTTATCAATAAAACAACGTATATTAAAATTGTCCCTGCAAACCAATGGTTGGGCGAATTCGAGAGTACAGCTTGATGAGTTTAAACGCGCACGAACTATCTTAAATGGTATTAGCCCAGCTTTGTCATACCTTTTTGGTAGTCATTTTAATAACAACCTCTCAATCAAAACAATTCCCTTTACTCGCAAAGGAGATCTTCCTCAGCTAAAGCCACTTGATTATTCGGCAAAAACAGAGATCCCATCTAAAGCTTCAATCATGTTGCGTAAGTTTAAAAACAAAGTTGATAAGGCACTGGGGTTTTAACTTTTTACAACTGCTTAAAATTAAAGAAGCAGCCACAACATCAAAACCATCACGCTTTATATATGAAAAGCCTACAACCTCAAAGAAAAGTTAAAATAAGGCTTTGTGAGGGATTAACGACTATTATTGATATGTGATGACTGGGTGTACCAAACCCATTTAAAAGTATTAACAGACACGGCATTTTCACCTGACTTTATTGCTATGGAGGCGCGATGACAGTACACACATCCAAACAGCGGCATACTCATGTCAAGCAGCTGCTGAGTAAAATGGACCCTGAAGTCGCCGCGAGCTTTACGTATAAACAGCGAAAAGCACTGGATAAAGTCATCAATACCCGTGGTTGGAATAATCATAAAATTGATTTTAGACCTACACTCGCACTGCCGTTTTTGCCTTGGAGCTTCTATTTTGTTTTGCTCGGAGGGGTCAACAAACGCAGCTTGAGCTCCACTGAACGCTTCACCGCTGCACTGGTATTTTTGACCGCTTTGACTCTGGTTGGATTGATTACACTAGGGCTTGTTATGGCGATCCTTTATTTGTTTAAGTCTTGGCTCGGTATTGACCTTTTTCCAAATGAGTCATTAGGTATTTGGGATCAATTTAAAGCGCTGTTTAAATAGATTGAGAGAAAAACAACTTTGTATTTCAGTATATTGCCTGAATCCCCCTGTTCCAATGGCCAAAAGTCACTTTTCATGGTGGACATTCTTGCTTAATACTTTCTGATCCGTGCACGACTTGCCAAAATTATAAGCATGACAACGCAGCCCTGCTCTGTCGATAGAACGCTAAAAAGGCGCAAATACCGCGCCCTTGCCTACTAAACCCTAACTCAATTGAGTAGCAATGCTGGCAACGTGTTTACCTTGAAATTGCGCTAAAGCTATTTCTTTTTCTGAAGGTGCTCGACTGCCATCAGCACCCGCAATGCAGGCAGCACCTAATGGCGATCCACCTTTAACTTCTGAAATATCCGTTAACTCTGGTGCCGCATACGGCAGACCAACTACCACCATACCGTGGTGAAATAACGTAGTATGAAATGATTGAATGGTGGTTTCATTGCCTCCGCCAGTGCCTGTCGATGTAAATACACTGCCTACTTTACCAATGAGCTTGCCACCAGCCCAAAGTCCGCCGGTTTGATCTAAAAAGTTACGCATTTGCGACGCCATATTGCCAAATCGCGTCGGTGTCCCAAAAATAATGGCATCATACTGCTCAAGTTCAGCAGGCGTTGCCAGTTCAGCATCTTGGTCCAACTTAACACCCGCGTTTTTTGCCACCTCATCAGACATTAACTCAGGCACTCTCTTAATCGAGACTTCAACCCCATCAACCGACTGAGCCCCTTGTGCAACAGCATTTGCCATCGTTTCTACATGGCCATAGCTTGAATAATAAAGTACTAAAACCTTCGTCATTTTTCTTTCTCCTATTGAGTCAGCCTCGCGGCTGACGAAAATATTTTTTAACCAATCAAACACGATTTTTATTCCCTCGCCATAGGTGTGTGATTAACACCCACTCAAATTCGATGGAGATAAGATTAAGCCAAGTGCAGAGAGTCTGCTTCGCAAAAAAAAGCACACATCATTCCAAAAAAAAGAATATTAAAGTGCTATTTAAGTGATACTCGAACTATAAAAACGAAATTTAAATAGGCGAAATTGGGCGTTGATAAGTACACACAATAAGTGCATCGGCGCACTAGACCCACTCATGTGGATTTAAATCCACCAAAAAAGCATAGAGAAAAACGGTAAGTGGTATACGCAGAGGTGCCATCAACAAACGGCTGTGTATTCTGTCTGATGACAAAGGAGAGTGATAGAACTTCCACCACTCTATAAAAACTAAAAATTAATCTCGCTCAAACACAAGTGGCATGGCGTTGTTTGGCACGTCAACTACAGCACCATCTTGATATACACATTGGCCATTTACAAAGGTATAGCGGATCTGATGAGAGAACTGATGACCAACAAATGGTGACCACTGACAATGATACAAGGTATTATCGTGGCGCACAGCTTCACCTGGTTTTGCACTCACAACTGCCAAGTCAGCAAAATATCCCTCTCGAACGAAACCACGCTGCTGAACTTTATAACGCTTGGCTGGGTTATGAGCCGTCTTTTCGACCACTTGTGCCAAACTCATGGTGCCGCGCTTAACTTGGTCAAACAAGGTCAATAAAGCGTGCTGAACCAAAGGTAACCCAGCCGGCGCTTGTGCAAAAGCTTGCTGCTTTTCTTCCCATGTGTGTGGCGCGTGATCGGTCGCAATGATATCCAAACGACCATCATTTATCGCATTGATCAAAGCAAGTCGATCCGATTCAGCTTTGATTGCTGGATTACATTTTATTAAATTTCCTAAACGTTCATAATCGCCTTGGTTGAACCACAGGTGGTGTACACAAGCTTCCGCAGTAATTTGCTTGTTGTCGATAGGCCCTGGCTCAAATAAATCCAGCTCTTTGGCTGTGGTTAAATGCAGTACATGAAGCTGTGTGCCATATTTTTTCGCAAGGCTCACAGCATAGGAAGAAGACTGATAACAGGCGTTGACATCACGAATAACCGGATGATCTTGTATTGTTAGATCCTTCCCTTCTAATCTAGCTAGGTTGTCACTGATCACATCACCTTTTTCACAGTGGGTCGCAATTAACACCGGACATTCTCTAAAAATGGCTTCAAGTGCGCTGGGGTGTTCAACGAGCAAGTCTCCCGTTGATGCACCCATAAATACTTTCACCCCACATACAAAACTTGGATCGCACGCCTTGATCTCATCTAGATTGTCAGGTGTAGCGCCAAGGTAAAAGGAGTAGTTTGCTACAGATGTTTCAGCAGCAATATGGTGCTTTTGGATCACTGCCAGCTTATCTGTCGTCGCAGGGCTCACATTGGGCATCTCCATGAAGCTGGTTATACCTCCAGCTACCGCGGCGCGTGACTCTGTCCCTATCGTCCCTTTCCAATCTAAGCCAGGTTCTCTGAAATGCACCTGATCGTCAATCATGCCGGGAATTAGGAAGTCACCTCTCAAGTCAATAACTTGCTCTATTCCTGTAGGTGTAATATCAGCTGCAATTTTGTCAATCCGTTGTCCGACAATTCTTACGTCACAGTGCTCAACTTTGCCTTCATTTATTAGCTGAGCATTTTTTAATAGGATATTCGCCATTTCTACTTCACCTTTAAACACGCGTTAAAAAATCTATTTTGACCATACAACCAGCAAGCCAATTACTCACTATGCGTTGGCCATTTGCCCTTCCTCCAGCGCCTGACAAGCAGTGCAAATACCTTGAAACTCAAACTGAGGTGAATTCAATTGATAACCATGAGATTGGATTTGCGCAGACAGTTGTGCCATTAAATCTGCAGGCATATGTACCTCTTCCACTTTTTGACACATGGAGCAAATTAAAAATTGGGTATGTGGGTGAGGCTTATGGCAGTCGATATGTGTGCAACAGATATACTTGTTCACGGTATCTAATTTGTGCACAAGATCTGCCGCAACAAGTAGGTCTAGAATACGATAGATCGACACAGCGGGCAGTGTTAAGCCCAAATTCTGCTTACAATATTGAACTAACTCGTAGGGAGATAAAGCCTTACCCGCCATCTTTAAGCCTTTGAAAATTGCAATTCTTTTCTCTGTTGGTTTGATTCCCGCGTAATTAAAAATTTCCACAAACTCATCAGATTGATTGTTTTTATTATTTTTTTGATTCATATAGACTAATTTCCTTGCCACCCTGCCATTAATGTTACAGTATAACATATCACAAAATACCTACATTAAGTACTTATTTTCGTGTATCACAGCAAGTGACACGAAAGCATCATTAAGCACCGTTAAGATTATTACGTTAATTGCTTTGGGAGTATTAAGCATGGTCACACGTAGACAATTCACAAAAAGCACCGTGGCATTGGCATTTTTAGGCCTTAATAGCAGCATACTAGGTTGCACAAGAAAACCAGCTATCACGCCAACCCCAACAACCACGGGATATGGACCACTCATCCCTGACCCAAAAGGTCTATTAGATCTGCCAAAGGGTTTTAGTTATCAAGTTATTTCTGAGTTAAATGATAAAATGGACGATGGTCTAAGCGTGCCTGACAACGCGGACGGTATGGGCTGTATTGAACTCGGGAGCAATCGCGTTGCTTTGGTTAGAAACCATGAACTAAGTCCAAAACATTTGCAAAATGCAGCGTCAGATATTGCCACACATAGAACAAAAAAAGCCTACGATACATTAAACCAAGATGTCGCGCTGCCAGGCGGTACCACGACCCTAGTTTATAACCTTGATACACAACAAATCGAACAACAGTACTACAGCCTTGTCGGTACCATTCGTAACTGTGCTGGCGGAACAACTCCTTGGGGCACTTGGCTAAGCTGCGAAGAAACAGTGCGTTTAGCAGACAGTGAAATTGGTAAAGACCACGGTTATATATTTGAAGTTCCTGTCGACCAGCCTGGTTTATGTGACCCAATACCACTGGTAGAGATGGGTCGCTTTAATCATGAGGCCGCTGCAGTAGATCCCAGAACAGGCATAGTCTACTTGACTGAAGATAGAGGCGATGGCCTTTTTTACCGCTTTATTCCTCACCAAAAAGGTAAACTTGCGCTAGGTGGCATATTACAGGCGCTGGTATTTAAGAGCCTAAATAAGTTCGACACTCGAAACTGGCAACAGCCAAATATGCCGCTTTCAAATTGGTACGAAGCTGAATGGGTGACATTAGACAACCCACAAAGCCCGGAAGACGATCTAAGAATACGTGGATATGACCTCGGTGCAGCAGTATTTGCACGTGGAGAAGGAATTCACTTTGGTGACAATGAACTATACTTTTGCTGCACAAATGGCGGTGGAAAACAGTTAGGCCAAATCATGCGCTATCAACCCTCAGCATATGAAGGCACTGATAAGGAGGCAACCTCGCCCGGTCAAATTCAGCTTTTTTTAGAGAGCAGCGATAAGTCCCTGTACGATTTTGGCGACAATCTAACCGTGACACCACAAGGGCACCTACTGATATGTGAGGACCAGTATACAGCCAACCCTAGTAACCACTTAAGAGGTGTTTCTCCACAAGGGGCAGTTTATCCTTTTGCTAAATTGCGAACCAGTACCGAATTGGCAGGAGCCTGCTTTTCTCCAGATGGAAGAACGTTATTCGTCAATGTCTACTCTCCGACTAAAACACTTGTAATTACAGGGGATTGGAAAAGTTATCACAGTGAAGGGTAAGGACAATTGCAGCCAGTTTTTGCTGGCTGCGAGGCGCACTCTCAGTGCAAAAATAGACTTTATCGCCTCAACAAACATTATGTGTGATGTCGTCTATTACGTCGTCTTTTCAGGTAGGGGAAAAAGAATAGTACTAAGCCCGTTACAGAAATCACTAAGGTTGCAAAGGATACCGGTAACATTAACCAAATATTGGCATTTTTCTCGAAAAAGGTACCATCGTGAAGGCTTTCGATTAATTCTGAGTTACGCTTTGCGACATGCAAAATTTCACCAGTTTGGTTGTCGATCTGAATTTCTATTTTATTATTGCTTCGAATTTTAGTGATCCCTTTAGCTGGTCTCACATCCAAACGGTTAATATCATCCCAACTCTCAATTTGCGCCGCATCGACGGACTTTGCAACCGTTAATATTTGCGTAAAGCTAAGCGCTGGTACAGTACCAACACCCTGTGCTGAGGGCGGCTGAATAAAACTAAACTCTTTTCTTACCAGCAACAAAATACCGGTAATAATAATCACAAGTAACGGCAGCGAAATAATAAAACTCGCCCATCTATGAATACTTCTATTTTTTCTATTAAAGCTCATTGTTTCTTTTAGAATTGCATACTTGTTGATAGTTTAAAACTGCGTTCTGGCTGTAAAGCTGCATCTTCATCCAAACTCCCGTAATAACGCTCGTTGGTGAGGTTATTAACTCCGATATTAACAGTTTGCTGACTGTTAAGTTGATGCGCAAGAGATACATCCCACACCGTAAAAGCTTCTCTCGACAATTCAGATCCCCCTACTTTATCCACTTTAAAAGTATGGCGGTAGGAATTAGACAACGACCAATTGCCAAAATTCACTAATAAGGTCCAGCTGAGTTTTCTTGGGTGTAAATCATCTAGTCTTTGCTGACTCTCATCCTCGCCGCTTTGCTGCTGATAAGCAAAGATATGCTCTATATTGTCATTGGCAAACCAACGCAACTCAGCCTCAACACCGTAAATTTCGGCTTGATTTAAATTACGATAACTCAAATGGCCAGCTTGGGTCTCATAACGATCGATGTAATTATCTAAGTCGTAGTGATAAATCGCGCTATACAGGCTCAGCTGCTCTGACGCATGCCAGTTCAGTGAAAGCTGCGAACCAACACTGGTTTCAGGATTAAGAGATGGGTTCCCAACAATAAGACCTCTGGGTGTTTGACCGTAAAATAGCCGTTCCGATAATGTTGGATAACGAAATCCACTGCCAATGTCCAGCCCTAATTCTAACGTATCAGAGAGTGGCAACATAGCTGCAAACGAGGTATTCAAACGGCTATCTGTTGTATCATTTGATTGTCTACTTTGCTGTGTCAACCAGTCATACCGCAAACCAAAGTCAAAATTAACCTTACCCCAGTTCCAATGTGTTTTACCATACAATGCAAAGTTATCTTCTTCTGCATTCAACTCATTATTTATGCTGGTTGAATGACTGCTTTTTGTGTCTTCGAGCAACTGGTAATCACTGGTAATTTTGACGCCTTTTCGAGAAAGCCAATCAATGCCCCAGTGACTTTCATTTTCCCCCATGGTTACTTGCTGTAACCATTGGCCACCAACCGTGTGGCTTTGATACTGACTCAGGCCATCATAACGTTCGAACCTAGCTGTCCTACTGTCCCAATTTTGATAGTGGTGATAAAACTTCGCCATCCAATCTTGGTCACCATTCAATTGCACTTGTGCTAGAGAATGCAACTCATCTGGATAGTCGCTGATCTGCTTGGTAGGATATTTCGCATTGCTTTTGCCTATGTTGCTACCATAACTAGGCAGCCAGGAATAAGTTGTTGTAAAACCATCATGTTTGGATTTGTACCTTACCAACCCAGAGAACCGCTCAAATTGTGTATGTAGCTCATCCCCATTGGCCGCATGGGCGTTGTTCGCGTGTTGATAGGCAATAGCAGCAGTAAAGTCATTGCTTTGATGCTTAAAATTCAAATCAACACCTTGGTTATGGCTTTTTCCAGACACAGAGAGCTGTGTTTTATCAGACATTTCTGTACTTAAACTAATAACTCCCCCCAGTGCTTGGGAGCCATATAACGTCGAACTTGGGCCTTTAATAACATGTCCTAGATTAAATAGCGCAGGGGAAATAAACGAAGCCGAATTACCCGCACGTCTATCAGTAATGATTGGAATGCCGTCAATCTCAGTACGTATTCTTCCACGGCTGAAGCCTCTAATCGCATAACTTTGAAACTGACCACCTTGGCCGTTTAAACTCACCCCTGTAAGCGATGTCAGCTGATCAGCAATGGTTCTATTTAAGGAAAAAGTAAAGCGCTCATCTAAATACGACGAGGTGTGATTGGATGTGGCAATAGTAAGAGATTCTTTTGGCGCTAAAATCTCTATGATTTCAAGTTGCTCACCATTTGCGACCACCGCCACAGGCACACAAAGACAAAAAAATGGAATTATCGTTTTCATAGTTAAGGTACAGCTCAATTAACTCATTGTACGTTTTGTTATCGTTGTTTCATCAGGACTTCTTCATTGTTAACTAATTAAAAGGCTAAGCATTTTCGTCCTGGAAATATATGCCAAATCATTTGATTAGCATAAAGCTTAGCATTTGAGCGTAAAACGGCGTCGCTAAGTACTCGACGCCGTTGCAATATAAAGGCTATTTGGCAATAACCGATGCACCTTTAGTCCAAGGACCGCCCGCATCAACAATTGCTTGTTGAATACTTGGGATAGTTTCTGCTTCTAAGGTTGAAACGCGCTTGATAACGTCTTCTAACCCTTGTTGAGCAAAACCAAATTGCTGACGGTGCTGTTTAGTGGGTCCATAAGTTGACCACAGCGCAGACATAGCATAACCCAAGCGACTTGAGATGTTCGCAGGCTTTGTACCCATTCTTGTACGCGACTTCAGGCCATTTAACTCAAAGTTAATCGCATTTATATCAGCTTGCGCTTGTGCATAGGCAGATTCAAGTGCGTTAATGTTGCCCGGTGTACGATCGATTGCGGTACGCAATACTTCCATTGTTTTTGTCATTTCGCCTAATACAGCGGTTGTGGACGTGTAGCGTCTTTGTACATCTTTAAGTTGCTCACTAAATCGCGTGATTGACTCCGCTGTCGGGCCAGATACTGCACCTTCCGTAATTGGTTGCAATTCAAACTCTACAGGGCTTGCTAGCTGTGAAATTTCACCTTTCACACGCTTGTACAGTGTTGCCGTATATTTACCTGGCATTACCATTGTGCTCATCGCAAACGGGTCCCACATGGACGCTTTTTCACCCGTAATTGCTTGGTTAGCTGCGTATTCCATATCCCAAGTCACACGGTGTATACCTTTGCTTGCTTTGCCAGCAACACGGTCAACAAATTGACCTTGCGCATCACGAATTTCAAGATAGACCACAGGTTTTGGTTCTTGATTTTCTTTTTCGATGTCTTCCCATGCTGGATACTTAGGATACTTCTCTTCTTTAACCATTTCTTTTTCAGCTTTTTGACGCTGCTCTTTAGCCGTTAATAAGCTGTCTTTTAAGAAGTAAGTTAAGGTAGCACCATGTTCAGGGTTTTTCGCTACATATCGATCATCACCATCCGTATTGCTGTGGTTTGTATCTAGCTGGAACCATTTAACCGGACGGCTTGGACCCATCAGGATAGCCTCTTGCTCCATGGCTTGCTCTGTCAATGTACGCAGCGGTGCGTAATCATCAAGAATATAAATACCACGGCCAAAAGTACCCGCCACTAAATCATTTTCACGGCGCTGTATTTTTACATCACGGGTTGAAATCGTTGGGATCCCGCCATTTAACTCGGTCCACTTTTTACCACCATCCACGGTGAAGAAAATACCGAACTCAGTACCAATAAACATTAAGTCTTTGTTGACGTGGTCTTGTACAATTCGCCACACTAAGTGCTTCTCAGGCAAGTCTTTAGCAAGTGACTTCCAAGTTTTACCTAGGTTTGTCGACTTGATCAGATATGGTTTGAAGTCACCGTACTTGTGATTATCAAGGGCCACATAGACAGTATTTGGATCGAACAAGTCTGCACGGATATCATTGACATACGCAGTTTCAGGTACGCCTTTAACACGCTTCAAATCAATCTTTTTCCAATTTTTACCGCCATCACTGGTCACTTGGATCAGGCCATCGTCAGTACCAGCCCACAATATATTTTCGTCAACAGGACTTTCTGAGAAGTTCGCAATCGTGTGGTACTCTGACATGGCGTAGAGATCCCAGCCTGCCTCTACCGACCAAGTCCTACCCATCATAGGGATATGCATACGGTTGCCGTTTTTAGTCAAATCACCAGAAATCGGTGTCCAGCTATCACCGCGGTCATCAGAGCGCCAAACTCGTTGCGAAGCAAAATAAACGCGTTTAGGGTCGTGCGTCGAAACATTTACTGGCGCATCCCAGTTAAAGCGCTCAGCTGGATCACCTGGACGTGGCTGAGGTTTGATATAAACATTCTCGCGAGTCTTAAGATCATGACGCGTTAAGTTGCCCTGCTGCCATTGAGAATACATGATATCCGGGTTGCCGGGCTCAACAGCTGGTTGATGTCCATCACCACCAAGAGTTAAGAACCAGTCTTTATTCTTGATACCTTCTTCACGTACAGTACGTGATGGGCCACCTTGTGTAGAGTTGTCTTGCGCACCAGCATAAACTTTATAAAATGGCTTAGAATCATCAGGCGCGACTTTATAGAATTGTGTCAATGGTAAATTAGCCATAAAGCGCCAGTTAGCCATACGGTCATGAGACATATAAATACCACCATCAGAGCCGATTAACACAAAATCAGGATCTGTTGGGTGAAATGCCATGGCATGGTCGTCTACGTGCTTGCGTTTGGTATTAATTGGTGTCCAAGTTTTACCACCGTCATCGGAAACTTTACTGTAGTTACTCGCAATGTAAATACGATCAAACTGGTGCTTGTCAGCGAAGATCTCTTGGTAATAGTGAGGACCTGTTCCGCCACCAACTTCATCAGACATCTTGGTCCAGCTTTGACCACGGTTTGCCGAGCGGTATAGTCCACCTTTGCGGTTATCAATTTCAACCGCAGCATACACAACATCTGGGTTGATAGGCGAAATCGCTAGACCTATTTTACCCATGTTACCAGTTGGCAAGCCTGTTTTTAGTTCTGTCCAAGTTTCACCGCCATCATCTGATGTGTGAATCCCTGAAGCAGGCCCCGTCCCAACATAAGTTGCAACTTTTCTTTGTCGAGACCAAGTCGCAGCATAAAGTTTATTTGGGTTTCTCGGATCAATTAATAGTGAGGTAACGCCTGTCCACTCATCTTCTGGTTTGAGTACCAACTTCCAAGTTTCACCACCATCAGTGGTTTTATATAACCCGCGCTCACCACCACCAGTCCAAAGCGGACCTTGCGCCGAAACCCAAACTGTATTTGAGTCTGTTGGATGAATAATAATGTCGGAAATACGTTCTGACTTCTTCAAGCCCATGTTTTTCCATGTTTTACCGCCATCCATTGATTTGTAGACACCGTCACCAAAACTGATGTGTCGGCCTCCATTATTTTCTCCGGTGCCAACCCAAATAATGTTTGAGTTACTCGGATCTATAGTCACATCACCTGTTGAATACACCGCTTGTTTATCAAAGATTGGTGTCCAGGTTGTGCCCGCATTCTCTGTTTTCCATACGCCACCCGATCCCACCGCAGTGTACCAAGTAGATGGATTATTTTGGTCAACTTCAATATCTGCAATACGACCGGACATATAAGCCGGGCCAATATTGCGCAGCTTCATCGCTTCAAAGGTTTTGCTGCTAAAAATTGACTTTTCCACATCTGATTTCGCGGCCAGTGTATTCGAACTAGCGCACGCTAAAGACACAGCTACAGCTGCTTTTAGTAGTACATTCATTTTCCCACCGATGTTGATTTTAGTTTTTATCCTCGTCAACATTAACTTAAAAAATGATAGACGTATGTAAATATTCGCTGAGGTTACAGAAATTAGAGTCTAAAGTTATATTGTAACATTTTATGTCCCCAAACAGCCGAAATGAAATTTAAGCACCTGAAAACGGTACTTTTTCGCGAACACTTTAAAAACGTAAAATCGGAAAGAATAGAACTTTCAATAGTCCTACTTACAAATGGCAGTATTTACTTGCTGTAACAAGTGATTATATTGTTGAGGTGAGAAATGTCAGGTTCTGCGCTTTCGCTTGTTTAAATTGGCCCGTCAAACTTTCAGGAACGGGCCAAAAACCAAATGTTTACTTATAAGTATTTGTTTGCAGTTGAGATAGGAGCTTAATGCCAAGTTTTTCAGCAACAATACTCAGACCAAGTCCAAAGCGCTCAGCCAATGCCTTTTTGGTTTTGTACTTCACACTGAAAAGCTGGTGAGTTTCGTTTAACTCCAAGAGTAAATCGTCACTTGTTTTGATTTCATCAACCAAGTCAAATTCTTTGGCATGAGTCGCAAACCAATGTTCGCCCGTAGCAACCTTGTCAATATCTAGGCTCGGTCTGTGTTCGCTTACAAACTGCTTAAATAGCGTGTGGGTATGTTCTACTTCACTTTTGAATTTATCACGGCCTTGGTCGGTATTTTCACCAAACATGGTTAACGTGCGTTTATATTCGCCTGCTGTGATCTGTTCAAAATCAACGTCGTTCTTTTTCAAAATTTTATTGAAATTAGGAATTTGAGCCAGTACGCCAATCGAGCCAACAATCGCAAAAGGTGCAGCAACAATTTTATCTGCAACACATGCCATCATGTAACCGCCGCTTGCTGCGACTTTATCAACGCTGATAGTCAGAGGCAAACCAGCTTGCTTCAAACGGATCAGCTGAGATGCCGCTAAACCATATCCATGGACAACGCCGCCACCACTTTCCACATTAACAAGTACTTGGTCTTTGTCTTTGTTGGCAATGGTCAAAATTGCGGTGATCTCTTCTCTTAAGCTCGCCACCTCATGCGCGTCAATACTACCAGAGAAGTCGATGACAAACGCCTGCTTCTCAGGTTTTTCATCCGTCTTCTTCTTGTTTTCTTTAAGGTGTGCTTTTAATGCTTTTTTATCTAGTGTTCGCTGTAAAAATTCTTCTTTCGTTTCTGCTAACTGAGAAGATAAATCTTTGACTTCAATCTCTCCAGATTTGCTCTTTGGTTTTTGACTTGCGCCCACAATTAAAACAATAATGGCGCCAATAGCAATGACGATTGTCACCGCTTTTGCCAAAAATAAGCCATATTCAAACAAAAATGCCAATGCTATCTCCCGACCTTTGCTGTAAAAGTATTTAATTAAAAACCGCTCTGCGGTAATTGTTAATCTTGTCCTAAATAAGATTACTTTGCAATAACAGCGCTAATTGCAATACCAATTATCGGTAAATCAACCATAATAAGAGGAATATTTGGTCAACCGCAGTGGCCATTCATTCACACCACACTCTCCAAAATAAGTTTGAAAAGTGTCAACGCGATTTAGGACGGGTCAAACACTTTGCTCAAGTAGTGCGTTGTTTGCATTCACTTTACAACGCTTGTAATAAGCTTGCCGAGTAATGCCCAAATACATACACGCTTTACTCACCGATAGCTTGGCTATGGTTTTTTCT